>JAYZJX010000021.1:0-14665 GCA_036164015.1 Verrucomicrobiota bacterium | reverse complement strand
CCGAAGATCATGCAATGATTCTTGGAGCTGCCGATGATTTCATGATGAAGGATAGCGATCTTGCTTATACGGGTTCGAACCTAGGGATTGGTGCTGGGGGAACGGATACGGACAGTATGTACTTAGTTAATTCCAAAATTACTACCGGAGGAAACTTAGCAGTAGCCACATTAGGCACCCTTAATATTTCTAACTCAGAATTTAATGTTGGAAATGGTGGTGTATCTTCTGATCCCGACAACATTTATCTGATTGCTAATGAGTTGATTCAAGTAAATAGCCTTAATTTTTCCGCAAGCAGACTAGACGATGTTTACATGGAGGCAATAACAGTGAATCTTAAAGATGTTGCTTTTCCTGAAACGGCCGATGTAATTTTGAAAAGTCGTGATGGGACTCTTCATTTCGATAGCTACAATTCACCGACAGTAGGGGGAGTTAATCTTTCAAATGTCTCCCACGGCACAACTACCTTAACTTCTGATCATTTTGATGGAGGAGTGGCTGGCCATATCGACTCTACGATTTCATTACCCAACGGAAAAGCAGCTGTGAAAATCCGTAAACAATACTAATTTCGTCTTTCCAAGCTATTATGAACAAATTCGTTTCAATATTCGCATTCTTAAGTTTAATGCTTTGTGCATTTGGTCAACCAAACGCCGATCAAGTACAATCACGAATTGAAGGGACTAGCAGAACTCAATCATCACTCCCTAGTCAAACAGCTAATTCTCCTAGCACTGCAGTTGCTGACACCGCGGAAAGTGACACAGGAGCCCAGCGTCCTGTCTCGTTAACAGACGGAGAAATATCAGCATTCTTTGGTTACGATACCAAATATTTCTACCGTTCCAACCCCCTTGCCCAAGATGGTGACTTGAGCCAAGTGGAAACCGACATGTGGACCAATACTTTCTTTGCTGGTTTATCTTCTGTCATTGAAAGTGATAAAGGGGTGTATACTCCTTACATCAATTCCGCTTATACTGTGAATGATTACCTAATAGATGATCTAGGAGATTTTAATTACAATACCTCTCACATCTCAACCGGGCTTTTTTCTTATTATGGAGGGACAGCAACATATTATGCTAAAATAGACTACAATATGGATAAAAGTACTGAGTTTGATACGGAGGATTTCAGTGAGTTTTTCCCTCAAATTGGAATGCTAACATCATTTCAACCTTCTACAAACTTTGCACTTAGATCGACATTTGGTTTTGGTTATCACTACACTAAAATTACCGCATCTGGATCGACAAGACCTGAAGATCTACTCGATAACTTTGAAGTGTATGCATTGTTGTCTCCATCTATTTCTTCTTTCCCTCTTTTGGAAACAGTTGGATTAACTTATCGCTTGAGCTACCAAAACTATGACAACGGTGCTTACTCCAATAGAGAAGATTTTTCTCATTCACTCATTAGCAAGTATGAACTGCCTCTTTTTGAATCTGAAGCACCTGATCTTTATCTTTATTCCGTATATTCATTAAGAAACTCCAATGATAATGCATTTGACTACAAGAGTGTAGATGCTGGTTTTGGACTTAGCCTTATGGCACGATTTTGAATCCTCCTCTAAATAAAATTTTCACTATCATCGCCGTTGTTTTTACAACGGCGTTTTTTTTAAATGGAAAAACTAAAATTGTTACCTCCTATATTAACGGGAAAGTCGAAATCATTGACTCCACGCTAACAGGTATTAATTCTATAAGTAAATTAGAGTTAAATTCCAGCATTCACGGTCATCAGATTATTGCTTCAGCAAAAGGCTCAAGATCTGAATTTAAAAATGAAGATATTATCTGGCGACTTGGTAGTTTAAGTGTTTGTAGATGGTTTTCACCCAAGGATTGTTGGCTTAATTCGGGAAGTCTATTGCTTTCATTTTCTGAAGAGTCACAGATTAATTTTAGTTCTTTAAAATCAAAAGCGACAATCAAGGGAGTGGGTACCTTTATTGTTGAAGCAACTTCTAACGGTGGATTTAAAATTATTCCTCTTGAAGCAGATGGAAGTTTATCTACTTCAGAAGGTGGAACAAAAAAGATAAAAAGTGGGAGAATGCTTTTCGTATTAGATGATCCATCAGTTTTTGGTGACGCTTACGATATAGACTTATTACTTCTTTTAAGATCAAGTAGATTAATAAACGCGTTCCCTGAACCCTTGGATAGGATAAAAAAAATTGAAATGGCAATTTATGCACAGCAACTTAAACTTAAAGGCAAATTTGATGCTTTGATTGGAGATGCAAATTCAAATGAAAACATTCAAATCTGGAAATTTAATTCATCTCAAAATGAACCAAGTAATAAACCAAAAGGTACAATTAATAAGTTACTTAAGGTAAAATAGGTTTTATTCTTTTGAGAGCTAGAGTTATAAATTTACTATTTATTCCATTTTCATTTGGTACAATTTTTGCCAATTCGGAATTAAGGGTAAAAGCACTTCAAGGAAATACAGATTCTCAACTACGACTCGCCTTCTTAGCGTTAAACGAATCTCCACCAGATTTCCAAAAAACTAAACAATGGCTTGAGATGGCAGCAGTTAGAGGAAATTCAAATGCGTGCTATATGCTTGGAGTTTTAAATTCCTCAAAAATTGCTACTCCGATAAATAATGAAAAAGCAAAGGTTTGGTGGCATAAAGGTGCGAGTCTTGGAGATAAAATGTGTATGGAAAGACTGGTTAGAACCCTTTATGAGGAGAAAAACTATCTCCAATCCAAAGCTATTTTAGATTTGATGATCGAGGCAGGAAAATTTGATAAATTTACAAAGGTATGGGAAGTGAAACCTGAATTTTTTGATTTAGATTTAGAAGAACTAAGTGCCTGCACTAAAGATATGAGAATAAAGTGGGAATTTTACAGGCAAACGCCAACACAAGACCCCTTTGCTATAAATAAGTCTGTAGAAAGTCTCACATTAAAAAACGGAGAAGAGTTTAAAGGCAGAACCATAAACGGAATACCAAATGGATTTGGCTCAATAAAAAAATCCGGAAACCGTTTATATATTGGCAATTTTGAAAACGGTAAACCACATGGTTACGGAACTTTATTTAATTCCGATGGTTTGATCTCTTTTCAGGGTCTTTGGAAAAAAGGTACTCCAATCATGAAGTCTTCATTATAAAAGATTTTATATTTAAGGAGAAGGCGGAAAAAGCTACACTTACTCGCTAATTTCTTCTTGTTGATGATCTAGCACGCTATTGACATAGATTTTGGATGCAATGATTCCAATAATCAATGTCGCGAACATAATCACAGGAACCAAGAAAATTGGTAATTTGTTTCGAGTGTGTCCGAATTTCGGTTCGTCTATAAAGTCCATTATCTTACTTAAGATTTTATTAATTCAAGGTCAAATATTTTGAATGGAACTAATTCTCAACCACCCAAGAATTATTGCCGGTCAATAACTCCTGCAACGAACCATCACCATTAATTTGGGCAGATTCAATCTGTCCAGTCACCGAATCCTCATAAGTTTCTCTTCCTTCCAATTGTCTTAAAATTCCTAAAGGAGTAGGAAATGCGGGATATGTCATTTGAGCAAGAAGAGTAGCGTAAGCAGGATTGGTTTCTTTCGAGTTGTGAACCAAAAGGTCATCAGTGCTCGAGCCTTCGATCAAATCAATGGTCTCCAGATTTAGACCGTTTAAGCGAATCCCTTTACTCCCACCTTCCCCGTAAACTAATGGCTTTCCTTCCTCCAAAAAAATGACTTGATCGTTTTTAACATCGCGACCAGTAACAGAATCAAAAGTCTTGTTATTGAAAATCACGCAATTTTGAAAAACCTCAACAAAAGAAGTTCCTTTATGAGCTTGTGCTGCCTTGAAAGTTTCAACCATATGCTTTTGGTCAGTATCCGTGGTTCGTGCAATAAAGGTAGCTTCACTTCCAAGTGCGAATAGAAGCGGATTTACAGGATAATCAACAGAACCTGCTGGAGTACTCTTAGTCCTCTTGCCGACTTCAGAAGTGGGGCTATACTGACCTTTAGTCAACCCGTAGATTCTATTATTGAAAAGCAATACATTGATGTCCAGGTTTCTCCGTAACAGGTGTAACAGGTGATTAGCACCAATAGATAACCCATCTCCATCACCCGTAATCATCCATACTGATAAATCGGGGTTCGCTACCTTGACTCCAGTAGCCACAGTCGGAGCCCTTCCATGTATTGTATGAAAGCCATAAGTATTCATATAATAAGGAAAACGGCTTGAGCATCCTATTCCGCTAACTACTACATATTTTTCTTTGGGAATCCCTAACTCTGGTAATGTACGTTGAACGGCGTTAAGAATCGCATAGTCACCACATCCAGGACACCACCTTACATCATTGGGAGTTACGAAATCTTTTTTCGTAAGGGTGCCTTCTTCAGTTGTTGTACTCATATTTTAATAATTAATTAGAGGATAGATGCTTAACAAACTCTTCCCGGAGTTCGGTAACTTTAAATGGCTTACCTTGTACCCTATTGTAAGAAAGAATGTTTCTTACATATTTGGCTTTCAAAATCGTGGATAATTGTCCCAAGTTGATCTCTGGAACGATAACATTTTTGAAGGAATCTAACAGTTTTTCCAAATCATTCGGTAAAGGATTTAAATGCCTTAAGTGAATACTGCTGATTGAAAAGCCTTCATCCTGGAGTACTTTAGTTGCCGAAGATATTGCACCATAAGTACCTCCCCATCCAATCACTAATAAATCACCTTCTTTTTCTCCCTGAATAGAAATTGGACTGTAACTTTTTGCAATACCATTGATTTTGTCCGCTCGAAGATGGGTCATCTTTTCGTGATTTTCTGGATCGTAACTAACACCTCCATCTTCTGATTTTTCCAAGCCTCCAATTCGATGTTCTAAGCCTGCCTGGCCTGGAATTGCCTGAGTACGAGCTAAAGTCTCAGGGTCCCTTTTGTAAACAATCAATTCCTCTTTGGGATCAGCGAATTTGGTTTCAATTTTTGGCAGTTCAGAGACATTTGGGATTTTCCACGGCTCTGCTCCGTTGGCAACATATAGATCACTCAGCAAAATAACGGGAGTCATGTAAGTTAGCGCTATGCGACAAGCCTCCATGGCACAATCAAAGCAATCAGAAGGTGAATGAGCAGCCAAAACGGGAAGCGGACAATCTCCATGCCTTGCGTACAAACTTTGCAGAAGGTCGCTCTGCTCAGTCTTGGTCGGTAATCCTGTACTAGGCCCACCACGCTGAACATCGACGATAACAACAGGAAGCTCGGTAATCGAGGCTAGACCAATAAACTCGCTTTTAAGGCACATTCCTGGGCCGCTTGTCGCCACAACTGATAAATCTCCAGCAAAGCTGGCACCAATGGCCATACCCATCGCGGCAATTTCATCTTCAGCCTGAAGGGTCTTCACTCCAAATTTTTTCAATGCTGATAGTCCTTCGAGTATTGGAGATGCTGGAGTGATTGGATAACCCGCATATAGAAGTTCTCGATTCGCCTGATTGGCTCCAGCAACCAATCCGTAAACCAGTGCTTCATTTCCGGAAATCTTACGGTAAACGCCAGCCTGAACCGGAGCCTTTGACACTTGATAACGATTTCTCGCAGTTTCCATGGTATCGCCCAAATTGAAACCGGCTTTCAGAGCAGTAGAATTAGCCTCGGAAAGTTCAGGGAGCTTCTTTCCCCACTTATCGCTAAAAAACTTTAAGGTTGGTTCAAGCGGGCGACCATATACGTAATACATAAACCCTAAAGCAAAGAAATTCTTACATCTTGCCTTGTCCGAAGGTTTAAGTGGGCTGTCCTTAAGAGCCTCTTTGGTCAGGCTTGTAAGGTCTAGTTCTACTAAGTGGTATTTTTTTCTAAATTCTTCGTCTTCCAGCGGACTACTTTCATAGCCAGCTTTTGCTAAATTCATTTTTTTGAAGGAATCAATATTAACAACCAACATTCCTCCCTCTGGTAAGTCATCAATATTAGCCTTGAGTGCTGCCGGATTCATGGCAACAAGTGCATCAGGCTCATCTCCAGGAGTAAGAATCTTTCGACTGCCAAATTGCAGTTGGAAGCCGGAAACCCCAGCAAGGGTACCGGCCGGGGCACGAATTTCAGCAGGAAAGTCTGGAAGAGTTGCTATATCATTTCCAGCAAATGCACTGGAATCAGTAAAACGTTCACCTACGGTTTGCATACCATCGCCGGAATCGCCAGCGAAACGAACAACCGCAGACTCGATTTCTTGAAAGGAATCAGTAGAGGGACTCATGTAATAGGCTTGTTAGGTAAAGTGTACCAATTTGTTCTTATCATATTTGCTACTTTCTTTTACTAATCACAACGATAATCGATCAAAAAGTCGGCAAATTATCTGGATTTATTACAGTAAAATGATTTTTAGCATAATTTCCTCAAAATTCAGGTTGAATAAGAGGAAAAGGAAACAAGTTGAATGCAAACGAAATTCTATCCCTGCTGGACTTGTTAGCATGAACTCCGTGTCGCAGAAAGGGAGGGAAAATAATCAACTTACCAACTTCTGGACAAATACTAAGATCATCCACACCTTCTTTCCTGAAGTATAAATCTCCACAACCCTTGTCAGCTTGTAAATAGATTACGCCTGACAAACTGGAAAGATGTGCATGATCATGAATCCCAGTCTTTTCTCCATTTCGGGCAATATTAAACCAAAATGGAGGATGAGAATTATGACTTCCTACGGGTGCTTCAAATAAAACAATAGAAGAAATCCCCAATTTTTCTTTCCCAATATCTCTCGCTTGGATCATCGGAATGCGAGCACTAGGTATGTCGTCAATTCCGAGGTATTGATTTTCCCAACGCCCGCCGATTTTGTGAGACTTTTTGGCTTTAGATCGTTCGTTAAGAAACTCTTTTAAAAGTTCATTGGTCCATTTTGCTGAGTGATTGAAAAAAACTTCTGCAATTTGACTTTCTCCCCAATTTATCAAGCGAATATTCAAAACTTTGGGAATGTAAGGAAAACTATGTGAGGTAAAAATGGTCGGGACGGTGAGATTCGAACTCACGGCCTCCTGCTCCCAAAGCAGGCGCGCTAACCAGACTACGCTACGTCCCGAAAGATATTTGTTTTAGAGATATTTTACCAATAAAGCAAAGAAATTAGATTTTAAAAGTTTTTCAGTTTTGAAATTGCTCAAAATACATATCATTATATCATGATTGATTGATGCGAAATGAAAGATTTCTCTAAAACCCGACCTACCGAAAATGATCTCAGGGACATCCTGAACCGAAGAATCCTAGTACTTGATGGTGCAATGGGAACAATGATACAGCAGGAAAAGTTGGTTGAAGAAGATTTTCGGGGAGATGCTTTTAAGAATCATGAATGTGAACTCAAGGGAAACAATGATCTGCTCAGCATCACCCGCCCGGATGTAATCAAAAATATTCACAAATCCTACTTTGAAGCTGGAAGTGATCTAGTGGAAACAAACACATTCAGTGCAACTAGCATAGCAATGGCTGATTACCATATGCAGGGCATAGTTCATGACCTGAATGTCGCGTCCGCTAAACTTGCACGCGAAGCTGCCGATGAAATGATGCAGGCAGACCCAACCCGACCTCGATTTGTTGCAGGAGCGATCGGTCCAACAAATCGTACTGCCTCTCTTTCACCTGATGTAAACGACCCCTCCCTTCGGAATGTTAGTTTTGATGAATTGGTTGAAACCTATTACAATCAAATTCTTGGCCTTGTTGAGGGTGGAGTAGATATTCTCATGCCTGAAACTACCTTTGATACCCTGAATCTGAAGGCGGCAATTTACGCATTAGAGAATTATTTCGACATTTCTGAAAAAAGGCTGCCTGTTATCCTATCGATCACGATAACGGACGCTTCGGGTCGAACTCTTTCAGGACAAACGACTGAAGCATGCTGGAATTCAATTGCTCATGCAAAGCCATTGGGTGTTGGGCTAAACTGTGCTTTAGGTGCCGATGCTATGCGTCCATATTTACAGGCCCTTTCGAAAAACGCCGACTGTTTTGTACACTGTTATCCAAATGCAGGTTTGCCAAACCCGCTCGCACCCACTGGATATGACGAAAAACCTGAAGATACCGCTAGTTCACTTTTTACTTTTGCGGATGAGGGGCTGTTGAATATGGCTGGTGGATGTTGCGGCACAACTCCTGACCATATTCATGCAATTGCAGAAAAAATATCACAAGCAGCTCCTCGTAATCCTGCTGTAGTAGATCCTGCAATGCGTCTAAGCGGACTTGAAAATTTCACCCTTAGTGGAGAATCTAAGTCATTGATTATGGTTGGGGAAAGAACCAATGTCACAGGTTCCCCTCGCTTTCGTAAATTGATAGAAGCAGAGGACTATGAAGCAGGTCTAAAAATTGCTAAGCAACAAGTTGAAAATGGAGCTAATATACTAGATGTCAATTTCGATGCTGCTCTTCTAGATGGAGAGGCGTGCATGACCAAATTCCTGAATTTAGTCGTTTCTGAACCGGATATATCTCGGGTGCCAATAATGATCGACAGTTCCAAGTGGTCAGTAATTGAAGCAGGACTGAAAGTAATTCAGGGGAAATGTATAATAAACTCTATCAGTCTCAAAGAAGGAGAGAATGTGTTCAAGGAACACGCTAATTTGGCTATGCGTTACGGGGCCGCAGTTGTGGTTATGGCATTTGATGAAAAAGGTCAGGCTGCTACACTTGATGATAAAGTCCGAATTTGTGAAAGAGCCTATAAAATTCTCGTCAATGAGGTTCAATTCCCAGCTCATGACATCATTTTTGATCCAAATGTTCTTACCCTTGCTACAGGAATGGATGAGCACAACGCATATGGCATTGATTTCATCGAAGCCGTTCGTGAAATTAAGAATCGCTGTCCTCATGCCCGTACTAGTGGGGGTATCAGTAATGTTTCATTTTCATTCAGAGGTAACAACCTAGTTCGCGAAGCCATGCATGCTTGCTTCCTCTACCATGCCTGCCAGGCAGGACTGGATATGGGTATTGTCAATGCTGGAATGCTTACAGTTTATGATGAAATTGAACCGACCTTAAAAGAAAAAGTAGAAGCAGTTGTTCTAAATAAGAGTCCTAGTGCCGGTGAAGATTTACTTGAATATGCAGAGAAGATCAAAGATCAGAACGAAGGCCGAAAATCTGAAGGCCCCGATCTTTCTTGGAGAGAAAAACCTGTCCAAGAACGCCTTTCTTACGCTTTGGTTAAAGGCATAGGAGACTATGCTGAGGAAGATGCGGAAGAGGCTAGAAAATTATTGGGTCGTCCTCTTGAAGTAATTGAAGGGCCACTGATGGATGGAATGAAAGTGGTTGGCGACTTGTTTGGCAGTGGGAAAATGTTCCTCCCCCAAGTTGTTAAAAGTGCTCGAGTGATGAAAAAAGCAGTAGCCTATTTGGAACCCTTCATGGAAGCCGAAAAAAGTGAGGGTGCTTCAAGCAAGCGTGGAACCATGGTTATAGCCACAGTAAAAGGGGATGTTCACGACATAGGAAAAAATATTGTGGGTGTCGTATTAGCCTGTAACAATTGGGAGGTCATCGATCTGGGAGTTATGGTATCATGCGACAAAATTCTCGAAGCCGTAAAAAAACACAATGCGGATATCTTAGGACTTAGTGGTCTTATTACTCCTTCTCTTGATGAAATGATTCACAATGCGCAGGAGATGAAAAAAGCCGGACTTAAAATCCCTCTTCTCATAGGTGGTGCAACCACTGGCAAGGATCATACTGCCATTAAAATAGCACCACATTATGATCAGGCGGTTGTGCAAGTAGCTGATGCATCTTTAGTCGTAAATGTATGCAATGACCTGACACATATTGATAAAAAAGAAATTTTTGTTAGAGAACTATCGGAAAAACAGGAAAAGATCCGTATCAAACACCAACAAAAAGGAGAAAGAAAACTTCTATCCCTTACTGAATCCAGATCGAATGGCGTGCATATTGATTGGGAAAAACAAGAAATTGACGAACCCTTTCACGAAAAACTAGGAGTTCATAATTTCCGTGCTGAATTGAAAGAAGTGTTGGAATATTTTGACTGGTCTCCTTTTTTCTGGTCGTGGGAACTAAAAGGAAAATATCCCGAAATTCTCAAACGGGAAAGAGTCGGGGAAGAAGCACAAAAATTATTCGACTATGCACAGGAGTTGCTTGAACAGATTATCAATGAGAGTGCTTTTACATGCGATGCTGTGGTGGGATTGTGGCCTGCAAATTCTGTCCTGGACGATATTTATCTTTATGAAGATCTGGATAAAACCAATAAGATTGGAACCTTTCATTTCCTTCGAAGGCAACAATCCATTCCAAATCAGCCCCATTACTGTCTAGCTGATTTCGTTGCTCCTCTTGACTCTGGAAGGACTGATTTCATAGGAGCTTTTGCAGTATGTGCAGGTGAAGGCGTTGAGCAACTTGCTGAGAAGTATGAAAATGACAATGATGATTACTCTGCGATTATGGTAAAAGCACTTGGAGATCGTTTTGCGGAGGCAATGGCTGAATTGACCCACAAAAAAGTTAGAGAATGGTGGAAATTCGGAATGTCTGAGAACCTAGATAATGCATCTCTCATTGATGAAAAATATCAAGGTATCCGTCCTGCTTGTGGTTATCCAAGCCAGCCTGATCATACCGAAAAAGATATGATTTGGGACCTTCTTTCGGTTAAAGAGAAAATCGGTTTGAAACTTACCGAATCTCGAGCAATGAATCCGGGTTGCTCCGTTTCCGGATTATATTTTTCGAGCCCCAATGCCCGATATTTCAATGTGGGAAGTCTAGGCAGAGATCAGATTGAGGATTACGCACGACGAAAAAAGTGGTCTGTTGATAAAGCAATTAAATGGTTGCGTCCGAATCTAGGTTTCGACGCGTAATCTAATTTCCTTTGGCGTTGCAGGTTGTGTCCTGCAAATCTATAAGAGTAAGCAAGATGAAGGAAATGACACCTCTGGAGGAAATACGCCATTCAACTGCTCATGTTTTAGCTACCGCGGTACTTCGCCTGTACCCGGAGACCAAACTGGATATCGGACCGCCCACCGACACAGGTTTCTATTATGACTTCGACTCGAAGATAGCCTTCACACCTGAAATCCTTGAGAAGATTGAAGGGGAAATGGCCAATGTCATCAAAGAGAACCAGCGTTTTGAGCGTATGGAAGTATCCCGTGATGAGGCTATCAGTATAATTCGCGAAATGAATCAAGAGGAATATAAACTCGGAAGACTAGAAGATATTCCAGAAGGCGAAGCTATTTCTTTTTACAAAAACGGTGAGTTTATGGATCTATGTGCAGGAACACATGTATCCTACACCAAAAAAATTAAGGCATTCAAATTATTACAGGTGGCTGGATCTTATCATCGTGGAGATGCAGCTAATAAGCAACTTCAGCGAATTTACGGTACAGCTTTTTCAACCAAAGATGAATTGGCGGAATACCTTCAGCAAATAGAAGAAGCAAAAAAGCGTGACCACCGAAATCTTGGAAAAGATTTAGGACTTTTCCATATTGATGAAATGGTTGGACAGGGATTAGTCCTTTGGAAACCTAATGGTGCAATTATTCGTCAAGAACTTGAACAATTTATCACCTCAGAACTTACAAAACAAGGCTACTCACAAGTCTATACGCCTCATATTGGAAAACTTGATCTATTCCGCTTATCGGGACACTTCCCCTACTATCAGGATTCTCAATATCCTCCGATAATTCAACGAGAGTGTTTAACAGATTTAGCTCAAGAAGGTTTCTCAAGCACTCAGCTTGAAAATAAGTTAGATAAAGGAGAGTTAGATGGTCATCTGCTAAGACCAATGAATTGCCCTATGCACATAAGTATCTACAAGTCAGAGCAAAGATCTTATCGTGACTTACCCATAAGATTAGCTGAATTTGGAACCGTTTACCGTTGGGAACAATCAGGTGAACTGAGTGGTATGACAAGAGTACGCGGTTTTACTCAGGACGATGCTCACCTCTTTCTTAGAGAGGACCAACTTCAAGAAGAGATTCAAGGATGCCTAGGATTAGTTAAACTTGTTTTTTCAGTTCTTGGCATGAACGAATATCGAGTAAGAGTCAGTCTCCGTGACCCTGATTCGGACAAGTATGTTGGAGATGCTGAGGGATGGAACAAGGCTGAGTCTGCACTCAGGGAGGCAGTAAGAACTTTAGATGTTGAATATGAGGAGGAACTTGGTGAGGCAGCTTTTTATGGTCCTAAAATCGATTTCGTTGTTAAAGATGTAATTGGCAGAGAATGGCAACTGGGAACCGTACAAGTTGACTATAATCTTCCTGAAAGATTTGATATTTCGTATGTCGGATCCGACAACAAGGATCATCGTCCAGTAATGATCCATCGGGCTCCTTTTGGATCTATGGAAAGGTTTTGTGGATTATTAATTGAACATTTTGCTGGTAACTTCCCTACATGGTTGGCACCTGAACAGGTTCGTCTGCTCCCGATGAATGATGATCTTGTTGCTGCAGCAGAAGATTATGCCAAAAAGTTTTCAGATCTTGGTATTCGAACCGGTATCGACCGTCAGGCCGCTAAGCTTGGGGCAAAAATTCGAAAGGCTGAGACTGATAAAGTCCCTCACATGATCATTTTGGGCAGAAGAGAAGCCGAAGAAGGAAAGGTATCAATCCGTTCGCGTAATAATCCTGATATCGACGGGACATGCGAACTTCAGGAATGTATTGACCACATTGAAAAAGAGATAAAATCCAAGTCACTTCCAAAAAAAAGAAAAGCAGAATCAAATCATTAGAGAATAAATTACTAGTTTCTCCGTTTTGCCCATGTGCTCAAGATGCAATAGAATAAAGAATGTGCCTGTTGCAACGAACAATGTTTTTTTTAAAATCCTGAGTTCCCCTTTTATTCTAATTATTAGGGTTTACCGGTTGTTTTCACCGATTAAACAGGTTCTTTTGGGTCCCTATGCGAGATGCCGATTTTATCCAACTTGCTCAGAATACAGCTTGGAATGCTTTCGTCATCTCCCTCTTCACCTTGCTTTAAGTAAAACACTTTCTCGCATCGCCAAATGCAATCCTATGCATCCAGGAGGTTACGACCCGCCTTTTCCGGATCAGCAAGAAAACAAAACGCATACTTTTATCAAATGAGTCTACCACAAGCCGTATTGCCTCCTTCACATTGCGATGAGCAAACTGACTTGCACCATTACTTGGATGACTTGATTTCCCATTCTAAAAGGACAAATCAATCTCATTATTTATCTGTTACTTTAGAAACGGATTATTCAGACCCACTTGCGATTCTAGAGGAGATTCATATTGATGAATCTCCTGTTTGCTATCTGGAAAAGCCGTCAAAAGAATTTTCAATAGCCGCTGGAGAGTATTTAACAGTAAGACGATTTTCAGGTGAGGATCGTTTCCTTAAAGGTAAAGAATGGGCTGAAAATACATTTAGAAAGATCCAAGTTGCCGGAGATAATAGAGTGCCAGGAACCGGCCCAACCCTTTTTATATCTGCAACATTTGAAAATGAACCCAGCGAATCAGAACAAATTCCTCCATTAGAAGTTTTTCTTCCCCGCTGGCAGGTAGTCAGAAAAGAGGGTTCCAACTTCATCATTCTAAATTTTGAAATTTGTCCAAATTCTTCAACCGAAAATATAATTGGCGAATTTAACGACCAGATTTCCAAAATCAGAGGCTTACGTTACAACAACAAGAATGCATTAGACCCAAAATTAATTAAAGTCGGTAATCCGAAGGAGAATTATGACTATGAGGAAGCGGTCAAAAAAGCCCTTGATGCAATTAACAAACAAAAGCTTTCCAAGATTGTCCTATCAAGGCAACTTTCATTTCAAACTGATTCTCAACTCCCACCCTTTTCTATCGCCCATGCCCTCCGAGAAAAATTCTCTGACTGTCATACTTTTTGTATTTCACAACCCAATAATGGATTAATGGTGGGTGCAACACCTGAACGATTATTGAGAACTTCAGGAAATTCTTTTGAAACGGAAGCCTTGGCCGGGTCTGCCCCAAGAGGATTGTCTGCCGGAAAGGATGCACATTGGGGAAAAACTTTACTAGGTCGGGATAAGGAAATTTTAGAACATAAACTAGTCATACAAAGTATTCTTCGCCGCCTGTCTTCTATTGGCATAAAAAATTGTGAGGAAGGGAAATCTAGGATCTTAAGGCTTGCCAACTTACAACACGCAAAGACACCTCTCCGGGCTTACCCTGTAACTGGAATTCACCCTTTCGAAGTGTTATCTGCCCTTCATCCCACACCCGCCATGGGTGGAAGTCCTCGAGATATTGCACTCCCTCTAGTTAAAAAATTAGAAAAAGCTCCACGTGGTTGGTATTCAGGAGTTATGGGTTGGATAGATAATCGCGGGCGAGGAGAATTTGTAGTGCCTATAAGATGTGGTAAGATATCCTCCAAAAAGCTCACTCTATATGCGGGTGCAGGCTTAGTTGAAGGATCAATCGCAAAGCAGGAAAAGAAAGAAACAGATTGGAAACTCCAAGCAATGCTTGAGGTTATCACGGGAAGAACTAATCTTCCTTAATCGTGA
>JAYZJX010000020.1:0-10867 GCA_036164015.1 Verrucomicrobiota bacterium | reverse complement strand
GGTGTGTACCCAAAAGCCAAATCATCCGAAGAGGTAAAAATCTTCATCGACTTTTTTGCCATGGCCAGCGGAAAAAATTCGCCCATAAAACCATCGGTTTGATTTAGTGCCCAAGAGTGAATCATTTGTTCGGCATATTCTCTAGGGAAGTGAAGAGTACGCATTGCCCAAAATGCGTTGGTATGTAATTTCCCGTTCTTGGGTCCCATGAAAAAATTATCATGCCCATTTGCCTCCCATCTTTGGTCAAACATCAGACGAATATGTTCAGGATCCTGCTTTACCAGTGCCTGCCAATGTTCAACATCTCCTTCGTTACCAGTTAGATGGGCCATTTGCTCTAGAATTTCAACCACCTCAAAATCATTCATCGCAAAGCCCAGTAATCTTTTCCAAAATACTTTTTGAAAATAATCTTCGTAACAATCCCGTAGAAAATTAAGGTCACCGGTATGCTGATATATTTGCCAGGCACCAATGACATGCTCCGCCAATTCTCCCCCGTAGGCTCCTGAATGCCAGCCTATTCCTTTGTTATCGGAGAGCATGATTAAGCCATTTGGTGTTTCCCGGTATCTTTTGTTTTCAACCAAATGTTTCCAGGTCAATACATTGCCATAAGCGAACTTCTTTTTATCTCGTGTCCATGCACCGACCTTAATTTGAAAACTGGCGTCGTACCGGTGAATCCCCAGAAAATTATTAACTGCTGACTGGGTATGACTCTCCATTTCCCAGCCTTTTTGTACTTCGATGTAGTACATCAGATAAATTGACCATAAGAAATAATAGATCTCTTCAAATTTTGGATCACTACAACGAAACTGTGGTATGCCGTGACTGAGAAGAAGATTCATTTCATTAGTCTTGAAGGCAAGTAATTCTTTGGCTCGAAAGACAATTTCCCCAGCCTTGTTAATTGCTTTTTCCTGATTATCATCCATCGCCCAGGAGACGGTTACGCCATGAGAATCACATGGAATTTCGAAACGGTATTTTTGTTCCCCATTATCACCAAGTTTGGAGGAAAAGGTTTTAGAAAAGTCTTTGGAGGCCGAAAGTGCGGTGGTCATGTTTTGGTAAACGCATGGCCCTACTCTTACAGGACCGTCTGGGTCGGGCCTACTTTTCACGGTTCCGCCTTCAAGAACAACAATAGTATTGGTTGCTTTTTGATAGGAGATTTTAGCAGAAGAAGAAACACTGTGTCTTACATAGAAGCTATGCCCTTCAAAGCGCAGGATTACTGGTTCGGATGATGTGATGATAGATGCGGCGGCATCATTTTCACCGATAAACTTTTCCTCCCTTATCAGAATATTATCGAGCTGGTATTCGCAAATCATTTTATCGGGCCGCCAAATCATTTGCGAGGGTACTGGGTGTTTATATTCCTTTTCCCCTACGATCACAGTTCCATAAAGTACACGGGTATCCTTGTAAAATTCCCAACCCATAAAATCATTTCCAACACCCGTGTTTTCTGTCCCGGAAATCTCGCTTTCCAAAAGACCAACTCCCCGACTACGCAGGTCGTGATAGAAGGGGTGGGTTAATCCTATGGTTTCATCCTCAATAGGTTTCCAACTCGCATGAAATCCACCAATATAATAAGAAAGATTACCTGCCAAAAATCCATGCTTTTTGCCCTGAATGGACTGTTCCAGTTTTTGACAAAGGTCTTCGGTTGTTGCCGAGGTATTCGTTAAAAGGAGACTAGAATTTACTCCAAAAAGAACAATAAAGGCAAGAAACCTTCGGATCACTTGTTGGGCAAAAAAGTTATTTTTCAAACGCGACTTTAACTTCCAAAATACCAACAGCAGAATTTTCCTGTGGTGTCATATTTATTCGGATACCATCACAGGAAAGTGGTGAAGCTGGATGCACCACATTATACTGGTTGGCACGATTGTCATAGCGATCAGTAACATATAATTCAAAGGGTTTCCATTTTCCATTTTTGCTTACTTCAAGTGACCATTCCTTGGGAAACTTTACATCCTGTTGATCCTGCATCCAGTAAACGCCAATATCTCGAACTTTTTTAGTTTCAGGAAATGAGGCTTCCACCCACTGACGAGTCCCGAGCTGTGGGCGACTTGTCCAGCGAGGGACATTCTTTCCACTTGACCACCTTGGTTCTTTTCCATCGCCTATGGCAGATACTGTGTCGAGTTCGGATGTGTGAGATGCTTTGATCACTGAGAAAATGCTTTCTTTGGGAAGTTTATGTGGGTCAAACACAGCGAGTTTTGCATTGGTCGGGAACCAAATCGTCATGGAACCCGGTTTACGGTTATTCCATGCATAGTAGGGAACAAGGGATAAGTTTCTTTTTTCTGATTTACCACTTTCAGTAAGAGCATTCGTGCGAGTTGTAGCCCTTAAAAAAGAGCCTGCAGGAAGGCTCACCTTGGAGAAATTTGCTTTTGAGATGGTGGGTTTAGAATCGAGGTAAAAGCGCTGAGTTGCCCCTTCGTTATCAATGGATTCAGCGCAAAGAACGAAAGGTCCGCGGGTAAAAGCCAATCGGTTTTGATTTTCCTCAACTCTGGAGTCACACTTGTTTAGTCTCAATGGCATGGGTAATTCGAGTAATACCTTATCTCCTTTTTTCCATTCTCGCTCGATGGTGGCAAACCCTAGCACGGTCTTAGTCGAAACATTTTTTCCATTTACAGAAAGTTTCCAACTGCTTTTGGGTTTGTTCAGATAATGATAGAGCTTGCCAGGTACGAACTGATTACCTGCCCAAGTCGGTATCCGAAGGTGAAGTTTAAATGAAGTGGCTTTTTTCGGGTTAAGAGAAACTTCTATTTTCCCCGCGTTCGGATAATCTGTGGTTTGAGAAATGGCTAATTCAGTACCTGCGATTTTGAGTTTGGTCGAAGTTTCGGCGTACATGGCGAGGTAGAGATTTTCTTCATCGTGGGCATAGGTCATGCCCTGAACCTGAGGAAGAAGCCTCGCCATGTTACTTGGACAACAGGCGGTTCCAAACCACGGAGCCCTTCCTGCCGTCCCGTGATTAAAGGGATATTTTCCGTCGGCTTCCAATGGATTTACATAAAAGAAACGGTTCCCTTCCAAATTAACTGCAGCGAGCACATTATTAAGAAGGGAAACTTCGGCCACATCCAAATATTTAGCGTCTTTGTGCGCCAGAAACATTCTAAAGTTAAAGAGAACATTACCTACAGCAGCACAGGTCTCATTGAATGCGTCTGCGTTTGGAAGAAGATATTTTGGACCAAACCCCTCAATTCCATGAACAGCACCGAGACCACCGGTTATGTGCATTCGGGTATCAGTAATATTAGCCCAAATTCGATGGAGTGCTTTGGTGTAGGATTCTTTTTGTTTTAGGCCGGCAATGTCTGCCATTGCAGAGTAAAGGTAGGTGGCCCGAACCGCATGACCAACTGCTTCGGACTGCTCTTCAACGGGTTTATGTTGCTGTGCATATGTTGGTGACATCACTCCTTCACCGTCAGGCACATAGGTCTTTCCACGAATTTCAAGAAATTTTTCTGCCATATCAAGGTACAGCTCCTTTCCGGTTACCTGATAGAGCTTAACCAAGGCCAACTCCATTTCCTGATGTCCGGGGGCTTGTCGTATAGGTTTGCCGTTGTTGTATTTAGGGTCTCCCTCAAAAAATACCTTGTTTACATGTTGGGCATTTTTTTCAGCAACTTTCAGCAACTTATCCTTGCCAGTCGCAAGGTAGTAGGCAATAGCTGCCTCGTAAAGATGACCCATGTTGTAGAGCTCATGACTATGGACCACAAAAGTATACGGAGTGTTGCCCATCATGCTCTTATCAGTCCCAACCTTGGTCGTATGAGATGGGTATAGGTAACCGTTAGGCTCCTGTGCGGCTACGATGACATCTACAATTTGATCAAACTGAGCTTCAAGTTCAGGATCATCCTGTAGTTGTGCTAGATAGGCGGCTCCTTCCATTACTTTATAAAGGTCGGAGTCAATAAATCGATGTGGGCGGTGGTCTGGAACTTCTTTACCTTTTAAATAATCTGCAGCCGCCTGCAAGTGGGCTACACCAGGTTTAGTTTTCTCGAAGGCAAAGGGTACCAATACTTTTCTCTGGGTAATCAGTCTGGGACGCCAGAAATCGCTGGTCATCTCAACCTTGTGAAATGGAACTGGTTGAATCGAGGCATTTAGCACAAAAAAAGGCGAGCAATAAACAGCCAGAGATAGAGAGAAAGTCAGTATTTTCATAATGTTTATGATTATCGTGACGATTTCATATATCAACTATATTTGATATATGAAATTAAATTAAAAAAGCAGGCTTACTGAAATCGTAAGGTAGGTCCGACAGGAATTCTAAACTTTGAGTAGTCGGAATGTAGATCTGCAAAAGATGGAATTGAGAAAGTTTGATCCGGATAATTTTCCCTTAGCATGACATTTTTTATGATACTTACCATTGGACTTACCAAGGGAGATAATCCGTCAAAAGCCACATGGTCATGGAAATAGTCGTTATCTCCCGCACGAGTGGACATGGTGAGCATGTAATGAGATTGACTGTAAAGATTGATGGGGCTCTTTAATTCAAGATACCTAAATTCTCCTTCTAGTTGACCTTGTTTCTCGGGGCCTATTAAAACGGCACCGATTTCTTTAAAACTAGAATCATTGAACTCCCATAACTTGATCCAGTGCTCACTTCGAATTGATCTGGGTCTGTCTCCTTCTCTGCTGGGTTTGTCGGATCCAATTTCTGTAGGAATGCCCCGTGCATCCCGGATTGGAATTTCACGATCATGATCGTCCCACATACCGAGGTGTGAAACGATCTGGTTCACTTTAACTTTGAATTCAAATCCTATAGATCCGGTAATATCATTTCTTAAATTGTGCCATCCATCCTCGAGAATGAGATTTTTACTTTCGGGTAAACTCAGTTCCCTGGAATAGCCTTGATTATGAATTTGAAGAAACCGATCCACCATGTTTGTTGAGCCAAGATCTTTTTTTGAAAAATCTTCTTTCTCATATGGATCCATATTTAGATTATAAGAAACTGAAGTCATGGCGGAACCTTGTGATCCGTCCTTAGTCCATGGCTGTGCGAGCCCACCTTTAATAATCACTTTTTTAGCACCCTGTCTTATTGCAATGGCATCATTTTCATATGGCGGACCCAAGTGACAAAAGAAGTATCTGGCACGATCGTCTATTTTTCTGGAATCCTTCCAATACTCAAAGGATTTCAAACTGTCCTGTGCCTCTGAGGGTTTTAAGCTATGGTTCAGAATTTCTGCAAGTGTGGCATAGAGATCGGTTAGTGAAAAAAGATTACGGTTAATGGAAGAAGCTTTTATATGGTCCTTCCAGAAAAGAATAAATGGCACTCGATGACCCCCTTCCCAAAGCTTAGCTTTCTTACCCCTTAGACCTCCACTTTCTGGGTTTACGCCTTCGTTGTCTCCCACATTTGGTCCGTTGTCACTTGTGAAAATAATGAGAGTATTATCGATTATTTTCTTTCCTGGGTTGCGTGGATCATCCGTTTCTCGAATCTTTCTAAGCAAGGCACCCAAAGCGATGTCATTCTCGATGATCATATCTTCACGATCATCACCTTTGGATCCATCGGTGTATCGGCTGCTTCCCTTGACTGGTTGATTATCAATCGATTCTGGAACAGCGTAGTCACCAGAGGTATTTCGTTGGTAATGATTGGCTGCCGGGACATAATACAAAAAGAAAGGCTTTTGTTTTTTTGATGCTTTTTCAATGAATTGTATGCCTTCTCGTAGAAAGTTGGGCCCGATTTGGCTTAAGTCCCAGTCTGGTTCACTCAAAATTTGACCGGCTCTATATTTGATTCCTGTCCATTTCATTTTTGAACGGTCTGTAAAAGTCCATCTGTCATTACGAATAAAAATTCTTGGTTCTGTATCGAGGGAGTCTTCCGTATTTCCAGGAACGCCAAAGAATTCATCGAAACCGTGATGAGTTGGGCCATCCAAAATATTTTTGGTAAAATCCACATCTTTATAATCAAACTCATCTGCAGGCTTTCCCTTGCCGTCGTCAAAATCCATTCCCACATGATACTTTCCGACTGCTCCCGTGAAGTAATCATTACTCTGGAGCATTTCGGCTAGAGTTGTGAGGGCTCTTTGAATCATTGGGCGATTTGGACCGTGAGGAAGCCAACCTTGTTTTTTGAGGTAGGAGCGATGGGCAAGCCGACCCGTAAGGAGAGAATATCGTGTGGAGCTGCACATTGATGCTGGTGCATGAGCATCCGTGAAAATCATTCCTTCCTTGGCAAACTTATCAATATTCGGGGTTTTAACCGTTTTGGAGATAGGTTTTGTTCCTTCCATTAATTTAATGTTAAGGTATGCACTTGTATCTCCGATCCCCATGTCATCTGCCATGAAAATGATTATGTTTGGTTTTTGTGATCCTGATATTGAGATTAAGCCTATTAGGAAAGTAACCAGAAAAAATATTCGAAATTTCAGCACAAGAAACAAGGGTAAGGAATTAGTAATCAGTCTTTCGATTGTGAGTACAGCCATTTCCAAAGTTCATCAGTATTCCAGCAATCCACCCAAGAGTTATGACCCCTTCCTTTTATTTCGGAATATTTAGGTGAACCTCCAGCCTTGGATATTGCATTAATCATATCTCTTGAGCGGGAAGGTTTGATCACTTTATCACCGTCTCCATGCCATGCCCAGATTGGGAGATCAATAAGTTTAGAGGCCAATGAAGTGTCTCCGCCGCCACAGATGGGTACGGCTGCGGCAAAGAAATTTGGTCTTCTTTGAATGGCATCCCAAGTTCCGTATCCGCCCATGGATAGGCCCATGACATATATTCTTTTTGAGTCGACCTGATTTTTAGGGTCCTGAATATAGGCATCTATAGCCTCGAAGGCCATGTGCATGGAGTCCGAAATCTTAGGCATTTTATGTCCAAGAAGAGACCAATGCACATTAACCCACCTTTCACCCTTTGGGACCTGACCTGCAAAAACATGGGATTGAAATTTTGTTCTTACTCCGGCTTTCTCAAAAGCCTGTAATCCACCTGCATCTAAAAGTTGCCCCATGTTGTTGTCTCCCCGACCTCCTGCTCCATGAAAAAACACAAGCAGAGGATATTTTTCGTCTTTGATCATTTTTGCTGGCGAAGCGGTTCGATAAAGGAATTTATCTCCCTTCGTATTATTGGATACATGTGGATGGTAACTTTTAAGCAAATTATCCATTGATTTTGAAAAAACTGATTGAAAAAAAAGAATGCAGAAGCAGGTCAAAGCTAATTTAAAATTCATACTTTGGTGCTAGCTTGAGCAACGATAACCTTCAACTAGAAAAGATAGTTGCAGAAGATGTCTTCTCCTTATTTGATCGTAAAAAGTTTCATCAATTGAAAAGTAAAATGTCTGATTTAGTAACAAACGCGATTTCAATTCTTCGAGAAAAAGGCTTACGCATTACTGAGCAAAGAAAAGCTATTCTTGAAGTTTTATCTGAAGCGAATGCACCAATATCCGCAGAAGAAAATCACGCAAGACTGTCCAAGCATCCCTGCGATCTTGTGACCGTTTATCGTTGTTTGGATCAATTTGTCAAAGCAGGCGTGGTAGAGTTGGGTGTGAGGGAAAATGGCACGAAAGTTTATTGTTTCGGGCATGGGGACGGACATCATCATCATTTGACATGTAGGAAGTGCGGAGACTCGGAAAGGGTTGATGTCTGTATGAAAGAAGAACTGGAAGAAATTGCTAGAGGTCACGGATATAAGGAAGTGACACATGTGATGGAAGTTTTTGGGGTTTGTCCTTCCTGCAGTTGAAGCTGTTTTTACTTTACTTCATCTTTCAAAAAATTCCTTTTATTAAAGATATAATTGTTGCAAGATTTCCGTCTTCTTGTTCGCATTAATGAGCCCTATGAAAACAATCCCCCTTTTAATCTTCACCGCATTCTTTCTTTCACTTGGTAGTTTTATCTTTGGAGATGAGGAAAAAAAAATTCTGGAAGCTATGCCTTCCCAGTCAACCGTAAAGCCATTAAAGGTAAGGAAAGCCTTGATTTACTCGCATGCGAGTGGGTTTAAGCATTCATCCATCCCAACTGGAGCAAAAGCACTGCGGATAATGTCAGAAAAAACGGGTGCATTTGAAGCTACATTTACGATTAAGACAGATGAATTTACCAAAGAAGGATTAGCCAAATACGATCTGATTATTTTCAATAATTGTACGCATGTGCAAAAAGCCTTTACGGATGACAAACAGCGAAAAGCAATCTTGGGATTTATTAAAGACGGAAAGGCATTTGTAGGCTTTCACTCCGCATCTGATGGTGGAATGCCGAATTGGCAGGAATACACTGACATGATTGGAGGTTGCTTTGCTGGACATCCATGGAATGCTGGAGGGAAATGGCCTTTTTTTGTGGAAGATGAGAAGCACCCTGTGAATGCGGCTTTTAAAGATAAGGAGTTTACTTTTTCAGATGAAATTTATCAGTACAAAGGATATGATCGTTCCAAACTTAGGATTTTGATTGGGTTGGATTCCGTTAAATCCGGAAAAAAAGGTAATTCGCCCACCAATGATTATCCCGTTTCGTGGGTGCGTTCCTATGGTAAAGGTAGAATATTTTATTCTAACTTTGGGCACAACAAAGCGACCTGGTGGACGCCCTTTATGTTGCAACATTTTCTCGACGGGATACAGTGGGCTTTAGGTGATATTGATGGTCCGTCTGCCAGTATTCCTCAAATAAACTAATAAAAACCCTTTCCAAACAGTAACCTCTAAAATTATATGAACGAATCAGAAATCGTAACCCGTAGAAAATTTATCGGCACTTCTGCCTTGGCTGGAGCTGCTGCGAGCTTCCCTTATGTTGCCCGAGGAGAAGACCTTAAAAGTGATACTATCCGAGTGGCCGCCATTGGTCTTGGTGGTCGCGGCACTGGTGCAATTGGGCAGATATTGGATGCACCGAAAGATTTGGAGAAAAAAGGTGTGCGATGCAACACCAAGTTGGTCGCTGTTGCAGAAGCCTTTCCTGAAAAAGTTACTAACAAAGTCAATGCTTTCAAAAAGAAATATGGCGAGGATAGGGTTGATGTTGAAGGCAGAATCTTTGGTGGTCTTGATGGATACAAACAAGCGATTAATGAAGATGTGGATATGGTGGTCATTGCTACTCCCCCGGGTTTTAAACCTCAGCAATTTGAATATGCAATCAATCAAGGCAAAAAGGTTTTTATGGAAAAGCCTGTTGCAAGTGATGTGACTGGAGTACGCAGGGTTTTAGAAGCCTCTAAAAAAGCCAAAGAAAAAGGATTGAATGTAGGCGTTGGTTTGCAACGAAGGCATGAAGAGCGCTACATCAATTGTGTCAAACAACTGCAAGACGGTGTAATTGGAGATATTAATCTACTGCGTGTTTACTGGAATGGTGGAGGTATATGGCACCGTCCAAAAAAAGAGGGAATGACTGAAATGGAATACCAAGTTAACAATTGGTACCACTTCACATGGGCGTCAGGAGACCAAATTTGCGAGCAGCACATCCATAATCTGGATATTGGTTGCTGGATCAAAGGAATGTATCCAGTCAAAGCAAACGGAATGGGAGGTAGCGAAATGCGTATGGGTGGCGACCGCACGCTTTCCCAAATATTCGATCATACATTCGTTGAATATACATTTGAAGACGGCACCAAGATGTATAGCCAAGGCAGGCACCTGAAGGGGGGATGGTCCAATGTTTCTGAGTCCGTACATGGGTATAAAGGAACTTGTGATGTGGCACGCGGAATATATCCATTTGATGGTGATCCGATCCGTTGCACAGGTGCTGGTGGAGGGCACTATCAGGAGCAAAAAGATCTTGTGGAAGCACTTCACAAAGGTGAGTATTACAACGAGGCTGATTACGGGGCTATGAGTACTTTTACCGCAATTCTAGGTCGTGAAGCATGCTACTCCGGTAAGGAAATCAATGCTGATGAACTTATGAAAAAAGGTCGAGATTATGCTCCGGGAATTGACGATTACGATTACAATACAACCCCACCGGTTGTTCCTGGAGAAAATGGAGAGTATCCAGTGCCTGCACCTGGAGTTTATCGTCCGTTCGCCTAAGCATATTTAATGTAAGCTTTAAAGCCTCCCGTTTTTATGCGGGAGGCTTTTTTGTTGTAGAAGTCGCACTGAAAAAAGAAAATTTTAATCCTGAGATTGATTCATCCTTATTTGTTGTAAAATATAACCTAAATGATACTTTCCGACAGTTCCATACTCGATGCCATTTCCAAGAACGATATTGTAATTGAACCTTATGACCGCAATTGTCTGGGGACTAATAGTTATGATGTGCATTTATCCAGGCATTTGGCATGCTATGTGGATGAGGTAATTGATGCGAAAAAACATAACCATGTTGAGCACTTTTCAATTCCTGAAGATGGAGTGGTGCTTAAACCGGGGAAAACCTACCTAGGTTCCACTTTGGAATATACGGAGACAAGACAGTATGTTCCCTTTCTGGAAGGCAAATCAAGTGTAGGCAGACTTGGTATTGATATTCATGCTACGGCAGGTAAGGGGGATGTGGGGTTTTGTAACCATTGGACTTTGGAAATCTCTGTTTGTCAGTCGGTCCGTGTTTATGCAGGCATGCCGATTGGGCAGTTAATTTATTTCAAGGTGGAAGGAAATGTGGAAGTTGATTATGCATCCAAATCATCGGCTAAATATAATCAGAGAACACCCAAGCCGGTGGAATCCATGATGTGGAAAAATAGTTTCTAAGTGAAGGAAGACACTCTTCACCGAGAAATT
>JAYZJX010000019.1:0-50728 GCA_036164015.1 Verrucomicrobiota bacterium | reverse complement strand
ACAGTTATAGTTGAAATTACTTCATACAGCCCCAAATATGTTTACATTTCAGGTTCCGTTAATAAATCTGGCCCTTTTGCATTACCTAACGAAGCTAATGCAATAAGTATAACCGAGTTAATTAATATGTCTGGAGGTTTTAATCCAATTGCAAACAAAAAGAAGGTTTCCGTCACAAGAACCTTTCGTGATAATGCACAAAATGTGGTTGAGACAAAAGTTTATGTCGTAGATGTTGAAGCACTATCCAATGGAACAACTAACATCAAAGGACAAAAGTGGTGGATTTACCCTGGAGATCAAATTAATGTTCCTGAAAGGCTTTTTTGATTAGAATTGTGGATCAGCAACTAACAGACGAACTCACTTCAAGCAAGTCTTCCCAAAAAGCTAAAAGTTTTTCGGACTTCTTTCTTATTATACGAGATCGATGGCTTATTTCACTTTCAATAGCTCTACCGATTGCTTTAGCATTTGCTTACAAAGAACTCCAAGTTCCTGAGTCTTTTAGAAGTTCTTCATCCTTTCGACTCATTCCACCTCCTGCAATTATTAATCTTCAAAAAGTTGATCAACAGGAACAACAACTTCAGCTCCTTGTTGCCAAGCATCGAGACGGATTAAATAGTCAAGAGCTAAAATTACAGGTTATAAATAAGATTGAGAATTCACCAGAATTAAAAAGTGAAATGCTAAAACCGTATCTTGAGGCAGGGATTCCAACAAATGTAGCATCAACCGTTAGTTTTTCCGTCTCAGTTTCAGAAGAAAGTAGGCCGAAATTTACAATTTCATCTACTGCTAGGTCAGCCAAGTCTGCCATGATAATTGCAAGAGAGGTTCAAACTGAATACGAAATTTTGCATAAAAGTAATTCTAGTCTAAAAGTCGAGTCTGCCATTAAGACACTCGAAAGATTGCTTAAAAATGAATTACAAAAAGAAACAAGCCTTAAGCAAGAAATGTCGAAACTCAAAACCAAAGAAAAGACACCATTTTTGGAAGATGATAAGCAAGTGAACGCAACTAAGAAAAGTCAGTACCAATCTGAAATCACAAACTGCAGAATAGAAAAGCTTAGAATAAATTCTACCATATCCCAAATCAATAGCATACAAAATCAAATAAAACAATTTCAGCAAAACGGTAAAATCGATTCTTTAGAGAGAAGTTACGATATATTTAAAGATTTTTTTAAAATTAGTGAGATTGAGGAATTTGGAGAAATTCCTTATCTAAGAAAATCTCTCCAAGAATTATACAAAATAAGAAAAGATTATGAGGAAGTGGGGACTGGTTATTTGTCAAATCATCCAAAAATGATTTCTAACGCAAGGCAGATTCAATCAACCCTGACTCAAATTTTGCAACAAATCGAAAAAGCTATTTCAGATTTGCGCGACCGTGATAAACAATTAACCGTTCTTGAAAGTAACTTTCAAAAAGCCCTGGAAGGAGTTCAAAAAGAAGCCGACTCTCTAAGTAAAATCGACGACACTTTAAGGAATCTTGAAAGAGAACTAGAAATTGTTCGTGCCAGTAGTGCTCAAATGCAGAAACGGTTAAATGAAGTTACTATCGAACAAGCCTTTCCAAAAGATCAAGATAACCCCCTACAAAAGGAACAATTCGCATCTTTACCTGGAGCACCATTCACACCAGACCGAGGAGGGATACACCGGAGTTCTGCTATGATTTTTCTTGGAATCTTTTTTGTATTTCCATTTTTGCTAGAGTTTATAGACAACCGCATAAAGTCTCCTTGGGATATTCAAGTTTTTTTGGGAAGAGACTTGATAACGGGTATTCCCAAAATCTCGAATATAATTGAGCAAGACAGACCATTGATAGTAGGAAACGATTTAGACGACGGTCTTGCTGAATCATTTAGATCCATGTTCAGTAAAATTCAGATCAACTCTTTAGTCGAATATCCTAAGATTATATTAGTCACCTCTGCTATACCCAGTGAAGGTAAAAGCTTAATTTCAACTAATCTTGCATATACATGTGCAAATCACGGGAAAAAAACTATTGTTATAGACTTTGATTTAAGAAGACCCGGTCTTCATAAATTCGCAGGATTAGAGAATAACGGTGGATTGATCAATATAATCAATGGAATAAGCTCTGATCCTAGCTTCCTAAAAGAAAATTTAAATAACAACCTTCACGAAATTCACCCTAACCTGAAAATGTTAACTTCCGGAGGCAAGACAAGAAGCGTTACAGAGTTACTAGAAAAACAAGAATTTACAAAATTAATCAATGAATTAAAGAAAATTTCAGACATAATTGTTGTGGATAGCCCTCCTATAGGGCTTTTTCCTGATGCCTTAGCCTTTTCAAAAATTGCAGATGATGTTATTTTTGTGACAAGGTATGGAAAAGTAGCAAGAAGAGCCGCTAAAGGCCTGCTAGAGAACTTGGAAGAATCTGGTTGTAATATTTTAGGTGTCGTTTTGAATGATCTACCGGCAAGGAAATCAACTGGATATTATTACTCCGGATACTATGGTTATGGTTATGGATACTACAGGTATAAGTACTATAACAAATACTATGGGAAATCTAAGGAAGAAATTGCATAGACTCACCTAAAGCATATCGATTCGATTCATTATTAAATCTGCAATTTTTTGATAACGGGTTTTTTTATCCAATTCAAATACCTCGTCTTCTGCATTAAAAGGTACCCCGTACTTAATAATTAGTTTTTGACCAAGTTTGGGGAATAGTTTTCCTTTGGGCAAAATCTGAAAACTTCCAATTACCTTGGCCGGTATAATTGGAACCTTCGCCATTTCAACAATAAACCCTATCCCTGATTTAGCTCTTTTTATTTCTCCATTTTCAGACCTCGTACCCTCTGGAAAAATTAACACACCCTTTCCGCGATCGATACACTTAAGAATTGTTTTCAATGTTTTAAGATCCAGTCTTTCACGTTGAAGGGGAATTGCGTTTAATTTGTTAAGTATGAAATTGAAAGGAAATTTAAATAAACTTCTTCTCGCAAGATAGCAAATATCCCTCTGAACAAGGCACCCTAGTGCTGGTGGATCGATAAAACTTGCATGATTACTAGCAAGTAAAAAAGGTGTTTTTTCAGGAATATTTTCTAGCCCAATAACCTCAAAGTTATGAAATAAATTAAAATAAGATTTTGAAAAAAATTGTGCAGAAGAATATATGAAGCTCATATAATTTTTTCCAATTCCGTGTTTACCATTTCAAATACTTCCTCTTTTGTTAACTTGCCAGTATCAATCTCAATAGCATCATCTGTTTTAAGCAAAGGTGATGTTGACCTTTTACTGTCTTTTAAGTCTCGAGTGACTATTTCATCAGACTCTCCATCATGATCCCTTCTCATCATTCTGGTTTCAAAATCAGCGGATAAGAAAAATTTTAAATCTGCATTTGGTAATATTTTTGAACCAATATCCCGGCCTTCCATTACAATCCCACCAAAACCGGTTTTTTCTGCAATAGTTACTTGTTTCCGTTGAAAATCCAACAGAAATTTCCTCAGTGCTGGTTGTGCTGCATAATCACTCACACATTTGTTTATATCTGCAGATCTTAGGTCTAGCTCAATACAATTAGTATCACCTATAAATAACTCAAAACCTTTTGAAGAAATCTTGGAATGAAATTTAACAAAATCCGGACTGAGTTGTTCGGCAACCGATTCCGGTTTAATTTTCATCTCTAGCATGAGGTAAGCGATTGCCCGATAAAAATTTCCCGTCTCAATATATAAATAATTTTTTCTTGAACATATCAACTTAGCTAAAGTTGATTTCCCAACACCTGCTCCTCCATCTATTGCAATAGTTATAAATCTATTCATTCAAACATCAAGATTCTCTTACACTGGAAAGAACATTAAAAAATTCAGGAAATGTTTTGGAGCAACACATAGGATCAGAAATCGTCAACCATGGTTTGCCATTTTGTAATAAGTTAAATGAACCTAAAATTCCAAAACTCATTGCAACTCTATGATCTTCATATGTCTCAACAATCACTTTTCTTGAGGCAAGTCTTTTAAGTTTATTTAAATCTGGGATTATATGGATACTGTCCGGAGTCTGTTCGACAAGTTGACCTAGTTTTGTAAGTTCCTTTGCCATAGCGTCAACCCTATCGCATTCTTGATTTCTGGTATGCTCGATTCCTCTAATTGTTAGTGGATTCCGCATTAGTGGACTTATGGCAGCCAAGGTAAGAAAAGTGTCTGAAATATCATTAAAATTGTACTCTCCTCCATTCAACTTATTATTCCCATGATTCCTAGAGATATATCCTGTGCTCCCCTTAAGGATTTCTGCTCCATTTTCTTTGAGTATTTGAGTATACTTTACATCTCCTTGAAGCATATTTTCATGAATCCCGGTCAATTCACAAGATCCTCCAACAACTTGGGGAAGAGTAAGGAAATAGCTTGCAGCAGTTGCATCAGGCTCGATCTCATATTTGAAATTATTTTTTCGCGAATAACTGCCAAAAATTTCAATTCTGTCATCAGATATGTCACATTTAAATCTTTCGTCTCCGGAAAACGTTTTAATCATCTTGCGGGTAATTTCTAAAAATGGTCGGGAAACCGTGCCTGTCGTAAAATTGATTATTCCTTTGTTTGAAAGTAATGGAGAAATCATCATTACTGCAGAAAGTATTTGGCTACTTTTCGATGCGTCTATAGACCACTCTTCGCAATGAAAATTCTCCGTTTTCATAGAAAAAGGGAAATGTCCATCCTCTATCTTGTAATCGATTTTTATTCCACCTGTTGTAAAACACTGAAGAAGCTGACGGATGGGTCTTTTTCTCATCTCTAAAGTACCGTCTAAATGATAACTAGAATTCTTTTGAATCAATAGCCATGCGGTCAAAAACCGTGCTACAGTTCCGGCATTTCCAACCTGTATATTCTGTTCTTTAACTGGTGCAATGCCAGCACAACCTTCGATACTTAGAGTTTTTTCTGCCCAGTTTGTTTTAATATTTACACCCAAACTTTTTAATGCGGCTATCATAATTTCAACATCCTCACTTTTGAGTATGTTGAACAAAGTGGTTACAGCCGACTTATTAAAACATGACAGCAATAAAGCACGGTTTGAAATGCTTTTCGACCCTGGTAATTCAATAACTCCTGTACAGGGCTTTTGAAAAGGAATGACATCCAATTGTGTGACCATATCATTCAATTGATTTCCTAAAGAGAGAACCTTTTTCCAAATACTTTTTCAACTCTTCGATATTCTCACCTGATAGAATTTTTTCCGCCTCCTTTAAGGATGATTTGAACTGATTAATTGCTTTAATTAAGTTTGGCTTGTTTTCCGAAAGGATAAAAGACCATAAATTTGAATTTCCTGCAGAAACGCGAGTAGTATCTCTAAGACCTTGGCCAGCAAGTTGTCTGGCATTTTTTGTTTTGTCTTGGAGTGCATGTGAAAGGACAGATGCAACTAAATGAGGTAAATGACTTAACTCTGCCATTAGATAATCATGCTCCATAGAGTCTTTCTGATATACAACCATTCCTAATCTTTCCCAAAATTTAATGATTACATCAACAATTCGACCGTCCTTCTTTGAACTAGGAGTTATAATACAAGGACGACTATTAAATAGATTTGCATTGGCATATTTCATGCCTGATTTTTCAGAACCTGCCATTGGATGTGAGCCAATAAATGAAGCCGTTTCATTTTTAAATAAATCTTCAGCGGCTTGACATATATTTTTTTTCACGCTTCCTACATCCGTCACTAAAGCTTTTTTAGATAAATGAGGGATTATTTCTCTTATAATATCAGTAATTGTCTCTACTGGTGTACAAATAACCACTAATTCACTTCCCGTAACAGATTCTGCAAGATTTTCTTCCACTTCGGCAAATGGAAAAATTTTTTGAGCATTTTGACATGACTCCTTAGTCCTAGCCCAAAGTACTATCCTATCGCTCATTTTATTTTCGCTTAAAGCTAAACAAAGTGATCCACCCAATAGACCAGGGCCTATTACTGTAACCTTACCAAACATATATAAAAACAGATATCATTGCTTTGTCGAAAACTAATAAATAGATAATTTATATAGCCTATGCAAAAGCAATCTACTAACGACAAAGATGACTGGGGTAATCCCCCCGCACCCCACACTCCTGAAAACAGAAAGAAGGCAATGAGAGCCCAAATTATTTTAGGATTAGTAAGCCTTTTGGGAATACTTCTCCCAGGCTTTCTTTACTGGTTACGATTTCATTGAGTTTACTTTTAAACCCTTAATTGACATATTTACCTATGAATACTACTAGTTACCAGAAATCAGGTTTTTCTAAATTTGTATTAGTTTTATGGATAGCAATTGTATTTGTTTTGTTTTTTCTACTTTTACCCGTTTTTAATACATTTAAAAAAGAAAGCTATAATTCTAACTCTAGTGATGAGAGAAATACTTCATTTCATTTCGAATCTTGGAATCAAGAAGTAAAAGAAACAAATTCTTCTGATAAATGATCGCATTTGCATTCGGGATAAGATGAGTGCTTCTAAACTGCTCGTTTTGGCAGTTTTAGTTATATTGATAATTTTACCTAATCTCTTAAGCTTTGAGGAACCTATGTGTTTGTCAATAGATTGGATTTCTGGTTGGTTGAGTATTTTATGGGATGAGTTTTCTGTCATACTTCTCAACAATGGGTTTCTTTTATTTTCTAGTATAGTTATTCTCCCTGCATTTGTCTTACCAGTTTCTCCGTTACTTGCATTCGCTGGTATCTGGGGGGAAACTAACGGAACATTGGAAGCTGCAATTTTTAGTTCTATTGCACTTTCTTTAAATTGCGTATGGACTTATTGGTTAGCAAGACTCTGTGGTTTAAAAGTGGTAAACAAATTTTACTTTTTTTGGAAAAAAAGAAAATTTAATGATATTAAAAACAACGATACCAGTTTTTGGGAACTGTCATTAATTCTTCGACTCACTCCTGGGATACCATTCATCTTTACAAACTATATCCTTGGAGCACTTAAAATGCCCATCATTCCTTATCTTCTTGTTTCCATACCCGTCTTATCAGTTACTTCTTTCGGGTATACCATTGCAACTGCAGGAATAATAAGTGGAAATTTTAAATATTTGGGTGGTGGAGTTGCTTTACTGTTAAGCATATACTTGATAAGCAAAATATTCCTTAAGAAGAAGACAAATGCAGACAGAACTTTTCCAAGATAGTAATTCCGATTCTTACATCTGGGAAATTTCTGAGATAAACTCTGCCATAAGGAAAAAATTAGAGACTAGTTTTGCTAGAATTTGGATCAGAGGGGAGATCTCAAACCTCAAGTCTTATTCCAGTGGACATCATTATTTCCAGCTTAAAGATTCAAATTCACAATTGAAAGCGGTCCTCTTCAAAAGCGATGCAAGAGTGATTGAAAAACCTCTTCAGGAAGGATCAAAATATTTAATTTTTGGGGATATAACCGTATATGAGCCAAGAGGTGATTACCAAGTTCGAGTCAAACATCTTATGGAAGAAGGTATCGGCAATCTTCGCATGAAGTTCGATCGACTCAAACAAAACTTATTGAAGGAAGGCTTATTTAATGACGAAAAGAAAAAACCACTTCCAAAATTGCCACTCCGCATCGGATTGATTACCTCTCCAGACGGAGCAGCGATTGAAGATTTTATAAGTGTATTAGAAAGAAAGGGTTTTAAAGGTGAAATTGTACTTTCGCCATCATTGGTACAAGGACTTACCGCACCCGCAAACCTGCAATCTAGTTTAGATAAACTTACTGATCTTGATAAACAGGTTGATGTAATAGTTCTGACAAGAGGTGGAGGCTCACTCGAAGACCTGTGGGCTTTTAACGATGAAAATCTAGTTAGAAAAGTATCTGCATGCTCTGTTCCTATCATTTCAGCAGTCGGGCATCAGACGGATTTTGTGCTTACGGATTTCGCTGCTGATTTACGAGCTGAAACTCCAACTGCTGCTGCAGAAATCATAAGTTCCAGTTTTCTCGAGCAAATCGAAATTCTTCAAAGATACTCATCAGACTTAAGGGATATATCTGACCGCTTCTTAATCAAATTACGTGAAAAACTTGAAATCCTTTCAATGCAGATAAAAATCGCTAGCCCTGAGCACCGTATTCAAGTTGGTCAGCAGTCTTTAGATGATTTAGGACAACGCTTACAAACCTTTGCTCAACGTTTTTTTGAAAAACAAAGAGGCGAATTGGAATTTCTTGAGACTCGCTTAAACAATGCGAATATTGATAAGGTTTTGAGGAAGGGATTTGCTGTTATAAAAGATCGTCAGGGAAAAATTATATCAAGCGTCAAAACTCTTCAAAAAGCTAACCAGATATTAGTATCGTTAAAAGATGGAGAGCAAAATCTTAAGGTCTCTAAAGGTTGATTTTATGATTTTGAAAATGAGATTTCTGAAATTTTACCTTTAAAGAGGCAGCCTATTTTCAAATATAGATTGTTTTCCAAACTTTTTTCACTGAATAAAATACATTTAGAAAATCCTCGGTCTTTTGCTTCATTAATTAAATGAAAAATCATTTTTTTTGCGTATCCTTGACCTCTATATTCCTTCGAGATGTAGACCATATTAATGGTTAAACGGCTTGGTGTTTTTCTCCCAAATCCAGCCATTCCCACTGAAGCACCGGCTTTTCTGAAAATATACATGTTTCCTTGCTCCAAAATTTCTCGAGCTAACTTTACAGTACTTAATTCGTTAGCTGAAGAATCTGATTCTTTGGCAAATAAAGAAGCCCATAGACGAATTCTAGGCCATTGCATATTATCTGCTCGTACAATCTTAATCCTGTTTTCCTGATTAAATTTTAAGTGTGTTTTCCGCGTTTCAAAAATATTAAAAGTTTTTTGAGCCAGAAGAATATTTTTGCCAGATGACTTAAACCATTGTTTGGCAAACAGTTCACTCATTTCGCTTGGTCCTAGTACACCACGAAGTATCCATTTCTTTCGTTTTGCATAATCCACAAGATGTTGAATTGCAGGAGATAAGCCCGACGACAACAAAATGTAATCCGAAGTCATTTTTATGTAACTCAATTTTATTTTTCCCCTGTGAAAAATATTTCCTGCATGGATTTCTTTCGTACTTTCCGAAGATCGAAAATAAACTTCCCAAAACAAATTGTTAATCGGTTCATTTTTATATAAGAATTCCTCAGAACTTTTCATATAAGGCTCAACTGCCTTGTAAGACTTTATCTTATATTCGGTACGCACTTTTAAGTTGGGCAAAAAATTCCTTTAGAGTATTACTTTCATCTTACAAGATAATGATAATGCAAGAATCCGAAAGTAGATATTCAAAACGAGGGGTATCCTCCTCCAAGAAAGAAGTTCATGATGTAGTTGATCAAATGGACAAAGGTTTGTTTAAGGGAACTTTTTGTAAGGTCACCGAAGACTTGCTCACAAAAGATCCCGAAAGGTGTAATGTTATTCATTCTGACGGGGCAGGAACCAAGTCTATTATAGCGTATCTGGCCTATAAAGAATCTGGAAACCCGAATGTATTTCGAGGCATTGCACAAGACAGCCTTGTCATGAATTTAGATGATTTAGCCTGTGTGGGTGTTTGGGACAACATTGTCATTTCAAGTACAGTTAATAGGAATGCGAGAAACTTTCCCGGGGAAGCACTTGCATCACTTATTGAGGGAACAGAAAGTTTCCTACAAAGCCTTCGTGATCTAGGTATTGGGGTGGTAAGTGGCGGTGGAGAAACTGCAGATGTTGGTGATATCACTGGCACCGTTGCTGTTGACTCGTGTGCTGTGGCAGTACCCAGAAAAGATAATATTATAGACAATTCCAATATCACTCCAGGTCTGTCCATCATAGGATTTGCCTCATTTGGCCAAGCAAGTTATGAAAATGTTGAAAATAGTGGTATAGGCAGTAATGGACTAACCAGTGCAAGGCACGAATTACTTTCAAAATACTACCTAGAAAACTATCCTGAAACCTTTGATCCATCAACGGATAGAGATTATGTTTACTGTGGTCCTTATCGTTTGAATGACAAACTTACCGGGTCCGGACTAACAATTGGAGAAGCTTTACTTAGCCCAACAAGAACCTATCTCCCTTTAATTAAAGATATTTCAACGGATCTTGGAACCCACTTAAGGGGAGCTGTGCACTGTTCCGGAGGAGGACAAACAAAGTGCTTGCGATTTGGATCACAAGTAAAGTTTATTAAAGATAATTTGTTTTCTGCTCCACCATTATTCCAAGAAATTCAAAAGGTATCAGGGACGACGGAGGAGGAGATGTACCAGGTTTATAATATGGGTCATAGGTTAGAAATTTATTGTGAACCAGGGCACGAAGATAATGTTCTCGCAATTGCCAAAAACTATTCTATTGATGCAAAAGTGATTGGAATCACCGCTGCATCTGAAACGCATGATCAGAAAAATCACTTAGAAATTATAAACGGGAAGAAAGTTTTGAAATACCAATGAAAAAAAGCTGGAACGAACACATCAAGAGAAGTTCTGACTTTTTAAAAGGAAAACTCGGGAACAAAAAACCGCTCGTATCTGTTATTTGCGGTTCAGGATGGGCTCAGGCAGTAAAGAATCTAAATGAAATTCAATGTTTTGGCTACTCAGAGATAGAATGTTTATCTCAAACAACTGTAGAAGGACACGAGAGCACTTTAGCAATTATAGAAACCCCCAGTGGTCTGGCACTTATATTTAAGGGCCGTAGACATGTATACGAAGGGGTAGGGTGGAGTGCAATAAAAACGCCAATTTTACTCGCTAATGAGCTTGGCTGCCAGAAAGTAATTCTTACTAATGCTGCTGGAGGGATTAATGAATCATATAAGGCAGGGGATATAATGATAATCAAAGATCACATCAACTTAATGGGTAGTAATCCTCTGATTGGTGAAAAGCTTCATGACAATATTCCAAGATTCCCCGATCAAACAGAAGTATACTGTAAGACAATAAGAAAAGCGATTTTAGACGATATAACAGTAAGCGAATTAAATGTGAAAAGCGGAATTTATCTAGCGATTTCAGGTCCAGCATTTGAAACTCCAGCAGAAATTAGGGCCTTCAAAACATTAGGAGCCGATGCTGTTGGTATGTCAACAGTCCCAGAAGCTATGATTGCAAACGCCATTGGAATGAAAGTTTGCGCTGTATCTCTTATATCTAATTTAGCCTCAGGAATCTCAGATTCACCCTTAAGTCATGAAGAGGTAAATGAATCTGCGAGCAAAGCTTTACCAAAAATGGAAATTATAATTAAAAAATTATTGGATATTGAGTAAAATATTTATTTAAAAATTAATTCGCTAAAATCAAATTATGAGCCACAAAGAAATTGAAGAAGGTGACCAACTTCAGTTAGATTATCAAAAGTTAAGACGAGTCGCAGAATGTGGAGAAGATGTACTGCCTGCGGTAGCTCAAGATGGTGACACTGGAGAAGTTCTTATAGTTGGATATGCCAACGAACTTGCCTTAAATACCGCCCAAAAACTGAAAATGGCCACATTCTGGAGCACTAGCAGAAATGAACTTTGGATAAAAGGTAAGACATCAGGAGACTATTTAGAAATTCTTGAAATTCGTGTTAACTGCGAGCAAAACTCAATTTTATATATTGTGAGACCTAGAGGAAAGGGGGCCTGCCACACGAAAAATCCTGATGGCACTCCAAGGACCGGTTGTTATTACAGAAAAGTCAGTGATGAAGGAAAATTGTTTTTTAGAAACTCAAAAAATAAATAAATTTAAGTTTTAAAAGGGGTGTGCTCCCTTGGTTTCAACATATAAAGAATAGACTGACTGACTAGCAGTCATGAAAAGTCTGTTTCTCTTATCACCCCCAAAACAGAGGTTTGAGCAAATTTCAGGCAGCAGGATTTGTCCAATACGTTTTCCCTCATTCGGCTCAAAAATATGAACGCCATCATATCCCTTACCACCCCATCCTGCACTTGACCAAATATTTCCATCTTCATCACATTTAATACCGTCAGCACTTCCTTGAATGATTTGCCCGCTTACCTCCATGGACATTTTTGCAAATGTTTTTCCACCAACAAGTTTGCCCTCCTTTTCAACTTCCCAAACTTTGATAATCCGTTCTGCTCCTTTATAGTGCGAGGCTCCCGTATCCGATACATAAAGTTTCTTATAATCTGGACTAAAGCAAAGTCCGTTTGGTTTATAAATTTCATCAGTCACTTTTGTTACCTTACCAGTTTTGGAATCTATTCTGTAGACCGCTTCTTTTTGGAATGGCTGGACATTATCTGTGTCGAATCGGTTACCTTCATAGTGCATTAACCCTCCATACCCTGGATCAGTAAACCAGACAGAACCGTCTGGGTGAACCACCACATCATTTGGTGCATTATATGATTTCCCCGCGAATGAATCGGTCAGAACAGTTACCTTTCCATCTAATTCGTATCTTACAACTCTCCGGTGCCCGTGCTCACAAGAGATTTGCCTACCATGATGATCGAAGGTGTTTCCGTTGCTATTTCCAGCGGGTTTCCTGAATTCCGACACTAAACTATTGTCCTGATTCCATCTTAATTGTCTGTCATTGGGAATGTCACTCCAAAGTAAATACTTACCAACAGAACTCCATGCTGGTCCTTCTGCCCACAGAAGATCTGGACTTGAAAATATTCGACGGATCGCTGCATTTCCAAGCCTGTATTTTGCAAATAAAGGATCAAGTACTCTAACATCTGGATCCGGATATCTTGTGGGGTTTTGCCCTGTCCAATCCCTGCCAACTCCAGATAAAGTTATGCATGATAAACTCGCAGTTTTTATAAAGTGTTTTCTATTCATTCGCTAATATTTGGTATCCAAATTTTTTATCTTCGTATCACATGAGTATAAATTGGAAATTAACAACATAAACCTGCTATTCGGTAAATGGTTGCAACGAGTTGCTACTACTATTTTGATCCGTGTTTTGCTGAACCTGAACCTCCAAAGGAGACATACCAAAACCTAAGGAATTTTTTTCTTCAATTTTGTCCACAAAATATCTCTTAATCCTAATTCTGTTTCTGTATGGAGATAGAAATACATATGCCCGCATATCACGGTTCAGTGTTAAATAGTCCGTAACTACTTCTTCATATTTTGAACCGTTTCTGGTAAAAACCCTTAGTTTGGATTTTTCCAAATCTTCACTTATTTGACATCGAAACATAACCGACTTACCGGGTGCCAGTACTTGTTTCTGATCCCCGTATGCCAAATAAAGGTTTTCCTTGCATTGAGAATAACTCTTGAAAGATCCAAGTTCCAAATCCTTGTACGATAATGGTAAGGGGAATATTTTAAATTTTTGGTTATTTGATTGTTTTAAGAATAGAAGAAGAAAGTGTTGTGTCTGTCCCTCTGTTTTTTCGAATGAGAAATCTCCCAATTCTTTTTTTTCATTATCGCTTGGCGGGGTGTCAATTGATGTCTCGGTTTGGTATGTTTTCTCAAAAAATTTCACCGGAGGTGATCCATAGTAGACAAATGGTCTGCTTACTGTACTAAAACCAACTTGTAGAGAGACCATGGTGGCATTGTTGTCTTCGTAATTTCCCCAAGGTGCATAAGACAAATTTTTAGAAGTAAACCGATCCCAAAAGACAGCCTTAAATATAGCACTTGGTTTCGGTGCATCTTCCTGTGCATTAACACTAAGAAAAATTAAGTTTAAAAAAAATAAAATTGAAAACCATTGAGTTCTAATCATTGCATCTTAGCTTCCAAACTAATATCAGATTTGCAAGATTGATTGGCTAAACTCTACTCAAATTGGTTGATTTAGATTTCCTTAAACATCCTGTTCTTTAATCCAACGAAATTTAATGATTTTAAATTTTCGACCAAAACGTTGGTTTATACCCATACGCGATACGGTTGCACTGGAATCTTCTTCGTCAGGATCTGGGTTTAGAGGTAAATCCGAATCAAATCCGTCGCGGTAAATCCCTCTTCCGGGCAAGTCCGGTTGTGCATCACCTAGAGTTTGCTCACCCTTGGTGTCCATTCCATTCTGATTTAAGTCCAACCAATGTTCACTGAAACTTGGATCATTATCCCAATATCCATTCAAATTACGATCTTCAAATGGTTCGTGCGGACGATGGTGGGGTGCATCTAAATGTGGTTTAACATAGTCAGGCGTGCGCTGAACAGTAAGTTCAATCCATGCTTTAGCGGGAATTTTCGTTGAATTGGTCCTTTTAGGTTCGCCCATCACCCTAATAATAAATGTATCTGATCGTACGGAAGTTACGGGGGCAAGGGGGCTGAGGACATCAGATTGCATTACCCATCCAGGTTTATTTGCCGCAGTTGCAACATTTTCCACAGCAAGTATGTTATCGGGTGCCTCTCCAAATGAAGATGCACCTTCGAAATCATCCCAACCCGCTTTGAAACTAAATGTCGGAGTCCAATTTATAAAGTTTGCTGAGTGCTTTGTTCCATCAGCTTTAGATCCGGCAAAAAAGTTAAGCTCCGTTGTTTTTCCCAATCCAAAACTTGTCGGAGACTCCTGTCTACTGCGTACATGGTCGGAATTAAAGCTTGCCCAAGTATGGGTAAGGAAATGGGGATGCGAGTAAGGTTGAGCAGACACCGCATATAATCCGAAGATTGAACTAATGAAACCCATATTCGCCGGTGGTAAAAAATGCTGGTAATTTGCAATTGGACCGTTAAACCGTGACGAAGGAACGGTCGGTATCATTGGATTGTCCGGCCAGCTACCTTTTGTGCTCCCAGAGGAAAGCGAATCGGGTTGATTAAGTCCTGCTTCTGCAATGGCAGATTGTACTGCTCCCCTAAGACCAAGAACAGAGTCCCGGTCTTCCTGTGCGAACGATCTCCAATTACTCAAAGGTATAGAAAGTAAATTGGCCGGGGTGCCTTGTATTCGACGATTTGCAAAATCGGAAAAAGAAAGAAATGGCCCCCTGAGCTTGATCTGCTCTACTAAGCAATGAGCAAGAAGTGTAATTTCATCATCAGACAACTGACGAATCTGATTCCATGAATTTTCAGATGGTTGGTTTAGAAATCTTAGGACGGGAGTTTCCTGAGAAGAACTGTTAGAGTTCGGCAAAGGCAAGCCGCGTAAGGATGACAATTGGCTAATCCATGCATCTACCGATGTTGAGTTTACATTAAAAGCACCTTCAAGCAGTAAGTCAGCCGCCAATGTTTGGTACCTGTATGAACGATCATCAGTAGACAAAACTTCTTCACTTAATTCCCCGTAGGATGTTTCGGTCAATTGATCATCTCTCAAAAATGGCACCAGACGAGGGTTTCTGTAAGGGCGATAAGCTTCCTCTATATCAATACTATTTTTTTCTGCCTGCATTTGAGAAAGAGATTTTGTTTGCCATTGATCATGCCCAACACCTGACATAAAAAAACCGTCTAACAACGCACGATTTGCATAATAGCTATGATCCAAGGTTGTATTTTGATGTTCATTCTGTGCATTCACATCACGTACACTTCCGTAGTTTGCACGGTTCCTGGGTATATATAAATTTCTATCTGCAATAAACCATTCCCAGGGGGATGAGCCTGTTTGATATGCTTGCTTGAAATGCTCGTGAGAAGCCCAGTTATTTGCAATATCGAATAATATACTCGTTGGTTTCCAGGCAATTGTTCGTACCCTTCCCCAGGTTTTATAGCGAGATACCTGGGGCGTTGCGTAAGAGTTGCCAAGAATATAACTTGGTGCATGGCTGTAATCAGAAAGATTTGCGTGTCTAAGCTGTAGAATGGAGAGCATGGGAGATGTAGGTACATCAAATAAAACCGCCTCTTCTTCAACATCCATGGGGCCATGCATTTCATCTTCATCATGAAAGAAGCCTATGCTATTCGACGATGAAGTTATCCGGGGGACGATCTGGTGCATGAATGGGTTGAAACCAGCAACATCCAAACCGTGGTAATTTGGTGGGTTTAATGGAGTTATTGCCTGATCAAGCGTCAAATTTCCATCATAGGAACCATTGTTTGCAAATTCATAAAAATCAACAAATCGCATAGAATTCGGATTAAAAGTATAACTTCTATCATCGTGATTTACTGTGTAGCTCCTTCTTGGGACATCTGTGAAAATATTAGAATTAAATGCATTGTATCGAGAACCAACAAATCTTTCCGCCTTCCAATTATCGCCAAATCCATCCTGATAACTCTGTACAAGGGATCTAACATTATATTGCTCTAAAACAATCTTATCTGCAGTTCCTGGTAATTTATAACGAAGCCTTATACCATTACCAGGAAGACCATTTTGAATGAAAGTAGAATTTCGTAATTTAGCATGAGGATTGATCATTGTGCACCAACGATCAAATCCAGCTGAAATATCGAATGTTTTGGTAATTTTAAAAATTGGCTTCCTCTGAGACACGGGTAGAGATGAATAAATATTAGGGGATATTGCAGGTCCGCATGGGCTTTGGGAATAAATGGTAATTCCCTTAGGTTCAGGATAATTACCCAAGGAATTCAGCCTGGTAGCGTTGTTGGGGTGATAAAATGTTAGTTGATTAGGATGAACCCCTTGGACTCTTCCTATAATATTTTCCACACCCAAGGGTTCGCTGTTGGGCACAGCAAAATCTGTCTGAAAAATAAATGGATGCTGATCAATTCCTTTCGTTAAAGAAACTTGAAGATATTGTTTGGGAGAACCTGCTGCTGGTAGGTCGCTCCATTGGCATGATTGACCTGCACCCACTGTAAAATGGGCTTTTTCTCCAGCATCTAGAACCAATCCGGAAATCCTCAATAGTAAGTGCCTTTCAAGATTGGGGGAGGGTAATCCAGTTGTTGGATTAACTGAATCATTACTGTTGAGAAAGCGAAAATTATGAACCATATCGGGATATAACTGACTGTAACCTGGGCTTCCCGCTTTTCGCCTATAGTGACTCAGATTTCGACCTCCACGTATCCCATCAAAAAATCTATTGAAAGGATTTGGGCCCAAAAAAGGATCATCTCTATGAGCTTGCCCCATGATTGCCTTAAGTAAATAACCAGCTGACCCTTGTGCACCAACTGTGCCGACTGGTCCACGGCCTCCCCAGTTAGGAAAACCCGGTGGTAATGGCGGTGGACGCATTACTCCTCCTCCTCCTCCTCCATTGACGCCCTGATAATAAACCCACATAAACCACTTTCTCCAGCGATCATACTCTTTAGGGTTCATCGTGTTAATGGTTGCCCTGTGTATCGGCACTTCCACATAAAGCTCATTCATTGATAAAGCTACATTATAAGGATTCCAAAGAGCCACCGACGGATACATGGCCAAAGCCAAGTTGGCTCCACTCAAGGTGGGAACTTGAGAGTATTTGAATTCTAGCAAAACCGGTTGTACTGGATGGGATTTAGGGCCTGGTCTGCTGTTTGTATCCTGAAACCAGTTGAGTCTGGTGTTGATAGCCAGAATAGGGTTGGTTTGAGTCTGAGTCCAAAACGGTTTGCCTCTCGCTTCAGGTCGTCCATTTCTGGGATCAAAAAGCACCAAGTTATCTCCAGAAAAACGAGGAACTGCTTCGGCAGGTTGACTTTGAATTCTTGGGCTTGTCGCTCCACCAGCAATCTTTAAATACATGTTGTGAAAAGATCCTAATGTACGCCATAGTGGACCGGAAAGAACGCCCTTGTAATCATTTATCGATTCAGTGGCTGCCGTATCATTCCACATATTTGACTTGGCCCCTGGTTCCATCGGAACGCTCTTTAACACATGTACACGATCGCGGTAAATAAATCCGATAAAATCGTCAATCCAGTTGTAAGCCTTCTGCTCCAGACTTCCATCCCAGTCACGCTCGTTGGCAAACGCATGACTTAAATCCCTTTTTAATCCACCGGTTCGTACATCAGCTAACACCCCGTGTGAATTGGTGGTAAGAGAGTGAAAATGTGCGGCTAATTTCGTCCTGTTTAATGTTTCATCTCCTTCAAGCAATTCCTGTTCATCCAGGAACGCAAGTGAATGAACTTTTTTAGCCATATCTGGCAGCTTAAATTTTAGTCCAAATCCTCCAGTACCCGGACCATCATTTGAATCTGAAGTGTCGGTAAATTCGATATTTGGTTTTTTGGCAACCGCCAAATTGTCCATTTGATTCTGCAAATTGCTGGATTCCTTATCAGACAGAGAGATATTTAATTTACTTTTTACTCCTTCATCTCCAATCCAGTAGGCGTAAGCACCATGGCTGTTAAGGCGGTCGGTTGTTGATTTGGCACTTACATGAGTTTTACTCACTTTTATGGGCTCACCCCGAAGATTACTCTTCCAATCGTCCGTCCCATCTTCATCGATAGGCTCTTCCAAAAGAGCACGACGCAACATCCATACAACATCATTGGAATCTTCAGGGTCAGGTAATTCGAGCAAAGGGTGATCGTAGTCCTTAAGATTCTGTTCGACGGCATACTGATAATCTAACCAAGCGTTTCTTTCATTTCCGTAAATACCACCATTTGGATCAGTAAAAAACCTCTGATCATCAGGAATGCCATCAGGTATTTCCAAAAAATCCTTAACGATTACAGGACCCTGCATAAAAGCTGGCTTCTTAGACCACCCTTCATTACCACTAACAAGCCATGCAACTTCAACGGCAGGGTGTGGATCATACTCAGAATCTGCCATTGCAGTGGCACTGATTGAATCAGAGGTTTCCAGATTGTTGGGAAGTGGTTTAGCTGCACGATAATCATCACTCGCTCCCTTTCTTCTTGCTCTATGTTTCCATACACCAGTCCAATATCTTTGCCCAAAAGGAACCGTATCCAACTGTCCATTCTCATTAAGATCAATTGCCTGATTTTTGCTTACCGCACCTTGTAAATTTGTAGAACTGTTGGAAAGGTAATAAGTGGATTCATATTTTTTTCCAGATTCAATCCGCTCGTCAAGAATATCAGCGGTTGCAGAAACTCTCGTGTCTGGTCCAAGATGTTTTTGCAATTCTCCAATTGCCACCATCATCCCCATTCTTGCATGAGCCTGAGCTAAGACTTTCTCTTTTCTCGTATCGGCCAAACTTAAATCAATTCCAACTAAATTAACCAAAGAAATAACTAGTAAAAATACAAGGCTGAGGAGAGATAACGCCATAACGATGGCGAAACCTTTATTGCTTTCACAAGTTCCAGATTTATTCGCTTTTGGAATCACGCTCATAGGGCTATTCTATAAATTGAGCCCAAAAGATATTGTTCCGCAAGGATTAAATATATCAACGACTTGGAATTGCCTTGATGTCCTCTTCGGAAGGCCAAAAGTTCTCAATATCCTCGATGGAAGGAATTTCCCTTGGGCGAACGACTCGAAACCCAACAAAAAGTGCATCCGTGTGATACCAAACGCTTTTGGGAATTTGGGGATCCTGTTGCTTCCAAGCCTCCTCCGATCCCATACGGGCGGCACTACGATGACTTTTGGCACCATCATCCCAAGAGCCGCCTTTCACAACTCTGGGGTATAGCGTGTTCGGAGAAACAAGTGGGTTTTTACGCAATTGACTTGGTGCTTGAGAGGGCGGGGGAGTAAATTGGTCGAGAACCCATTCCCAGACATTTCCATGCATGTCATACAATCCAAAGGGATTGGGAGACTTAGAGCCAACCCTTTGATATTTGAAGCGACTGTTACCCAAATGCCATGAATGATTAGACAATTCCTTGGAGTCGTCTCCGAAGCTGTAAGCCGTCTTCGTACCAGCCTTGCATGCATATTCCCACTCCGCCTCAGTAGGTAACCTGTAGAAAACTCCGGTTCGGGCACTTAACCACATGCAATACATTTTAGCTGAAAGTTGAGTCATACAAATAGCAGGGTGACCACTCTTGCCCATTCCAAAACTCATATCTACATATGGGGCTGTCGGTTTCGTGACTGCGTCCGATAGAGTATCAGAACGATCCGCTGTTTTTTGGTTATATTCCCGGTTATCCTTATCCAAATTAATCATCCACAGCTCATATTCATCCCATGTAACTTCATATTTCCCCATCCAAAAATCTGTAACCTCAACTTCATGAGAGAGAAGTTCATTTTCTCCACGATTACTATCATCTGGAGGACTTCCCATTAAAAATTTACCACCTTTAATGGGCAACATTTCAAAGTTTAAATTAGAAGTTTCAATTTCTTGCCTGTAAGCCGTAAATTCATCCTGCGATTTACCTGCTTTAAATCCCAATTCTTTATACAAATCTTTTGGAAGCATTCCCAATGTAGTAAAGTTCTTCTTTTTGGGTGAAAGTTTTGCGTCTTCTGGCCAATCGGCACCTTCTTCTATCCAGCGACGCAAAAGAAACAGATCAGAAGGTGACAACGGATCATTGCCTTCTGGTGGCATAAACATTTCGTCATCCTGCGGCAATGTGCAAAGAACCCAAAGATCACTATCCAAAGGCTCACCTGGAACAATCACATGATCTGCAGCAAAAGCATGTTCAAAACTATCGAGACGAAGATCTCCCTTAACTTTACCGTCGTAATGGCATGCAACACAGTTCAATTCCAGCACAGGCTGAACATGTTCTACAAAGCTGATTTCTTTAGGTAACCTGTTGCGAACCTCAAGTTTCTCATCATCCGGCCATTTTGCACCTTCTTCTATCCATGTAAAAAGGATTTTCTTTTCCGCATCGGTTAAGGGGTAATCTTTGTCTTCATTCTTAATTGGAGGCATGAATAATTCGTCATCCTGAGGCAAAGTGGTTGTCCAGTACAATGAGCTGTCATCTGGATTACCGGGAATGATAAGATCTTCGCTTTTAAATGCCTCAGCCTTGGTATCTAATCGTATGCCACCTTTATCATTATCAGCCCGATGACAACTCACACAATTATGCTCAAGTATTGGTTTAACATCACGAACAAAATCAACTTCAGCTTGGAGAACAAAGCTGGCGATCAGAAAAAAGCTTAATGAAAAAAATAATTTGGGGAAGATCATAGAAAACTTATAGTAGTAAGGTATTGTTTTATCTCAAAATTAAGTCTTTCTTACAAGAATTTCCATTCCTTTGGATATTTTATGATGTTATCAATGGTTAATTTCCTAAAGTGGACACTTCGATTGAAGCTTCTCGCCTATTGTTGTTTTGTTGAAGCGGCTAATCTGCAGAACTTTTCCCAAAAATGCATGGGCACAGAATTCAAAATCTTAATCGATCATGATGACCCCAAAATTTCATATAGTGCGGCCCGTTCAGCATTTAATGAATGCGAGAGACTAAATTTAATTTTTAGTGATTATCTGGTTGATAGTGAAATCTCTAGACTTTCTGAATCATCTTACAGCAATATTAGCCAAAGATTATCCAATGAATTATTCCATGTTTTATTCTTTGGAAACAATCTATCATTAAAAACAAATGGGGCATTTGATCCAACAATAGGGCACTTATCTAGGCTTTGGCGCGTATCAAGATTTCGCCAAGCACTACCATTAAAAAAAGATATAGTTCTTGCGAAAAGTCTTTCTGGGTTCACATTTCTAGAATTCTTCGAAGACCGACAGGAAGTAAAAATTAACAAGCCTGGATTAATTCTCGATCTTGGAGGAATAGCAAAGGGATTTACTGCTGATATGATGCTTAAAAAACTAAAAAGTGTTGGCATGCATCGCTCGCTAATCGATGCGGGTGGAGACATTACACTTGGTGAACCTCCCAGAGGACAAAAAGGTTGGAATATTGAAATTGGAGGAAGAAAACACCCGGATTTACCAGAACTAGAATTATCTAATTGCTCAATTGCAACTTCCGGCGATATTGAACAATTTGTTCAAATCGGTAAAACACAATACTCCCATATTCTTAACCCCAAAACTGGGTTCGGAATAGAAAATATTTCACAAGTTACGATGATTGCAAAGGATGGCATCACGGCAGATTCTTATGCAACAGCAGCTTCAGTCCTGGGTCCTGAAAAAACATCCGACTTGCTAATTCGAAATACACACCATAAGGCTTTTTTTCTTTGCAAAGAGCTTTCTGGTGTTGAATTGCTAGTTCTTCAGGACCAAGAATTCAACCTTGAAAAATAGCACACAAAGTTTTATAAACCCATTTCACCCCAAAAAATTATGTCCAGAATTTGTGCAATCACAGGAAAACGTCCAGTAACAGGCGGTAGAATCATTCATAAAGGAGTCAGCAAAAAAGCTGGTGGTATTGGCTTGCAGTTAGTCAAAAACAACAAAAGAAAGTTTCGACCAAACCTGCAGCGTGTCCGAGCCAAATTGCCAAGCGGTCAAGTTAAGCGTATTTGGGTTTCTGTCAAAGCGATTAAAGCTGGGAAAATCCAAAAGGCTTAACAATCTAAACAACTATCTTACAGGTTAATTGTGGAACCTGAAATTATTTTCCACAATAAATATTCGGGTAAACTTGAAGCTGAAAAAGTTTACGGAGAAAAATGGCTTAGATTCATTTACGGGAATTTTATTGGTAAACTTTGTCTTTGGGTACTCGTACGAAGAAAAATCTTTTCTAAATGGTACGGATGGAAGATGAATAGAAAGAACAGTCGTTCGAAAATTCTTCCTTTTATTAAAAAATTTGGTCTAGATACGGCAGAATTTGCAGAAGATGTATCTACTTTTGCAACATTTAATGAATTCTTTTTCAGAAGACTAAATTCTTCTAGCAGGCCAATATCCAATGAATCTAACACCGCAATTTTTCCTGCTGACGGACGCCACTTGGCTTTTGATGATTTGTCAAAGGTCAAAGGAGTTTTTGTAAAAGGACAGCGGTTCAACCTTGAAAAGTTGTTCGGCTCAGAGGAATTAGCTGCACCCTACCAAAAAGGTAGCTTAGTATTAAGTCGATTATGCCCCACCGATTATCATCGGTTTCATTTCCCCGTTTCCGGCAGAATGGGAAAAGTAAGCTTGATCAACGGAGGACTTTATTCTGTAAATCCCATCGCTCTTAGAAAGAACCTTTCTATATTTTGGGAAAACAAAAGATATCTTACTTTTGTTGATAGCCAACAGTTCGGAAGAGTCGCGATCTTTCTTGTCGGAGCAACTTGCGTGGGCTCAGTCCATCTAACAGCTCAAGAAAATCATTCCTACGAAAAAGGGGATGAACTTGGCTATTTTTCCTTCGGTGGCTCTTCGCTAATAACTCTTTTCTCTGAGAATGTGATAAAGCTCGATCATGACCTCTCTGTGAAAAGCTCAAATGGATATGAAACATATGTTAAAATGGGAGAAGCACTTGGAAAATCCTCATTTTCCTAGACTCTGCTGTAGTAAATAGTTTGTATATTCTTCTGAGCATAATTGATAATAAAATGGCAAACAGACTAACTATTTCCAAAAAGGCTTTTACAGTATTAGAATTGTTGGTTGCCGTTTCAGTTACAGCTCTACTTGCGGGTATGCTACTCAATATTACCTCACAAGTTATGAAAACCCAGACCGAAGCATCGGGAGATTTAGAAACTAATCAAGTAGCTCAATTTGTCTTAGATAGGATTCAAGAGGACTTGCAGTGTGCAGTATATAAAAATGATGGAAATGTTTGGATGGCGGCTGATATTCTTGAATCTACAGACAATAGTGGCAATTGGGCAGAAGCACAAGAAGCTAAGCCCGTAGAAGAATCTTTACGGATTCTTTCCGATGACTGGCCGGAGGAAGACTTAAACCCAACGATTGTAGCAAACAAACAGGGACCTTTGAACGAATCAAGATTTGGCGTTGCTAGTGTGTGGTTTCGTTTTTTTACAGAAGCCCCTGAAGTTGACCCAGAAGCTGAAAATTCTGGTGGAGCGAGAGCAGTCTCTTATCAGATTATTAGACATGGATTAACAAGCTCTGAAACTTCAACTCCTCGATATCAGTTGTTTCGTTCAGATGTAAGTGATGTAAATACCTATGAGGCCGGCTATAATTTAGATTCTGCAGAGGGTGGATATGCAAATATTGGAAATGACGGTCCAAGAGAAAGCGGTAATATCGTGAACCCAATCTTTACAAAACCTAACGATTTAAAATCCACAGATTTTTCATTGGCTTCAAACATTATTGATTTTGGAATAAGAGCCTATGTAATAAAAGAAAAACAGTTTGGAACCGGCTATTTAGAACAAATCTTTCCAGATTTAAATGGCACAACTACAGGTTCATTTGAATACAAAGCATCCTCAAGTCCAAGATATTTTGTAAATTCTTCTAAAAGTTACTTAAATCAATTTCCAGATGTTATCGATGTTATGATTCGGGTTCTTACAGCCGAAGGAGCATCTGCTCTAGCAGCCTATGAAGATGGACTCATTCCACCAAGGGAAGGACTTAGCAATAGCGAAATGTGGTGGACTCTAGCCGAAGAAGGCTCTGAAGTTTACACAAGAAGAGTAAAAATTCTCTCAAAAGGATTATAGAATAATTATCAAGAATATCCCTTTTGTTTTCTATATTTGAGCGGAGTTATTTTCATCTGCTTCCTAAAATGTTGGGTAAAAGAACTTTGATCATAAAATCCATTGTCTTTGGCAATTTGGGTAAGCTTCTTTTTCGAAGCCAAAAGATCATCACAAGCAGACTCAATGCGAGTCCGTGTAATAAACTGCATTGGAGCAATTCCGAACAACTCAATAAAGCCTCTATGTAATTTTCTATGATTAAGACCCGAAACATCAACTAAATCTGATATGGCAATTCCGTTACGAAAGTTCTTTCTTATAAAATTAACCGCCCGACCTATTTCATCATCTCTTTCCCACTTTAAATCTCCAATATTAGAAACATTATCTTTGTCAGCATATGGTCGAACTGAACCGATTACTCCTAATATCTCTCCTTTTCCCCCGATTAAGGGATATTTGTTGGTTAGAAACCAATCAGGAAGACCTTGACTGTTAAAAACCAGCTCTAAAATATTAAGCATTGGTTTTCCACTTTGCATGACAGCCTTGTCATCACGCCTAAAGTGTTCAGCCAGACGAGGAGGAAAAAGATCAAAGTCAGTTTTGCCGAATAATTCTTCATTGGAATCAAGTCCAATACGAGGAAGAAACTTTTTATTCATGTAGAGCAATCTAGATTCAGTATCTTTTATAAAAAAAGAGACGCCCGGAATATTTTCGAAAGGTTTGCAAAGCTCAACTGGGTTAAAACTACTTTCAGTTAACCATTGAGAGAAATTTAAACAGTTTTGCATATTCATTTTATTACAAAAAAACAAATTAACATATGTAATGCAAATTATAAAATAAAATGTCTGTCAGAAATCACATAAAATTATGTAATTCTAGGATTTCTTCTTAAATAAACCTAACTGTAGCGTATTTAACAGGTAAGAATTCGGCAAATTAAAGAATTGTATGCTTACTCAAGCAAACAAAAGTACCGATTTCTATTCTAAATTTAATTTTTTAAGTTTTGGTCTTATTACAAAATTACAATAACCTTGATTAGGATTTTTTTCATAATAATCCTGATGATAATCTTCGGCAGGATAAAATACCGGTGCAGCAACTATTTCAGTAACAACTGGGTCAGTTAATTTATGGCTTAATTCTTCTTTCCATTTTTTTGCTTTCTTTTGCTGAGATGGATTCAAATACATAATTGTAGACCGGTACTGAGTTCCAACATCGGCTCCCTGTCGATTTAGTGTCGTGGTATCATGGCAATCTCCAAAGATATCTAAGATTTTCTCGTAACTGATTATTTTTGAATCATAGGTGATTTTGATCACCTCTGCATGACCTGAAAGTCCTGTACAAATCTCTTTATAAGTAGGATTTTTAGACTTTCCGCCAGCATAACCAGAAACCACCTGCTGAACTCCATCGACTTTTTCAAATACAGCTTCTGTGCACCAAAAGCAACCACCCCCGAGAATCGCGACTTCCGAACTTTTCATTACTTCTTTAGCATCTACGGCTTTTTTATTTTCTGAAATATCTAGTTTTTGTGCTTCACATCCCAAGCATGTGAAAAAGAAAATGGGTAATAGCAATAATATATTCATTTTTATTTATAATCCTTTCCGGTTATCCATTCGTGACCTCTAGCAAGAAGCATCTTTTCTGCTGCTATGGGCCCCCATGTCCCGGAAGCATATTTTTCGAGATCTCTAGAACCCTGTTCATTCCAAAAATCTAGAACAGGTGTTAGTAAACGCCAAGATATTTCAGCTTCATCCCCACGAATAAACAATGTTCCATCTCCGTTTAGGGCGTCTAAAATTAACCTTTCGTATGCTTCTGGTGTGTTTGAGCCAAAAGTAGTTTCATAGCCAAAGGATAATTGAATGGGTTGCAATTTAGTTTCAAGGCCAGGTGTTTTTGAATTCAAATAAAGCGTAATTCCTTCATTCGGTTGTATGCGAATAACCAAAAGATTTGGAGCCAGTGAGAACCTGTCATCTTGACCAAATAATATTCCTGGAGGTCTTTTAAACTGAACGGCAATCTCACTTGCCTTATGTGCAAGACGCTTACCGGATCTTAGATAAAAAGGCACACCTTTCCATCGCCAATTTTCTATGTTCAAGCATAAGGCTGCATAAGTCTCCGTAATAGAGTCCTCCGGTATGCCTTCTTCTTCCAGATATCCTTTCGCTTTTTCACCAGCAACTAAACCCTCTTCATAAACACCTCGAACAACTTCAGCATTCTCTCCATTTACATCAATCTGCCTTATTGCTTTCAAAGCCTTAACTTTTTCATCTCGAATTGCCTCAGCATCCAAGGAAGAGGGGGGTTCCATGGCGGTAAGTGCAAGTAATTGCATTACATGATTTTGCATCATATCTCGCAAGGCACCACTCTTATCATAATATCCGCCGCGACTGCCAACGCCCAGATCTTCAGAAACAGTAATTTGTACACAAGAAACATAATTTCTGTTCCAAATCGGTTCAAATATTGAGTTGGAAAATCTTTGAACTAGAAGACTTTGAACAGTCTCTTTTCCTAAATAATGATCGATTCTAAAAACTTGGGATTCATCAAATCTATGATTTATAACTTCATTAAGTCTTTTGGCACTTTCCAAGTCTTTACCAAAAGGTTTTTCGATAATAACTTTTGAAGCACAATCAGTAAATTGATGTCTTTTAGCAAGTCCACTTTCTCCCAAATTGACAAGAATAGATTCAAAAACACTTGGAGGCGTAGAAATATAAAATAGGCATTGTGCATTTTGCCCAAGAGCATCTTCCATACTCAAGATTTTTTTTTCTAGAGAAATAAAGGCTTCCAAATCATCGTAAGAACCAGAATGGAAATGCATTTTCGCCTCTAAAGTCTTCCAAATTTCATCACTGACTTTTCTTCTGGAGTACTTTTTTAGAGAATCCTTAAGATAATTTCTAAATTGGTTGTCAGTCAATTCCGCACGCCCGACTCCAATCAGAAAACAATTTTGCGGAAGCAAATTATCTTCTGAAAGGTTGAAAATTGCAGGTGCAAGTTTTCTCGCAGTTAAATCCCCGGAGGCACCAAATATAACCAAGATTGTAGGTGGTGGACTACCTAATGATTTTGGTGGAAGTTTGCTCATAATTTAAAACTAATGCTCGAGATTAATGGGAAATCTTCTTTGATGCATACATCTTTAGAATATGGCAATGTTTTCATGATGAAATAATTGGTAGTTTTCTTTTCGAGACGAGGGTAAATCTACTTCAACGATATCAAATCTATAAAAATCATCGACATAATTTCTCTCTCGCAGAAAAGCACTAAAAGACCTTTTTAAGATGCTCTTTTTTTTAAAGTTAACAGACTCAAACCCCGTAACCATGGAACTCGAGGATCTAGCCCGTACTTCAACAAAAACAATCACTCCAGAATCCTTAAAAATTAAGTCAATTTCAAGCCTTTGATTTCGTCGACTTCTCCAATTCTGAGCAATCATTAAATAACCATTTTTTAGTAAAAACTTTTTGGCCAACCATTCACCGTACATCCCTTTTTTCTTCTTATTATTAAGAGAATTCTTGATTCCAATAGTCCAAACGGTTTCCCAAAAAAGTCTTTTAAAATTTATACGGAGATTATTTCCACTCATGCTTCGGGTATCTTCCTGCCAATTCTCTTTTAATTGCTTTATAAGAACCCCCCCAAAAAGCAGGTAAATCATTCGTGCACTGCACAACCCTTCCATTTGGTGCAGTTAATTCTATCAGTAAATTATATTTACCCTCCACAATCATTGGATGATGTCTGACATCATAAAACTTTTGCAAAGTTGACTTTAGATACGCTTTCTTATCTTCGTATCTTATCTTAAAAATCTTTTTTTCTACACCTAATGTGAGAGATGCAGGAGCAAACCGATTGATCAAAGTAATTTTTTCTGAACCGTAAAAAGAATAAATAAAATCTAAAACAGAAGAATTTCTAATATCTCTCCATTTACAAAAAGAATTACATATATCTTCTAAAACTATGGCCTTTGAAAGGCTGCAAAACTCCTCGATGCCTAATTCTGGAAAATTGAAATGCAAAAATTCGACTCGGGATAAAAAGTTTTCAACTGAAATATTCCAATTCTTGAGTTTTAAATCACCCTCCATAATCGCTTTGGCATAAGCTTGAGCAGTTAGAGAAGGTTCATTTACCTCTGTATCCTTCTTTTTAATAATTACATGCCCAACTTTTTCTGTTGCAGATCTGAATACTTTTTTTGTCTGTAAATCCAGATAAACATTGGTTTGCTTATTGATTTTAGTCCCCAAGTATCTTCGAAGCTGTTCTTCGCTGAGATTTATAATTTCATCGATTTCGAGAATTATTCTTCCTCTGTGGTTTTTTTCAATGACTTTCATTGCCAGTACCCATTGAGAGCCTTTTGCAACACTATGCGACGAAAGTTGAAGATGCTTTCCATTATAATCAATGTATGTATTGGTGCCTTTGTTTTCTAAGTACGCCAATCGATCACTGTACACATTCAATAAGACTTTAATAAATTTTTCTTCATCGTAATCAGAATAGTCATAATTCTGATCGACCAAACGACAAAGTAGCTTTGCCGTTTTTTCTATTTCTTTGAACCGACCACAATGAACACGGATTCTCTTGCTGATGCTTAAATTAAAATTTGTTTCTAATACACACTGATATGCATTAAAAAATACAGAAATATCCGACTTATTAGAATTATTCTCGGAAAAAAATTCAGATCGCTTACCATATTCAATCGGATTTTTAAAATCTAAGGAGGACAAAAATAAAGCTATGCTGGATAAACATCCTTCTTTTAAGGAAAGAAACAAAGCCAAACCAAGGCGTGGGTGAATAGGTAAACGGGACATTTTTTCTCCAATTTCCGTGATCTCTCCTGCTTTATTGATCAAGCCCATGCCAATGAGTTGTTGCCTTGATTGAATGAAAGAATTACGGGGAGGTTCTTCAAGCCAAACAAGATTTTCTGGCAAGAAACCCATGGCGCACAAGTTTAAATAAATCTCCGTGATATCCAATCGCTTTATTTCAGGCTCTTCAAATTCGATTCTTGAGTGATGTTCGGATTGGGTCCACAAACGAATACACTTACCATTCGATGTTCTTCCTGCTCTTCCTGCTCTTTGCTTTGCAGAACTTCGACTGATATTCTGCGATAGTAATACATTTACACCTCGGTAAGGGTCATAACTAAATTTTTTCGCCAAGCCAGTATCAATAACAACACCAATGCCCTCGATTGTTAGTGAGGTTTCAGCTATGTTTGTACTAACTATTATCTTTCTTTTCGGCGATCTTGAGATAGCTCGATCCTGTTCTTGCAGAGATAATTCAGAAAACAAGGGCAATACTTCTATTTTTTTATTTGTTATTCTATTTTCTATAAATCTTATTAATCGTCGGATCGAAGCGGCACCATCCATAAAAATCAAAATGTTTCCTACTTCCTCATCCAAAACTTGGTGAAGTAAATCCCATACTTGGTCTTCCAAATGAACTTTTGCTTTTCGTGCCTTGTATATAATCTCTACATCATATGATTTAGAAATTAGCTTGAGTTCTTTTTCCGATCCTAAATATTTATTTAAATTTTGAATATCAATTGTAGCTGAAGTAACTATTATTCTAGGACTAATTACACTTGAACTTTTCAAGTGTTTAATGAGGCACAAAGATGTATCCATGAAAAGTGATCTTTCATGAAATTCGTCAAATATTATCGTTCCAACATCTTTAAGATTCTCAGGTTGTGCCAAAAGACGGAATAATACACCATCGGTTAGATATATTAATTGTGTCGTATCGGTGACTTTTTTTTCAAAGCGAACTATATACCCAATCTCATCCCCCACCTCGCAACCATAAATATTACTTCCAAATCTAGCCAAACTTTTTGCAGCTATCCTTCTTGGTTGAACAACCAAAATTTTACCACGGCCTAAATTATCTTTTAATAATTTAAGAGGTAACCCTAATGATTTGCCTGTCCCGGTCGGTGCAACAACTACAAAGTTTTCTTCGGTCTTCAGTTTTTCACAGATCTGTGAAAAATGGGCATATATCGGAAGATCTTCGAGAAATTTCATTCAAAACAAGTCCTTTGACTTTTAAGACAAAACTTTGACCTTAAATAAATCCTGTACTTATGCTATTTAAAAAGCGTCTCGTATTTATTTAAAATTTGCCCAGATAGCTCGTCACCCTTTTGTGCAGCTACAGAGAGCCACTGTTTTGCTTCCTGCAGACTCTTTGTCGTTCCCTTACCCGAAAATTTCATAAGACCCACGTACCTTGCAGCCTCTGCATTTCCGCTATTAGCAAGAGGCCAAAAGATTTTATATGCTCCTTCGTAATCTTTTGAGGATCCTACGCCAGTGTAAAGTTTCTTAGCTCTTTCAATCATAATCTTATCATTTGGAGATGAAGGAGGTGATGTATTTTTATTATTAAGTCCGGTTAGTTTTCCATCCCTTTTTTCCAAATATCTTCTTGCCAATTGATGGTTCTGTGCTGCTGCTTTTCTAAGAAATCTCAATCCTTCCATTGTGTTTTTTTCCACGCTTTCCTGCCCCTCTAAGAGGAGCACTCCCAATGTATATTGTGCTTCCGAAAAATTTTGACTTTCAGCTACTTTAAGCCATTGCACAGCTTTTGATGGATCCTTAGGAACTCCATCACCACTTAGGTAAGCCATTCCCAAATTAAACCTAGCAGTTAAAGATTTTGCTCGAACTGCCTTGGCAAGCATTTCAATACCCAGCTTAGTATTTTTTGGTAATAGACCAGGTAGTCCTTTTAAATAAAGTGCTCCTAAGGTTGCCTGTGCTTGTGGATAATTGGCATCCGCAGATTGTTTAAACCATTTTAAAGCTCTTGGAATATTTGTGGGTCTGACCTGGAAATCGATCTCGCCCATACAATACATTGCTACAGCATCCCCACTTGATGCCTGCCTTTGAAGCAAAAGTGCAGCATCTTGGTAGTATTGGGTAGCCTTTGCAAAATTACCATCAAGCATTGCAAGATTCGCAAGATTATAGGACCCAAAGGGATGATTTTTTTGGTAGGAAACATTGGACCATTGTTTAGAAACATCAATATTCACGATACTTCCTGCCTCTCCGGCACGAAGATAAATTCCTAACAAACCCTGAAAATAGGGTGACCCTCCTTTTGCTTCATCAACAATTTCATTGTATCCCAAGGAAGGATTCCATCTTTTTTCGGCATATCCTAAAGTAACAAAAATAATCGAATAACTTAAAAAAAGGAATTTCATAGTCTAATTCATTTAATCATACTAATTGCTTTCGCTTACAAGCTTGAAAAATAGATATGTTTAAAAGATTATATAGGAAAGCAAATGAAACTTCCTATCCTCATAAGTTGCCTTTTCACATTATCGATCTTTCCATACATTTTTATTTTTGGAAAAAATGCGTCATTAACTCTAGCAGAGCAGAACTTATTAAGAATAATTAATGCTCAAAAAGAATTATTTAGCCAAAATCCTACAATTGATGATGACAACGAGCATCTTACCCGAAAAGCTCAGGACTTGGTGGCTATGTACGAGGCTTACATCAGCGAAAACTCAAATGACACCCATGCCCTTCTTCTTTACGGAAAATTTTTGAGAAAAGTAGGCCAGAATGAACACGCTCTTTCATATTTTCTTAGAGCAGATTCGATAAATCCAAAGTTGGCTGTCGTAAAACAACAAATAGCAAATTATTTGGTTGAAAAACAAAGACCTGTAGATGCACTTCCCTTTTTTATAGCTGCTGTTGATATTGACCCTTCAGTACCGGAGTATCATTTTCACTTAGGAAATTTTTTGCACATTTTTAAAGATAAGATCATAGACGCAGAATTGCTAAGTTTAGATTCGCTTGAGAAATTTTCAAATAATTGTTTTGAAAAAGCAGCCCAGACTAAGCCTGAATCTTTTGATTACAGACTCAGATATGCTCAAAGTTTCTTTGACTGCAAACATATGGATCAAAAAAAAGCCTTGAGGGTTTGGGAATCAATCGAAGTGGATTTTAGTGAGCTCTCCAAAATTGAACGAGATTACCTCAATCTATGTAAGGCTAGACTTTTATGGGAACTAAATGAGGAAAAAAAAGCAAAGTCCTTAATAGAAAATGTTTCAGCTAATTCTCTCCAAGGAGCTAAAGCAGAATTACAGAATATTTTTAATCAAAAGAAAGATAAAGATAAACTTAATGAAAAAGATTCAAAAAAAACTGGCTACTTTCTAAATCTACAAATAGACCCGAGAGTCTCAGCACTTCAAAGAATTACCGCAGCACTAAAAGAGGAAAAGCTTATTCAGGATCTAAAAATTGACAGCATACACGCTCACCAAAATAAAAAGGGTGAAATCCGATTAACTGTTACTGAGATTAAGGAATAAATAAGCTTTAAACATCCATGGAGGCGGAAAAATTTATTTTATTTTTCTTGTTGGTGTGTTCCGTAACTATCCACGAGTGGGCACACGCATGGACAGCCTATAAACTTGGAGACCCTTTGCCAAGAGAACAAGGTCGCGTAACTCTGGATCCAAGGTCTCATGTCGACTTGATCGGAACCATTTTACTGCCTCTTATAATGCTTTTTGCTAATCCAGGTTTTGGTATTATTGGGTGGGGCAAGCCTGTACAAGTCTCGCTACCAAATAAGGAAAAAAAAGTAAGAGATGACATTCTAATCACAGCCGCAGGGCCCTTTTCAAATCTTTGTATTATTATTATATCATCTCTGATTTTCGGAATAATTCACCGGTTCAATCCGTTAAGCGAAAGTACGCTCTCTCTATTTATCCAAATTATAAGCTTAAATAGTATGTTGTTAGTTTTTAATCTTGTCCCAATCCCTCCACTGGATGGATCTCATTTCCTCAAACATCTAGTTGGGATGAAAGAAGCTACCTTCTTTAAATTTTCAAAATATGGCTTTTTTATACTTATAGTGCTTGTTAATGTACCTCTGTTCCAGCTTTATTTGGGAAATGCAATCAATGGTGTAAGTTCATTTTGCATCGGCATTTTCTCGCTATTACAAAATTAACGACTAGTTTTGAGTAAATGAGGGAAATTGGTGAATTTGATCAAGAAAAACTAGCCTTAAGGTTTTGGAATTACCTTAATCAAGAAGGGATAGAATCATCGCTTGAAGAGGATGATGAAAATAATCAATGGTCAGTATGGGTTATAGATGAAGACAAACTTCAGTTTGCTTTAAACGCATTAAAAGAATTCTCAGAAAATCCAGATGATACTAAATATCTCGTCTCAAATAGTTCAGAAAGTCCTAAAACAAAAAATATTCAGAAAAAGCCACAAAGCCGATTTAAGGAATATAAGCTCGGGGAAAAGTGGCGGCAGCGAGGAAAGACGGGAACATTTACTTTATCTATAATTATTACAACAGTAGCTGTTTTTCTCCTTTCAGGCTTAGGAATGAATAGTGAAATAGTAGGAAAATTTTACATAACGGAAAAATTGGATGGGACGCTTTCAGAATTTTTAGACGGTGAGGTATGGAGGATAATAACTCCAATTTTTCTTCATGGTAGTAAACAGCATACATATATTTTCAACCTTATACATATTGCATTTAACATGTATCTTTTGAAGGAATTTGGCAGTCAAATAGAGTCCTTAAAAGGTGCCAAGTTTTTTCTAACATTTTTCGTTTTGTTGGCTATATGCTCGAACTTATTACAATTCTGGGTTAGTGGTCCTCTTTTCGGTGGAATGTCAGGCGTAAATTATGGCTTGTTCGGTTATGTTTGGATTAAAACCAAATATGACCCTGGAGATGGCTTTCATGTTGATTCCACTCTATCAATGTGGTTGTTCGGGTGGTTTTTAATTGGTTTCATTGGAATACTTCCAATCGCCAATTGGGCACACGCCGGCGGGCTGGTTGTGGGGCTTGCTTGGGGCTATGGATCTGCTTATCGCTGGAACAGAGGTAAAATGTAAATCAGTCTCATTTCTTTACCTTGATCAATTCATAGATTGCCAAACCGGCCCGCAAATTTGGCAACCATTTGCAGGTTCCAATCCAATTACCTCGATGATAAACTTTCCTTCCTATACGAATATCGAATTCTTCAGTTTCTGGGGTGAACTTTTTACAATAAGACTCGAACTCATTTACGGAAAAATGATTGCTTAAATGACTGCTTTCCCACTGGTGCGGATAAACTTCATTACAAACCCTCTTACCTTCAATAAGAAAATTAAATCGGTTTCTCCAATAACCATGATTCACAAAGCTCACTGCGACCCTTTTACCAACACGAAGAGCTTCTCTTAATACCTCTCCCGGCTCCGGGAGTTCTTCCACCATTCTCGAAAAAATAACCCAATCAAATGAATCGCTCTCAAAATTCCTAAGACCCACACGGATATCCTCCTGATTAATGGAAACTCCTCGAGCAACACAAGAAATTGCTTTTTCAAGGTTTAGGTCAAAACCCAGCCCACTAACTCCTTTTGATTCCCTTAAGTGCTCTAGTAATAAACCGCGCCCACACCCAAGATCCAAGACCCGAGAACTATCTTCAACCCAATTATCGATAACCTTAAAATCGGCTTCCTTTTTTACTTCGTAACGATTTCTAAGTTTTCTGAAACCATCAACCTTCGATCGTTTTTCCTCTTCTTGGTCAGTTCCTTCCAAAAATAGTCTTACTGCCCTTAAAAAAGAGGGTGAATTAATCAAAAAAGAATCATGACCATGCATATCTTCAATCTGAATGTAGGACGCTGATTTACCTGACGATTGAAGTGCGGCGGCTATTTTTTTATTTTGCTCAGGAGTGTACAGCCAATCACTTGAAAATGCTATTACCAAAGTTTGGGCTTTAACATTTGATAAGTTTTTTTCTAGAGAATTTTCTCCCACTAAATCAAACCGATCGAGAGCCTCTGTAAGCTTCAAATATGAATTCGCATCAAATCGATTAATAAACTTCTTTCCCTGGTAATCCAAGTATCGCTGAATGCTAAATTCAAATTGCTCTTTTGAATCCAGTCTTTTAGATCCACCAAACTTTTCTTCCATTCCATGATCTGACAGATAGGTTATGTGAGCCATCATTCTTGCTACCGCAAGTCCCCTACGAGGTCCTTCTCCTTCACCGTATTCTCCTTCTTTCCAGTCCGGGTCATCTGTAATCGAGCGTCTGCCAGCTTCATTGAATGCAATGGTTTGAACAGTGTGTTGAGCAGTTGCAGCAATGATTATGGCTTTTTCCAAGAAATTGGGATACTCAACTATCCATTGAAGTGCTTGCATTCCCCCCATACTTCCCCCTACTACAGCAAATAGTTTTTTTACACCGAGATGATCAAGTAGCAACTTCTGAGAGCGAACCATGTCCAGAATACTTAAGTCCGGAAAGTTGATGCCATATATTCTTCCATTTTCTTTTCTACTGGTCGGACCAGTCGAACCTTTACAAGCTCCCAAGCAATTAGAGCAAATTACAAAAAATTTGTTTGTATCTATTGCCTTACCCGGTCCAACAACATGATTCCACCATCCCGGCCTCTTATCATTTTCAGAATATACTCCCGCAACATGATGATCACCGGTCAGTGCATGACAAATGAGAATCGCATTGTCTGATGATGCACTCAACTCTCCGTATGTCTCATAGGCCAAAGTAAAATTATCCAACAAACCGTTTTCCATCTTGAAAGGCTTGTCGTAAGTGAAAAATTTCTCTTTCACCAATCCCGCATGCATGGAGGTATTTAGGTAATCGTTTTCAGGTTGAGACATTCTGTTAAGGATAGTTTCATCCTACCAAAGGAAAACTTTAATCAGAAATTGACCTAAGCAAAGCTTCATCCATGTCATAATTCCCATGAACTGCTTTGACATCCTCTAAATCTTCTAGGGTTTCGACCAATTTCAATACTTTTTTAGCAGAATCCTCATCGCTTATCTTTACCACATTATTTGGTAAATATGCTAACTCTGATGAATCCGCTACCACGCCCGCCTTATTCAAAGCATCAGCCAAAGAATCGTACTGTGCCGTTTCGCAAACAATTTCATAGTGATCACTTTCAGTCACAATATCCTCTGCATCATTTTCCAAAGCTAATTCTGTGATTGCATCCTCATCTATTTTATCTTTTGCAATCAGAAATTGTCCTTTTCTTTTGAAGTTAAAAGCCAAAGCACCTGCACCAGCCAAATTTCCGCCTCCCTTCGAAAAAGTACTTCTAACTTCAGAGGCTGATCGATTTTTATTGTCAGTTGTGACCTCTACAATAAGACCAACTCCCCCTGGTGCATATCCTTCATATAAGAGTTCCTCGATCGTCACACCACCTAGTTCTCCTGCCCCTTTTTTTATGGCACGATCAATATTATCTGCAGGCATGTTGGCTTGCTTTGCTTTAGTGATCAAAGTTCTAAGTCTAGGGTTAAATTCTGGATCCTTACCACCATCCCGAGTAGCCAACGATATCTCCTTACTTATTACACTGAAGATTTTTCCACGCTTTGCATCAACAGCAGCTTTGTGTCGCTTAGTAGTAGCCCATTTACTGTGTCCAGCCATAAATAGAAATTGAAATCAGTAATTTGCTTTCGTCAAGAGTCGTTATCCAAACGCTCAGTTAGGAATTTGTACGCTTTTTCCGCTTTTTCCTTTTTCTCTATTGATGCCTTTCTTTTCGATGATGACATCTCAGCGAGCTTATTATCAGAATAATGGCTAAGCCTTTCTTTGTACAATTTTTCCAATTCATCTTTCTTAAACGACCCTTTCAATTTCAGGCCAAGAAAATTTCTGTGCTTTCTCTCTTCATCTGTTATATCCTGAAAAATATTTTTTTCGTCTTTTCCATCATTTCGATCAAATTTCTCACTTGAAATTCCTCGAAGTTCTTTCGTTTTCTCTCCCTTGAGAGGTTCCCTTTTCGTTACCAAGGTTTGAAGAATTGTCATTAAATTTTGTACGGTCCAGTAAAGCACCAACGCAGAGGAGAAAAAATAAAGGAAAATGAGAAACATGAAGGGCATGAAACGCATCATCTTGGCATTAATTCTTTGAGCCTCGCTCATCTGCGGTCCTAACTGCATTGGAGTAAGTTTCATTTGAAACCACTGGGTAACAACCATAAGAATAGGCAACAAATTCGCCGAGAAACCAAAGACCTCAGCAATTTGATCCTGTTCGGAAAGATCATTGGCCCATAGAAATTCCTGTCCATAAAGTTCTGCAGCCGAACGAAGCATCCAAAACATTCCTAGAAAGATCGGTATTTGAATCATTATTGGCCAGCAGCCTGCAAAAGGATTAACCTTATGCTCTTTGTAAAACTTCATCATCTCTTGGTTGAGTTTCTGAGGACTTGCTTTATGTTTTTCACGAAGTGCTGCCATTGGCTCCTGTAGTGCCTGCATTTTTTTCTGAGAACGGGTAGCTTTTGCAGTCAGGGGCCAAAGAATAAGCTTCATTAAAATCGTAAGAACGATAATGCCTAAGCCGTAACTACCCAACATACCGCTAAAGAGATCTAAAAGGTAACTAAGTGGTTCAGATACCCACCAAAAGACTCCAAACTGCATCACCTTATTTTGATCAGAACCAAGTTCTGTAAGAAGTTTGTAGTCTTTGGGACCAGCATAAATTTCAAAATCAAAGCTACGAACTTCTCCGGGTTTTAAAATTCCAAGATTGAAAGTTGCTTTTCCTGATACTCCTGATTGTTCCTCTGTTCGGTTAGTGTCGGGGTTTTGGGCAGAGTTACCCTCCATCAAAATTTCGCCTAGTTGACCTACGGGTCGTATAAGGTTCACAAAGAATTGGTTATTTACACAAAACCATTTGGCCTCTGAAAGCAGTCTAGGTTCCATTTTCCCGCCAGTACCCATTTCATTTAATTGAATGAATTCTTCGGCTTCGCCATCAATTCGACCACTGCATTTGGCACAGGAACATCCTTCCATTAAAGGTGGACCAGCATTGTAATAACCTACATTCAGATATGTCGCAGAATTATCAAATGGATTGTAAAGTCTTGGAATTTGGAATGCTGATCCTAGATGTAATTTCAACTTATCAAGTTGAACTGGGTACTCATTAAGGTTTTCCACTGAAGTCCTATGATTTAAAAGGTAAGTAGAGTTTTCATCCCGCCAATACTCTCGGACAATTCTTATTTTTTCCTCCGAAACCCATTCAAATAAGACTCTATCAGTCCGAATATCCTCTTTTTGAGAGAAGTTTTTGGTGTTACTGAATAAGTTTAACTCAGATCCATCCATTTTATGAAATGATATACCAAGAAGGGGTTCACCAGGTTGAACCATTTCATAAGATTTACTTAGACGACCATGTTTCTTTAAATCGACGCTACGTATTCCACCAAGATAATTTGTAAAAGTTAGAAAAGAGAAATCATTGGAAAGTCCTTGTGTCAAAGTTTCCTCTTCAGTTGGCTCGTCCAGCATTACTTTATTAATCTCACCAACGACACCTAGATTACTCTTGGCAACAGATTTGTTGGTATCGTTAGCTACAAAAGTATAATTTGAATCGCCTTTTAAAGGGGAGGAAGCTCCAGATTCCTTAGCTCTTTCCATCTGTTCTTCGCTCTGCTTCCAAATAAGGATGAAAGCACCAGCCAAGAAACAAAATCCAATGATATAATTTTTCATTTAAGAATTAGCAGTTTTTCAAGAAAAGTAATGAATTCCAGTTGCAATGTTTGGTAATCCGCATCCAGAATTTCCTTTCTCGGAAGTACAATTAATGATGCAGAATCTTTTATTTTCGATACATTTTTTCTAAAAAGCTCTCGTACTAATCTTCTAGACCGATTACGCAGATGAGCATCGCCCAGCTTTTTGGTAGTAATGATCCCCAGCCTAGCTGAGTTATTCGTTTGAAGAGAAAAGCTTACTTGTCCCCAAAAAAACTTTGTTCTTATTTTATTGTTGCTGCTTTTAACAGTTAAAAAATCCTGTTTTGTAAGCAGCCTCATTGACCGCAAGAACTTTTGCCTCACTAAAAAGGGAAGGATTACCTGAATCGACGAGCTACTGAAGCTGTTAGTCGAGCACGTCCTTTTTGACGGCGACTTTTCAATACCTTACGTCCAGAAGCGGTTTGGTTGCGTTTACGGAAGCCAAACTTGCGAGCACGGCGTAACTTAGAGGGGTTATATGTAGGTTTCATCAGAAAAAACAACCGATACTTAAAAATTATTAACTTAAAGTCAAAACTTTCTAAGGAATTCAATTTATCCCTTTGAACTTGCGAAATATAAAATTCTTCGCATTGTAGAAGAGCTAGGTTTGTCCCGTTCGTCTAGTCAGGTCAGGACACCGGGTTTTCATCCCGGCAACAGGGGTTCGAATCCCCTACGGGACGCCATCATGTTTGAAAACTTCAAAAAGAAGTTTAAAATCCGAAGATGGCTTCCAATTCATCGAATATCAAAATTATTGGGGCAAGGCACAATAACCTAAAAAACATTAGCCTTGAAATTTCGCCCGGTGAATTGACAGTCATTACCGGACTAAGTGGAAGTGGTAAGTCTACCCTTTTGTTTGATGTACTTCATGCTGAAGGTCAAAGAAGGTATGTGGAAACTTTCAGCCCATATGTAAGACAATTTTTGGACAACCTACCTAGACCGGATGTAGAATCTATAGAGAATGCAAGACCATCCATAGCAGTTGAGCAGAAAAATTCCGTTAAAAATTCCCGCTCGACTGTTGGGACAATGACTGAACTTTGTGACTACTTCAAAGTTTGGTTTTCAGAAGTCGCATCTTTGCATGATCCGATCGATGGAAGTGTAGTAACACCTCAAACCACTGAATCCCAAACAAATTCTATAATAGAAGAATTTTTATCTGAGACAATTCTTGTGGGATTCCAATGTAGAAAACCTAATAGTCTAGGATTTGCAGAATTTATATCTTTTTTAGAATCAGCGGGTTACAACCGAATTCTAGTAGGTGGAAAATATCAAAGGTTATCACTATTAAAGAATTCAGAGAATGAACTTAACCAATGTTTTGTTGTCATCGATAAGATCAAAGTAAATAATAAAAATCGCTCTAGAATTGCTGCTGCCATTTCAAATGCCTTAGAAAGTGGTAAGGGATTCGGAGAAATAAGATGTGAAAAAGGAAACTTGTTGGAATCCCTAATTCTCGGGTTAAGGTCGAAAAAAGATGGCAAACTTTTTGAGTCGCCTACCCCTAATTTGTTTTCATTCAATTCTCCCCAAGGTGCTTGTCCTCATTGTAGAGGATTTGGGAGAACTATATCAATTGATAAGCAAAAAGTTATTCCAAACACAAACCTTACGATTTCCCAAAATGCTGTTCGTGCATTCTCAGGAAAGGTTTTTCGACATTGCCAAGAAGATTTAATTGATTATTGCAAGACAGGAAAACTTGATCATGACAAACCGGTAGAAAGCTTTTCATCAAAAGAACTTCAACTATTATGGGAAGGGGACCCAAATTATGAAGAAGGTAATTCTACTTGGTATGGCATAGAAAACTTCTTTAAGTGGGTTGAAAAGAAGACCTACAAAATGCATATAAGGGTATTTCTTTCAAAATACCGCGGTTATTTTCTTTGCACGAAATGTAATGGGAATAGATTAAAAGAGGAATCAACTTTATGGAAATGGAACAACAAAACTCTTCCAGAACTATATTCTTTGCCGGTAGATAAACTTGTATCAATTCTTCCACGAGAACAAAAAAGTCAGAACCAGAAAGTTAATATTTCCTTGGAGTCTATTCTTTGTCGCCTAAGATACCTTCAGGAAGTGGGACTTGGCTATCTTACCCTAGACCGATCAACTAAAACATTAAGTGGTGGAGAAACCCAGCGAGTAAACCTTACGACCTGCCTTGGATCTGCTCTTACGAATGCGATGTTTGCTTTAGACGAACCTACTATTGGTCTGCATGGTAAAGATGTTGGTAATTTAATTAAGATTTTAAGACAACTAGCAGATTCAGGTAATTGCGTTTGTGTGGTTGAGCATGACGATCAAGTCATAAAAGCAGCTGATAAAATAATAGAAATTGGCCCACAAGCAGGCAAGAAAGGAGGAGAGGTAGTTTTTAATGGTCAGATTGATCAACTGATTAATAGTCCTAATTCACTGACAGGCCAATGGATCTCCAAAGGTTTGGCACATTGTGATATTGAGGGTAAGCCTACTGTAGAATCTAAAGTCAAAGAATTTATAAATGTTTCAAATGCAAGCCTTCATAATTTAAATAAATTTAGCACAAAAATACCAATGGGTAAATTGACTTGCATTGCAGGTGTTTCAGGCTCAGGTAAATCGACCCTTGTTAATCACATAATTTACCAAGGTTTATCCGGAGATTCGAAAAGCTTCACTGGTAGCGTAAAAGCAGATAAAGCTTATGAAGAAGTAATTCTGGTTGATCAAACCACCGTATCCAAAACGCCCAGATCGAATCCCATTCTTTACTCCGATGGGTGGAATCCCATTAAGGAAGCTCTTGCTCGTACGGAGGAAAGCAAGCTTTTAGGATATTTGCCCGGAGATTATTCCTTCAATAGCGGAAATGGTCGCTGTGAAGAGTGTAATGGTTTGGGCTATGAGGTAGTAGAGATGCAGTTTCTTTCAGATCTTCAAATACCATGCAGCTATTGCAACGGGATGAGATTTAAGGACGATATTCTGAAGATCAAATACCAAGACCTATCTGTCGCTGAAATCTTGAACCTATGCGTCAGTGACGCCTTAAAGTACTTTTCTAATTTACCTAAAACATTTAAGAAATTAAAACTTTTAGAAAGCGTCGGTCTTGGGTATCTGACTTTGGGGCAGCCTTTAAATACCCTCTCTGGCGGAGAATCTCAAAGGCTAAAATTGGTTAAATATATAGGTTCACTTTCCAAAAATAATTTGCCAAGTATTTTACTGATCGATGAACCGACTACAGGGTTACACATGCAGGATGTCAGCCTGCTTGTTAAGACACTAAAAGAAATAGTGAGGTCAGGTCATTCTGTGATCGTAGTTGAGCATAATGTCCAAATTCTAAGAAATTCAGACTGGATTTTGGAAATGGGACCAGGAGCAGGTTGGAAAGGCGGAAAAATCACAGCCTCAGGTCATCCATCTTCTTTTGTAAATAAAGGTACCATAACCTCAGATTTTCTATTCCCCAAAAGCTCTCTTTCCCGGGTTTTTACTAAAAGCATTAATCAAAAAACAAAAAGAATTTTCGGAAGTGAAAATTTACAGATATTTGGTGCTCGTGAAAATAACCTTAAAAATGTTTCTCTAGAAATACCTCACGGAAAGTTTGTTGTGATAACCGGTCCCTCAGGTTCGGGAAAATCATCTCTGGCTTTTGATGTTATCTTTGCTGAAGGCCAAAGGCGATTTATGGAATCAATGAGTGCCTATGCCCGGCAATTTGTTCAGCAAATGAGCAAGCCCAATGTAGATGACATTGAAGGTATGCAACCAACTGTTGCTATAGAGCAAAGAGTCACCAGGGGTTCGAGAAAGTCAACGGTTGGTTCAATCACAGAAATTGCACAGTATCTTAGATTGCTCTACGCCAAGCTTGGAATTCAAATTAGCGATGTTACCGGTAAACCATTGGAAAAATCCAGTATAGCCCAAATTGAGAGAAAAATAATTAAATTCATAAAAAACTACTTTAAAGAATCCAAAACTTCTCCCCTAAAATTACTTTCTCCAATTATAAGCAATCGGAAAGGTCACCACAAACCAATCGTAAATTGGGCATTGGACAAAGGAATCGAGGTAGTTCGTTGCGACGGGCATTATGTAAATACTAAAGGTTTCAAGGGTCTTGATCGATATCGCTTACATGATATTGAAGCCGTGGTTGGAACTTGGAAGAAAATGCCCTCGCGAGCACATATCAAATCGAGTGTAGAACTTGCTCTTAAGATCGGTAAGGGCAGATGTGCACTGACTGTTGATGAAGAAACTGATATCTGGCATTCGACTACCAGAATAGATCCCGCAAATGGAAAAGCATACCCTGAGCTCGAGCCTTCTTTCTTTTCATGGAATTCAGCAAAAGGTAGATGCTCCTACTGCAAAGGATATGGGAAAATTTATGATTGGATGAAAGACGACCTTCCAGCGAATGGAGATTGGTGGAAGCTAGAAGATGGCAGTACATGTCCAAAATGTGAAGGGCAAAGATTGAATACAATCGCAAGGAATGTGGTGTTGGAATCCAAAAAGAATAAAACCCTGACTTTACCTCAGTTACTAGCCTTATCTCCATCTGATGTGGTTAAATTTATAAATTCCCTTAAGGTACCTGCACTCCAAAAACCCATTTTGGAAACGATTGTTCCTGAAATTGAGGAACGCTTGAACTTTATGGAAAAAGTTGGTCTAGGATACTTAAGCCTAGACCGGGAGACTTCTTCCCTTTCAGGCGGAGAAGCTCAAAGAATTCGACTCGCAAGTCAATTAGGTTCCAATCTGTCTGGTGTGCTCTATGTACTCGACGAACCCTCGATTGGGTTACACCCTATCGACAATCAAAGGCTTCTTGAAGCACTAAGAACACTGATGTCCCGCGGAAACTCACTCCTTGTTGTAGAGCATGATGCCGAGACGATAGAGCAGGCTGATTATATTATTGATGTGGGTCCGGAAGCGGGTTCAAACGGAGGCAAGATCATTTCATGCGGGAAAAGAGACCTTAAATTAAAAGAAAGCTCTTCTCCTTATATTACAAAGAGCAGAGTGGGGCATAGCTTCAATCGAATTAAGGCACCCAAAGGGTCTAGGGACAGCAATGACTCTAATTGGATACACCTAAACAACATAAATTTCCGCAACATCAAGAATGAATCTTTTGTAATTCCTAAACAACGGTTGATTGTTTGTTGTGGAGTTTCAGGTGCCGGTAAATCTTCCTTAATTAGAGGAGTATTGTTTTCAGGAATAAAAGAAGCTATAATTTCAAACAAGAAAAGTTTCACCACAGATTTTGGAATTATCAAAAATGGAAAAGACTTTGGTAAAGCAATCGAGGTAGATCAAAAACCAATTGGTAAAACATCGAGATCCACTCCTGCAACCTATCTTGGAATTTGGGATAGAATCCGTTCACTGTTCGCTCAAGTTCAAGAGGCAAAAGCTCTTGGTCTAAATTCGAGTTCTTTCTCTTTCAATGTAAAGGGAGGGCGCTGCGAAACTTGTAAAGGTAATGGAAAAATCAAACTTGAAATGAATTTCCTTCCTGACTCTTACATTCCTTGTTCATCATGTGATGGAAATAGATTCAAAGAAGAAATCCTTTCATTAAAATGGAATGGCAAAAACATTGCAGAAGTGCTCGAACTCACATTCGCAGAAGCTTACGAATTTTTTAACTTTGACTTTGTTCTAAAAGAAAATTTTGGCCTTATGAAGGAGACTGGATTGGGATACCTAAAGTTGGGTCAGGCTTCTCAAACATTATCAGGTGGTGAAGCACAAAGACTAAAATTGGCATCCGAACTAACCAAAGGTATCGATAAAGGGAAATTCAGCTCTAGACCGAGAAGTAAGCACAATTTTTATGTTTTAGAAGAGCCAACCATTGGGCTCCATCAAAAAGATCGTTTGAAATTACTTCAATTACTTCGCAGACTTGTAGAAGAAGGTAATACAGTAGTTGTGGTTGAACACGATGTAGACCTAATTGCAAATGCCGATTATATTATTGAAATGGGTCCTGGCGGAGGTACAAAGGGCGGAAAAAAGATTTTTCAGGGATCCGTCGAAAAATTAATTAAATCTAAGAATAGTGTCACCGCTAGTTTTGTTAAAAAAGCAATCAAAGATTAAGAAATAATTTTCATGAAAAGCTTTTTGCCTGCTTTGATAACATGTTCTTCGGTCTCTTTGTCGATTCTGACTTCGTAATCAGGGTCTTCCACCCTATGATTATCCATTTTAATTGCCCCTTGTTTGAGCAATCTTCTAATCTCACCCTTTGATTCAAATTGTCCAGTAGAGGCTAGCACATTGAGCATACTGTTTGTTTCTAGACTTAAAGCCGTTAATGAAAAAACAGGCATATCGTCAGGAACATTCCCCTTGGAAAAAACCTGTGAAAATTGGTCTCTTTCCTTCTTTGCTATTTTTCCATCGTAAAAGAGGGCAGTTAAAGCCTCTGCCAATGTTTTCTTTGCATCCATAGGATGCAATTTCTTCATTTCTTCAATCTGAGTATTCTGAAAATTCAAAAGTAATCTAAAATATTCCCACATCGCATCATCAGAAAGTGACATGCTTTTTCCAAAAATGTCTTTGGAGGAGTCATTAAAGGATATGTAATTGTCGTAACTCTTGGACATCTTCCTAACACCATCCAGTCCCACCAAAAGAGGCATAGTAAGAACTGCCTGGGTACTCATACCCAAATCTTTTTGAAGGTTTCTTCCAACAAGCATATTGAATAGCTGGTCACTTCCACCAATTTCAATATCTGATTCCAAAATCACTGAATCATATCCCTGAATTAAAGGATACATGAATTCCACCATTGATATTGGTTGGTTGGCCTTAAAGCGTTTGGAAAAATCATCTCTCTCCAGCATTTGAGCAACCGTCATTTTCCTGGTTAGGTTTAATGCGTCCGCAAAGCTCATCTTTGAAAACCATTCACTATTCCTACGAATGATAGTCTTTTCAGGATCCAAAATTTTAAAAGCCTGCTCCAAATAAGTGACCGCGTTCTGCTGAACTTCTTCTTCCGTAAGCTCAGGCCTAAGTTCAGACCTACCACTTGGATCACCAATTCTTGCAGTATAATCACCAATTAGCAAAATTGCATCATGTCCCGCATCTTGAAATTGCTTTAATTTTTTAAAAACTACAAGGTGCCCAAAGGTGAGGTCTGGTCTAGTTGGGTCGACTCCAAACTTAACTTTTAGTCTTTTTCCTGAGGAAATCTTTTCCAAAAGTTCATCTTGTCCAATAATGGTTTCAGTACCTGTAAGTAACATGTTTTTTTCCATAAAGAGAAAATCTTTCATAGAAGATTGTGTAAATGAGGACGAGCGAAGAATTGATTTTCTTGAAAGTAAATGTCTGTTTCCGCTTGCTTTCAAGCAGTTCAACATTACGAAATAATGATTAAACCCCTTCAAGAAAGCTTAAAAATATGAGTTTAAATATTGGCGATAACGCACCAAACTTTACCTTAAAAACAAAAAACGCAGATGGTCTTAAAGACATTTCCTTAAGCGATCATCAAAACAAACAAGCAGTTGTTTTACTATTTTTCCCTTTCGCTTTCACCAGTGTTTGCACTGAAGAAGCGTGTTCTGTAAGAGATGATCTCTCGTCTTACAATGATTTGAATGCTCAAGTTTATGGCATTAGCGTTGATAGTCCTTTTTCCCAGGAAGTAATGGCTCTAAAAGAGAATTTAAATTTTCCTCTTTTGAGTGACTTTAATAAGGAAGTTTCAACATCCTATGGCGTTCTTTACGAAGACTTTATTGGATTTGCGGGAGTTGCTAAAAGGTCAGCTTTCGTTGTTTCAAAAGATGGCACTATTCTTTTTGCATGGTCATCTGATGACCCAAAGGAACTACCTGATTTCGAGGCAATTAAAAGCAGTCTCAGCTAAAATTTTTTTGAAATTTCAATGCAGTGAATTGCATTTCGATTAGATTAATCAATGTGCAGACTAATGTAGGATTATATCCGTTATTAGATCCAAAATCACTGTATCGGGTGTAAGCCCAAATCCGAATAATTATCGTGAACAGTAAGTCAGACTATCAGGTTCACGAATCCCAAAATACCTGCGTACTCAAAGTCCTTACAAAAGCTTCTTACACAAATTGCGAACCTGTTAGAATTTTTTTTGACCAACAATTTGAAAACGGCAAAAAAACTTTCATCGTAGATTTTGATAGTTGTTCATCGGTAGACAGTACCTTTCTTGGAATTCTTGTCGGACTTGCCCTGAAGTTAAGATCTTCAGATCCCAAAGGCACACTCATACTAGTCAATCTTAGGGAAAGGAATCTCGAGACTGTAAAGAATCTTGGCATACACCGCATTGCTGAGATTAGTTCTTCCATAGTTAATGATGAAAAAGATTTAATTAATTTGGGCTCAGTATCCTCAGACAAGGGTGTAAATTCAGAAACAGTCCATTTTGCTCATAAAACTCTCATGGAGCTAAACACTAAGAATTTGAAAGTGTTTTGTGATGTAGTTAGCTTTCTAGAAAAAGATCTTGAAAGGAATCGTTGAATAAAACTCATGAATACTTTCCTATCATTCATTTGCGGTATCTGTCTTGGTATTACAGTTTATCTCTTTTTTAAGAGAAGGTTTTCCCTTCAAATTAGCGAGTTTAAGAATGAAAATTCCAGACTTCAGCAGGAAAAGAAAATTGTTGTCGATTTCATGCATAATCTGGCAGTCGCAATCGGTGAAGGTGTACCAAAAAATGAGTTGTATAAGAGGATTACACATACAGCAGTTATAACAACTGGTGCTATGAGTGCTTGTATATATGAGAAAACTTCCTCGAATCGACTTCAAGGAGTCGCTGTGGAGGGATTATTTCCCCCACAAAGGGCTATTAGAAAAGCAAAGGCAGGAGAGGGAAAGTCTAGGGCTCGCTTTCTTGAAAGTATTTTAACTTCTGAAACCCTTGAGGAAGGAGAGGGTATTGTTGGTCAAGTAGCCAAAACAGGTAAAGCAGAACTTGTTAAGCAAGCTGATAAAGACCCACGCGTCGTCATTCATAGTGATCCTTCACTCAAAGCAAAGTCTCTGGTTTACGCCCCTCTAATTCACGATGATAAAACTTACGGAGTTTTGGTTGTAGCCAATCCCGCCGGAGGACACTCCTTCACTCAAATGGACTTTTCTTTGATTAGTTCGCTAGCTGAACAAGCCGCAATGGCAATAAAGAATTCTGATGCCATGAATCTTCGTTTACAGAAATCACGAATTGATTCTGATTTAAAACTAGCAAGTGAGGTGCAAGAGTTATTCTTAACGCAAAAGTTTCCTGAACATAAAGGGATCGAACTTGATGCAAAATATCTACCTTCTGCTCAAGTAGGAGGAGATTTTTATGATTTTTACAAACTGTCTTCAAACAAGTTTGCAGTTTGTATTGCAGATGTTTCAGGCAAAGGTGTACCAGCATCTTTACTGATGGCCATTTGTCAAACCAACCTTCGACACTATGTAAAAAAACTAATAAAACCCTCCGATATTCTAAAAAGTTTAAACCAGCAACTCGAAGAAAGAATTAGGCAAGACATGTTCATAACGATTTTTTTTGCCATTATTGATGTTAAAAATAAAAAAATTACCTTTTCACGAGCAGGACATGAACCCGCACTAATTATTAGAAAACAAAATCTTAAAAATAGTACATATTCAGTAGAAGAACTTCACGGTGGAGGGATGGCAGTAGGTATGGTGCCTTCTTCAATTTTTGATGATATGATAGAAGATGTGGAAACAGAATTTGATTCTGAAGATACACTACTTCTTTTCACAGATGGGGTAAGTGAAGCTACTAATCAGGATGGAGAGGAATATGGATTGCAAAATTTAAAGGTATTCGCTTCGGAAAATGCTTCTTATTCCCCGAATGTTGTAAACCGAAAACTTATTAATAAATTAGACGCTTATACTTCTTCTGAATTGGAAAGAGACGACATTACTCTTCTCTGTGTAAAAATGAAATAAGTTCAAAATATTTTGCCTTCGTCAAAGTCAATGATGTCGGCAAAAGATATAAGATCCATGCGATCTTGGGCTCCTAAATTCCTTCGAACCTCTTCTAATTTCTCTTTTGCCATGTCTGCGGTACCCATTTGTACCACTTTACGATTCCACTCGTGGACTTTTAAGTCACTCGGAAATATCTTACTTAATTCTTCCTCTAGCTCCTTCTCACTATTTGAGATTTTTACACAATTTATGATTTGGGCTGGGTCTAAATTTAAGTGTAAACATAGAAACCCATCAAAACCCTTTGTGAAATTACGTTGATAACTCTTGGGCAGTTGACCATTCAAATGCTTTCTTATTTTTGCAATAAATCGAGGCAAATGAAGTAATCCTGATTTATGAGCTTCATAAGGGGAGGGTAGATCTAAACAGGTTTCACCTGTTGGGCCGTGAACTATTTTTTCATCCATGTTTGTAAAAATTTATGAATATTATTTGATGAAATTTCGTCAGTAAATGAAAACCGCAAAGAAAAATCGTACAATTCGTAGAATCTCAAAATACTTATTTGAGTATAAATTGCTCTTTGCAACAACATTGATCCTGGCATGCATTATGACAACCCTTTCCGTCTTGGTCCCTTCAGTGATTCAAGAAGTGCTTGATAGAATTTTTTACTCTGAATCCTTCAATAAGAGCATTCTCATCTCAGGAATTATTATTATTGGAACCATGTTTTTAGTAAAAGAAGTACTTAATTGCCTAAGGATTAGAACCAATAATAAATTGGAGCAAAAGGTAATATTCAATATTCGAAAAGACCTACATGATAAACTTTTAGATTTACCTGTAAGTTTCTATGATAAAAGAAAAAGTGGGGAAATTGCCTCTCGTGTAGTAGAAGATGTTCAAAATGTTGAAAGAGCGATTTTAGACGGTACTGAACAGGGAGTAATCTCTTTTTTAACATTAGCAGGGGTAACGACCATGATGTTTATTCAGGAGCCAAAATTAGCACTTTTGGTGTTTCTTCCGCTTCCTGTATTAATTATTTTGGGTTTTAATTACGCTAAAATTTCTAAAAAGAATTGGAAGGCAGTAAGAGAGGCTTCTGGAGATCTGAACTCATTACTAGTCGAAGACATTCAAGGGAATAGACTAATTCAATCTTTTGCTCTAAAAACAAGAGAAAGAGAGCGATTTGATAAAGTTGGTAAGATTCTTGAGAGGCGCTCTTTAACTGCAATGTATCGTTGGTCCATACAAGGACCTGGAGCCAGTTTTCTATCTTCGCTGGGAATTTTAGCTGTAGTTGGCATGGGAGCTTTTTTGCTGCAAAATGATCCGAATTTCACTTCAGGAAAATTTTTCGCATTCTTACT
>JAYZJX010000018.1:0-8236 GCA_036164015.1 Verrucomicrobiota bacterium | reverse complement strand
ATCCAATAGAGACATTGCTCTTGGGGGAGCACCCGGATGAGTGGCCTCATGACTTGCCACTTTTTTACGGAGGTTATTTTTATGATTTCGGTCTTTTTGGGTAAAATACTTCTCAATTCCTTCAAGTTTTATGTTCGCAGGGAAATCATTCGCAGAAACGGCAAATAAAAGCCCCTTTTTTTCTTTAGCAGTCCTTGCTTCTATAAGTGAACGGTGTAGTGCATCGGCATACCAAGAAATGAGATCAGTGAGTTCAGCGGACTCATTTTCCTTCACTTTTGCACGCACAAAAGGGGGAAAGGAAGCCAAGTCAGATGACTTCCATTTTCGGTAAGTTTCTGCACGTGCCGTGGATTTTGCAAAGTTCAATAATGGCTTCAGAAAGCTCTGCTCAGCTTTTTCTTTTCCTTTAAGATAATCTCTCCAACGATTAGCCAACTTGGGATAAAGCTTCCGCTTCCCCGCTAATGCTTCAAAATCATTTTTTGGGTTCTCGTAGGCATCCAATGATAATTTTACATATTGCTTGATACCTTCCTTGGATTGAGCGAAATCAAGTTTTGATTGCAGATACTGATCCACTTTTCCCTGAAGTTCATTTAGTTTGTTTTTGAATTCAATGTAGGATGTGGAGCTCTCATCTGGTTTCCCGATAAGGGGAAACTTTTCTGGCTTGGTAGAAGCATCAAAAATCCCGTATAGTGAGTAATAATCGGCCGTTGGAACAGGATCATGAAAATGATCGTGGCATCGGGCACAGGCGACCGTGAAGCCCATGAGTCCACGGGTTACCAAATCGATTTGGTCGTCGATAATTAACTGCTTGCGGTTTAAAAAAACTGGACCTGCCGTGAGAAAGCCAAGTGCGGCGAGGTCACCATCATTGGGCTGTTCGGACAGGAAATCGGCGGCAAGTTGTTGACGGATAAATTGGTCATAAGGAAGATCGTTGTTTAATGCTTTGATTACCCAGTCCCGGTAGGTGTAAGCGTAGGGATACGCCCGGCTCTCTCCACCTGCAAGATATCCCTTTGTGTCCGCATAGCGTGCAACATCAAGCCAATGCCTGCCCCATCTTTCTCCATAGCGTGGAGATGCAAGTAGCTGATCAACTAAGTTGGCAAAGGCTCTTGGATTCGTGTCTTCGATGAATTCTGTGATCTCTTCGTAGGTTGGCTTTAGCCCAAGCAGATCATGATAGAGACGACGAATCATGGTTTCGCGATTTGCTGGTTTGGCGAAGTCAAGAGATTGCTCCCGAAGGCTTTGTTTCACAAAAGCGTCGATCGGGTTATGGAGTCCGAATTTCGGAATTTTGGGATCTTCAATCGGTTGAAATGCCCAATGATTTTCCGCCTTTTGAAAGATTGCTTTCATGCCCTCAGGTTGCCCACTGATTGAGACCAGGGACGCGAGCAGGGAGAGTCCTACTCTGAAAAAATAATTTAATGTAAATAAAGCCTTCAAAAGAGGTTTAAAATATCCGTTCAGTTCCCTAAGTCAACGGCACCTGGCATGTTGGAACAAAAATATTTTTTGCAAATCTATATGAATTATTCGAAATCAATAACGATTTTCAGTGCTTTTCTTTCCCCTTTGGCCAAAGCCGTCATGACCTCCGGAGTTTCTTCGAGGGTGCAATGACCCTCGATAAATGTTTGCAACTGATCTTTAAATTCTGGAAGAGTTTCCACCGCTTGCCGGAAGGCTTTCAGGTCGAACCCATAAGTGCCAACCAGGGATATCTCTTTCGAAACTAAGTCCTGAAGGGGTAACTCCACTGATTTTGCCAAATTACCAATAAGCAGAATGTTGCCTTTTTCACTGACCATTTGAAATGCTTGATCAAATGAAGCTTTAACTCCGACTGCATCTATAACCAAGTCCGGATAGACACCTAGCTTTTCTTTGATTTTTCCCGCCACATCATCCGGGGTTGAGTTCATTTCAATCAGCAAAGTATTTCCACCAAAATTCTTCGCCCTTTCTAATTTGTCTGAAATCAGGTCAACAACAGTCACATCTTTGAAGCCAAGGGACTTGGCCATGAGCAAACAGCATAGCCCGATGGTTCCTGAACCAATGATGACAATTTTAAGAGGCTTGATGGATTTTTCCGCGAGTCTGTGGAATCCATGCAGAGCGACTGCTACTGGTTCTGCCAAGACGCTGACTTCAGCAGCGATCTCCTCCGATGCGGGAATTGCGTTGGCTGAGGGAATCGCAAGATATTCAGCCATGGCGCCTCGGGTTCCGAGGTTTACGCCGACAACCCGCTTGTTTAAAAAACTGGGGTCTCCTTCTTCAGGGATAGGGGCTTGTTCGGAAAGTACATTAAATACAGTCACCCGTTGACCTAGCTTCGGGGTCGTGACATCCGGGGTAGTTTCGACAATTCTGCCCACCACTTCATGCCCCATCACCATCCCCGGGGCCCGGCGTCCACTCTCACCGGTGAAACCATGTACATCACTTCCGCAGATACCTACGGATTCCATTTTGATCAGTACTTCACCAGGTTGAAGGACAGGCCTTGGCAAATCCTGCATGCTCATCTTCCAGGGCTCTTGATATACGAGGGCTTTCATATTTTTTATATACCATTGTCTAGGTATACTTTTCGATTACAATCTCTTCTATGAGCGAAAATCATCCAAGGGTTATTTTATTCGATGGAATATGTGGACTCTGCAATGCTTGGGTTGATTTTATATTGAAAAGAGATCCCAAAGGTTCTTTCAGGTTTGCACCTTTGCAGGGAGAGTATGCCAGTCAGGTGGCCCCTGAGCAAACATCCGAATTGAAAAGCATTGTCTATATCTGCCATGGACGAAAATACACCAAGTCTGGTGCCGTCCTCCGAATATTGAGAGATTTCGGTGGAATCTGGCAGGTATGCTGGGTCTTTTGGTTAATTCCCTTTTTTATCAGGGATTTTTTTTATTCCATTGTGGCAAGTAATCGATATCGAATTTTTGGTCGAAAGGAGACCTGTCGAATTCCTTCGGCGGGAGAAAAGGAACGATTCTTAAGCTAAAAAATTTTTCGGTTTTCATTTTCAAACCTTGGAAGGAAACTAAATTTATTTAAGCTTTAATTCATGATTCCTCGCTCTGTTTCATCTCTAGTCACCATTTTTATTCTGTCTGGTATCTGGTTTAATTTGGAAGCTATTCCTGATCGCGAATCTTTCGCCCGCGTTGAACGGCCTGTGGAAGGCGTTCCGGTGGAGGCATTTCAATTGGATGATTCCAACCTCTCGATTGAGCTTTGGGCCCGTTCGCCCATGATTTATTCTCCGGTGGCCATGGACTTTGATGCCGAAGGTAGGTTGTGGCTAACAGAAGGTATAGATTATCAGCGTGGTCGTCGTGTGGATGAGGGTAGGTCGATTATTGTTCTTGAGGATTCAGACTGGGATGGCCAGGCAGATTCCTCCAAAGTGTTCGTTACCGAGAAGGAGATTCGTCATGCACCTTTGGGGATAGCCGTTTTTGATAATCGGATCGTACTCTCTTCGACTCCCTCAATCATTGTCTACACCGATGTGAACCGCAACCAGTTGTTTGAGCCCGAAATTGATCAGCGGGAAGTATTGCTCACCGGTTTTCGGGATGCGAATCATGATCATACCCTGCATGCAGTGGTGGGGGCACCCAGTGGTCAATGGCATTTTTCCTACGGTAATCGTGGTGCCGATATCAAAACCAAGGATGGCAGGCATTTTATTTCCGGTTGTTATTACGGCTACACTGATGGCATTGGTAAAAAGAGTTCAGATGGTGAAGTCTATGTGGGAGGAATGAGTATGCGGATTAATCCCGATGGTACTGGTTTGTCCCCAACAGGTGAAAATATGCGGAACCCTCATGATTTATTTATTACATCTTTTGGAGATCATTACCAAAGTGACAATGATGATCCCGCTCATGCCCGGGTTAGTTGGGTGATGGAATATGCCAATATGGGTTACGCGGATCTTACCGATGGAAGCCGATCCTGGGAAGAAGTCGCCAAGACTTGGGAAGAACCATCCGGTTGGAGCAAAAGTCGACGGTTTTCCAAGTCTCACTGGCGGGAAAATTATCCCGGTGCTTTTCCTCCGGGTACGATTTACGGGGCGGGTTCTCCCACCGGAAATCTTCTGATCGAAGATGATACTTTGGGTTTGGCCGGGACCTACTTGGTTTCCTGCATGGTGCGTAAGGAAGTGATGGCAGTAAGGCCTGAATGGAAGCTTGCCCACATTGAAATGGGAAAAAATCGATCCTTTATTCGGCTGAAGGATGATATGAAAGGTGAATTCTTTTTACCCACCGACTTGGCTCTGGCTCCGGATGGATCCCTTTTCCTTTCCGATTTTTATAATGATACCAGCCGGGGCACCAATCAGGTGAGTGGCAGTATTTATCGCATTACCCGAAAAGGTGATAAAAAGCTTACACTCCCTAAGATAGACTTTTCCAAAACTTCCGGGCAAATCGATGCACTGAAGAATCCTGCCGTCAATGTTCGGTCGCACGCCGCCTATCTTCTTTCGAAAAAAGGAAAGGACGCATTTAAACAACTCCAAGATTTTCTTGTGGAAGTGAAAGACAACCCAGTACTTGAGGCTCGTACCTTATGGATACTTGCTCAGATAGGAGACAGCCAAGTGGTCGAAAAGTTTCTCGAGAACGAAGAAAATAAAAAATTACAGGTCGTGGCATACCGTGCTCTTCGCCATGCTGATCCAAAGGGTACCCTGGCCCGGGCAAAAAAATACGCAGACTCTGGGAATTTACATTTGCGGAGAGAAATTGCAGTTAGTCTTCGTGGCGTTCCTTTCGATGATTGCCGTTCCATTCTTAAAAACCTGATAGATGGCTACGACGGTAGAAACCGTTACTACCTCGAGGCCTTGGGTATAGCCTGCCATGGGAAGGAAAAGCAGGTCTACAATCATCTTGTATCAGTCCGTTATCCAAACCCAGTAAAATGGCGCTGGAAAGCCAAGAACCTTGCTTGGCGTCTTCATACTCCCAAAGCTGTCGATGCTTTGGACGAGTGCATTCGTTCCCAGGAACCCCCGGTTGATGAATTTCGATTTCTTGCTATGGCTTTTGCTAGTTTTCGCAATGATCAGGAGCGTACCGACCGTATTAAGAAATTACGCTCTCTGGCAAGTCTACCTGCATTTGAGGAAGACTATTACCAAATTACAGTGGACGAAATTATTGAGAAAGATCTGAATAACTTAGAGGGTGAAATGATGGAAGACAGCTATCTGGTTCCACAACAGCTCGGACAAATTACGAAAGTTTCGGAACCAGTTGAAATTGCCAAACTCAAGGGAGACCCCGTAGTCGGAAAGACGGCTGCGGCGAAGTGTTATATCTGTCATAAGATTGAAGGAGTGGGCGTGGGGTTCGGGCCTGATCTTACTCATTGGGGAAAAGAGCGTACTGTCGAAGAAATTATTCGGGCTATCGTATATCCGGATGAAAAGTTGGCTCATGGGTATGACAAGCCCGTCCGGCTCACTTCTAAACGGAACAAAACCACTGCCGAGGGTTTGCTTTCCAATTACAGTTGGCATGCCGGTTCCCTCAAACTCAAGATTATGGGTGGGGATACCCGTAAGATTCTGTTTCGACGGGCTGGTGCACGGGTGGAATATCTGGAGGATTCATGGATGCCAAGTGCATCTGAAATGGGTCTTTCGGATCAGGATCTCGCCAACCTAGCCGCCTATATGCAGACTACAGGTGCTCAGGTAAATGACTCAATTCAGGCCAATCTGGATGAACCTGTTCCACCAACCGGAAAGGAACCTGGGTGGGAAGTTTTGACCGGCGAGGATTTTGTAAATGTTAACTGCAATCCGGATACTTGGAAATGGGAACAAGGCCATGCTTACTGCAACGGCCGGCCCACTGGAGTGATTCGCTATCGGGAGCCTCTCGAGAATTTTGAGCTACTTTTGCAATGGATGCACAAAAGAAAGGGTGGAAACTCCGGAGTCTTTGTCTGGGCCACGCCTCAAAGTATCGCAAAACTTGCTGCAGGTCATGGTCGGTTACCCCATGGTATCGAGGTGCAGGTTCTGGACCTGGGATATGCGGAGGTTTACACGCAGAGACACAAAAAACCGGCCGACTGGTTCACCAGTCACGGGGATGTCTTTCCAGTCGGTCCGGTTAAGATGAAACCCTTTCCGCCGGTCGCACCCAATGGTAAGCGAAGTTTTCCCAGCAAGGAAACCACCAAAGGAATCAACCAGTGGAATCATTATTATGTTCGGGCTGTCGATGGCGAAGTTCGGCTGTGGGTGAATGGGGAAGAAGTTTCCGGAGGAGATTCGATCAGCCCTGCATCCGGTTATTTATGTCTCGAATCAGAGGGTGCCCCCATTGAGTTTAAGAATATCCGTTTACGAAAGCTCTCATCGATCGAGGATCAGACTGTAATTCCTGAATTTGTTCCGCCCACTCCCGTTCATTTAAAGGGCCACCCCGCTTTGGGCCTTTGGAAGTATTTGAACGGGTACACCCGAGAGATTGCCGAAGACGGTCAGGTCACTCTTCGTCTGGGAAAGGATGTGATTTGGAAACGCCGCTGTATTTCCAAATCTGAAAATGAATTTGTTTTGGAAGGAAATTTGGTTCACAAATTGATTGGGGACACTTTACATATCGAGGGTAAATATAAAGCGGTTAAGGAATAGGTTGACCAATTTCAAAGTCATCTTCGTTATGGTACTATGTGTAAATTTTCCTCCTCCATTCTAATTTTTCTTTCCTTTCTTGCATCGGTTTCGCTGGTTGCCCAACCAAAATATTTCAATGATTTAAAGCTCAGTTCCGATTTCCAAAAAGGATTGGAAAAATTATTGGAAGGCAATCAATCGGTTCGTCTCGCCGATTTGAAAATACAACTTACTCAAAAGCATTCCAAGGTTGTGCTCGGAGAGATTCCAATCCACTCCGTTTCACCCAACAAGCTTTACGATCAGGTATCTAAATCTGTTTTAGTAATGGGCAGGCTATATAATTGTGGGAAATGTTCCAAATGGCATACCTCAATGGCTTCTGCTTTCGCTATTGGACAAGATGGTATTATCGTAACCAATCATCACGTGTTGGAAAAAGATGAAGGAGAAATTCTGGGAGCTATGGATGCTGAGGGTACCGTTTATGGAGTTGAAAAAGTTCTCGCTGCCAATCAGGAAGACGATCTTGCCATTTTAAAGTTACGGGATGCCAATTTAATTCCAATGGCTATTGGTAAGCCCGCAAGGGTGGGAGCGGATGTCTGGGTAATCAGTCATCCGAATAGAAAATTGTACACCATGACAAGGGGTATGGTCTCCCGTTATAATATGATTATGGATAATAATCGAAAACACGGTCGCAGGATGTCTATTACCGCTGACTATGCTAAGGGTTCAAGTGGGGCCCCAGTTTTTAATCGCAAGGGGCAGGTTGTGGGTGTGGTGTCATCAACCAGTTCCATTTACTACAGCGTAGAGAACGGCAAAAAAGAAAACCTGCAAATGGTGGTCAAGAATTGTATACCTGTGGAATCAATCCATGAATTGATCCAGAAATAAGCACTTATCTTGAGGTCGAAATAGACTCTGCGTATTCGAGTTCTCCGGTGTTGCCGTTGTAGTACTGAAACACAACCTGCGGGTGAGGGTAGGCGACCCAGCGTTTATCTCCCAGTTTTTTGGGCATGTTGTAGACATTGTTTACTTTGACTACGGCATAATAAGGATAAAGCCGTTCCATTCGTTCTAGATCTGGTAGGATGTAGCTACTCCAGCGAATGTCACATTCCCTGGGACCAAATTTATATTTCCCAGTGGCTGGACGGTCCATTTCATCATTCTTGGGTACATGATTCACGCTATTATGAGGCCCACAGCAAAATTCCCAGACATTATCGGTGATCTTGATCGCAAAGCTGTTGTGCAGGTCTCCTGTCATTACGAAAACCTTTTTACCCATCTTTTCCCACTCCTTGATGAGTATTTCCCGTTCGTCAAAGAAGGCGGTCCATGCTTCTTCCTTGTTGGCCGCTGCTTCAAATCCTCCTGCGCCACTGTGGGGAATCATGAAGGGCACGGAAGAGATCACAAAGAAGAAATCGGCATCGCTTTCCTTCATCGATTTCAACAACCAGTCGCGTTGCGTTTTCCCCAGCATCGAAAGACCTTCTTTTCCTCGATCAGATGTGTCGTGCATGTCTCGTG
>JAYZJX010000017.1:0-42531 GCA_036164015.1 Verrucomicrobiota bacterium | reverse complement strand
CAAAAAATTTAAAGACCTAGTTTGTTTGTTTCAGGTTATCCGAAAGAGCGTAAAATAACTTGTTTTTAGTAGACAGTGGGGGCAACACTATCTACAGAAGGTCTTTTGGCCCTACCTCACTTTTAATGTTGAGGTAGGGCCTTTTTTTTTTTGAAAGTTATTTGTGCTCAGATGTATCTTGTCCACTCTTTTTTGCCTCTCCTCTTTTGCCCAAAATAATGAGAAGCAAATAGATTATTTAGAACCTTTTTCTGTGATTGGGTCTAAAGAAGATGTCCCAAAACTTGAAGGTACTGGCAGCGTCTTAGATTCAACTAATCTGGAAGTTTTTTATCATACTGATGTGAATGAAATCTTCAGAGAAGTGCCCGGAGTATATCTTCGTGCTGAAGAAGGGTATGGTTTATTTCCCAATATCAGTCTTCGCGGTGTTGATCCACTTCGTTCAGCAAAAGTCACTATCATGGAAGATGGTATCCCAGCTTCACCTTCTCCATTCTCAGACCCAGCAGCGTATTATTCTCCAACTGCCGGAAGAATGTCAGGATTTGAAATCCTTAAGGGTACCAGTCAGTTAAAATACGGACCTAATACTACCGGTGGTATTATTAATTATATCTCAACTCCAATTCCCGATAAACAATCTTTACATCTGCGCACTACTTACGGAGAATTTAATGAAAGAGTTGCCCATGCTCATTCAGGAGGAAAAACTAATTTAGGAAAAGGAACTCTAGGTTATCTCATTGAAATTTTCGATCATCGAAGCGATGGTTTCAAAACAATCAATCCTCTCGGAAATGCAGGTGGCGGAAATGCTCCCATGGCTAAGAATGACCTCACCCTTAAATTAGGATATGAGTTTGGCGAAGGTAATTACCTAGAGGCAAAGGTTGGTAGAACGGATCTGGATGCTGATGTAAGTTATATTGGGCTAAGTCAGGAAGATTTTACCTCTAATCCCTATCAAAGGTATCACAACACAAAGCTCGATAATATGGACTCTGAACAGACAAGGTATTATCTCAGATACCTGAAAGCAATTGATGAAGATACCTCACTCAAAGCAACTGTATTTCATAACGAATTTGATCGGGATTGGTACAAGGTTGATAAAATTAGAGTATTTAATTCTGCCAATAACAGTTTCGAGGATTGGGTCTCAGTAGGGCAGGGTGCATTCGATAATATCAATATTATAAATATTCTTAGAGGTTCTGGAGACATGAATGAAACGGCAACTTACGATGGAAGTGGACAGGTAAGATATAAGCATAATGATCGCAATTATAAGAACACAGGATTTCAGGTATCTCTCCAAAAAGAATGGCAACATCATAATTTTGAACTGGGAGGTCGATATACTAAAGACCATTACACCTACAAAGATTATACGGAAGACATATACAATGTAGCGAATAGTGGGAATACGAACGCGGCATTGTCCTATGATTCCACAATCAATGGGAGTAAGGGAAACGGTAAGGATCGTATCTCCAAAGCTTGGGAGAGTTTTCTGACGGATACCATTTCTTTGGGACAATTTTCTCTATCACCCGGCATTAGATACACAAGAGTAGAATATTCCTACAATTCTGAAAGTAGAACTCTTTCTGACACTTTAATTGGCTTGGGAGGCAGTTATGAATTCGATTCCCACCTTCTATTTGGAGGGGTGCACCAAGGTCATGCACTTCCAGGGTATAATGGTGCAAGCGGACTGGAAGAGGAAAAATCCTTGGGGCTGGAAATTGGGTCGCGTGGTTCAATATCAGAAATAAGCTACGAAATAGCCTATTTCAGAACCAAAATAAAAGACATGATCGCTGTACCTTCACTTGCAAGTGGTTTGGGTGATAATGCCACAAATATTGGGGAGGCATTAATTGATGGAGTCGAGTTACTCTTATCGAAAGACTTCAATGATGGTGGTTCTTTCTCTTTGCCCATTACCATTGCTTCGACTTTTACAAATGCTGAATTCGAAACCTCAACAGGTATACATGCTAAAGATCGCTACACAGGGGGGGAACCTGGCAATAAAATCCCCTATGTACCTGAAATTCAGTACAACATACGGGCAGGTGTGGTTTTCGAAAAACTTGCCACATTTCTCAATTATCACTGGCAAGATGATGTCTTTGTAAATGCAGTGAACAATACAATTATTGACGATTATGGTGTTCTAGACTGGTCTGCCTCATATAAACTTTCTGAGGGTGCGAGTATCTTTTCTAAAATAACTAACATAACCGATGAAATCTACGCTTCCAGCGATATGCCAGAAGGCTTAAGGGCTGGTGCTCCAAGAATTGCTACACTCGGATTGGAGTTTAATTTCTGATCAAGCTGACTCTTTCCCCGCTCGGCTCTGGATTGACAGCAGGCTCAGGATTATTCATTATATATATATTGTTGCTCGGTAGCTCAGTGGCAGAGCAGGTGGCTGTTAACCACTTGGTCGCTGGTTCGAATCCAGCCCGAGCAGCCATCATTTCTTATTTATGGTCAAGCTCAGGCCACTTTTCGAGCTTTCTGTGTAGAGTTCTTCTGCTTATACCCATTAATTTGGCAGCTTTAGTACGATTTCCATCAGACTGAACCAAAGCATTTCTAAGAATTCGTTTTTCGTTTTCTTCCACAGATAAAGAAGTGGCAATCAGATCAGTTCCTTCAGTGTTTGGATCTGTGCCTGTAGCACTAGATGAAAAACGGATATCCAAATCATATGGAGAAATTTCTAGGCCTCGTTTTAAAACAACTAGGTTTTCGCAAAAATTCTTCAATTCGCGAACATTGCCCGGCCAAGAATATTTCTCAAGAATTTCCAATGCCTCACGGTTCAATACAGGAACATCGAAGCCATTTTCTTTCGCAAAAAATTTTAGGAAATGATTAAGCAATAAAGAAACATCTCCTCCTCTCTCTCGTAAAGGAGGCAAATGCACTGTAACCACATTCATCCGGTAGAAAAGGTCTTCACGGAATTCACCTTTTGACACCATCTTGCGTAGATCACGATTGGTTGCACAGACTAAGCGAACATCAAGTTCGATAACATTAGCACTTCCCAGTCTCTCTATGCATTTAGATTCAAGAAACCTAAGTAGTTTAACTTGAGTAGATGCATCTATCTCACCAATCTCATCTAAAAACAGAGTGCCCTTTTGAGCAGATTCAAAACGGCCTATTCTTTTTTCAATTGCCCCGGTAAAAGCACCTTTTTCATGTCCAAATAATTCACTCTCAAGAAGATTGGAGGGAAGTGCCGCACAATGTACTGGTACAAATGGACCTCTGGCTCGATCGCTATTCTGATGAATTGCCTGGGCAATTAATTCTTTTCCGGTTCCAGTTTCTCCAGTAACAAGGACAGTTGCTTTTGATGGTCCCACCAATTGTACTTGTTCGAGTACTTTTTCAAGGGTAGATGACTTCCCCAGTATCCCGTCAAAACTGTATGTTTTGTCCAATCTCTTATGCAGATCATGATTTTCTTTTTGCAGCTTTTTTTCATTTAAGCCTCGCATAATTAAGAGTTCCAACTTTTCAAGATTAACAGGCTTAGAAAGAAAATCAAAAGCTCCGCGCTTCATAGCTTCAACAGCAAGGTCAACCTCACCATAGGCAGTCATCATAATGCAAATTGCATTCTGACTGTGCTTGATTGCATAATCAATCACACTCATTCCTGAGTCTCCTGACATCCTAAGATCAGTAAGTACAACTTCAAAAATCTCGGCCTCCATAGCATTAAATGCTTCTTCCGCACTAGATGCTAAAAAAACTTCAAACTTATCTTCCAAAGCTAATTCAAGCCCTTCCCGAGTATGCTCTTCGTCATCCACAATTAGGAGATTTGGCTTCATATACTAGTTATTATTACTTTGGTTCGTACTTTCAAGCATTGTGCGACGAATGGATTTTCTGGGGAAATTTAAAGTTACAATCGTACCCGATCCTTCTTTACTGTCGATTCCAACTTCTCCACCATGATCTCGCATTATCCGGTGAACAATCATCATTCCAATTCCGTGACCTGTTTTCTTGGTTGTAAAATATGGTTCAATGACCCTTGAAATGTTCTCTTTTTTTATTCCACATCCTTGATCAACAACTTTTGCAAAAACATATTTGTCATCAATCCCAGTAATAATTCTTATCTCGGATTTTTCTCCTACTGCATCCAAAGCATTTCCAATTACATTGAAAAATACCTGCTTAATTTGCTCTGCATCTGCGTGAATCATTGGTTCTCTAACACCGGCTTCCATGCTAACAGAAATCTTTTTGGCGTTTAATTCCTTTTCTCTAAGACGCAAAATTTCTCCAATTACATCCAGTAATTTAATTTTTTTAAAATCAGGGTCAGAGGGGCGTATCGCCTTAAGGAAATGAGAGATAATACCATCCAGCCTTTTGACTTCTTTTATACATGAGTCTAATGACTTTTTGGATTTGGCATTTTCATTGGAAGAAGGCTGAAAATTTCTCTTTAGAAGTTGAAGGTGTATGTTAATCGAATTTAGTGGGTTTCCTAGCTCATGAGCAACTCCAGCTGCTAGGTCCATAATACTTGAAACTTTCTCACTTTCTATTTTTGCATTTATATCATCTAATTCTTCCGTTACATCCGTCATCACTACAGCGAGACCAACTTTTTCATGTTTTTCCTCCTTTGAGTCGGACTTTTCTATAGGCACTGCATATATTCTCAGATGCCTTTTTTCTGGATAAGTTATTTGCATTTCCCTCATTACAACCTCGGGATAATGATTATCTTGAGTCATATCTAATCCAAGTGCATGTGCTACTTCCGGGGAAACTTTTCGAATATTTACCTTATCATGTTGCTTTTCTTTTATTCCAATAAGTGTACGTCCCTGTTGGTTCGAGTATGTCAGAAAGCCTTTGTCGTCCAGAACTAAGACACCGTCACGAATAACATCGAAAACTGATTCCAATAACTTTCTTTCCCGAGCTAGTTTTTGAACGAGTATTCCCAGGTTAATTTCATCTAAGTCATCAATGCGACCTAAAACTCGGTCAAGTGGGCCTTGGTAATTTTTGCCACTTAATTCCATACTTTATTGAGAATACCGGTTGCTACTTCCATCTTGCTACCAAAAGGTATGGTATGACATTTATTTGATTTAGACAATAATGTTACTTCATTTGTATCTGTACCGAAGCCTCTGCCTTTCTTTGAAACATCATTGATCACAACCCAATCCAAGTTTTTTGATATTAATTTTTTTCTCCCATTCTCTAACAAGTTGGAGGTTTCTGCAGCAAATCCTACTACTGTTTGGTTAGAACGCTTTGTCTTACCAATTTCAGATAAAATATCTGGGTTCCTGATTAATTTTAATTGGGATGGAAAATCATTTTTTTTCACTTTTTCTGCTCCTAAATATTCTGGTCGATGGTCAGATACTGCAGCACTCATTATAATCAGATCTGCATCAATCATTTCCCTTAGAAGAACATCATGCATCTGAATTGCAGATTCCACAGAGAAAAATTTTACGCCTGCAGGTGGCTCAACTCCAACCGGTCCGCTTACCAAAGTAACTTCAAACTTCTTTGATTTAGCACTACTAGCCAATGCATACCCCATCTTACCCGTTGATGGATTGGAAATATATCTTACAGAATCAATCCATTCTCTAGTTGGACCAGCTGATATTAGGCATTTGACTGAATGACTCATTAGAATATTAGAGACTTCTCAAAAAGAATTCATATGATGTACTTATGAACATCAATTCTAGGATGGCAGATAATCCAGTGCGTGAAAATACGTTTCTGAGTATGGGGTTTAATTTTATCCTGCCGATGATGATCTTAATCAAGGGTGACAACTGGTTTGGGGAAATATTGTCGGAAAGATTCTCTTCAACACCAACCTCGAGCCTTGTGGGTGCTATCATCTTAATTTTAGCTTTATCCTTCCCTATATTCTATGGAACCTTTGATTTAATTCGAAGAAGGAAATGGAATTTGTTTTCCATTCTTGGGATTATTAGTGTTTTGTTAACTGGTGGTATTGGCCTAGTACCGGGGGGTACAGTCCAAATGTTTGTAATTAAGGAAACAGCTATTCCGACTATTCTTGGCTTGGCGGTAATCATTACTCTTAAAACAAAAAAGCCCCTCGTCAGATTAATTTTATATAATCCTGAAATCATAAAGGTTTCTTTGGTAGATCAGAAACTGGATGAATTTGGAACAAAGGAAAAGTTTGACAGGCTTCTGGTAAATTGTACCTGGTTGATGGCACTGGCTTTTACTATCAGTGCCATTCTAAATTTTGTTCTGGCAAGAACGATAGTGGTAACTGAACCTAGTATCAATAAAATTGCTTATAATGAAGAAGTTGGCCAGATGATGGGATTGAGTTTTCTGATAATAAGTGTTCCGATTATTTTGATAATGCTGTACACATTGTTCCACCTAGATAGAGGAATTAAGAAGTTTACCGGGCTTACTACAGAACAATATCTTGCTCATACCCCAAAATAAATTCAGTTAGACTTATCTTGCGTCTAGTTCGACATATGAGCGCAATGTTGACCCTTGATAAATCTGTCTAGGGCGGTGAATTCGCTTTCCTTTAGATGCAATTTCTTTCCAATGCGACAGCCATCCTGGTGCCCTACCGAGTGCAAACAATACAGTAAACATATTAGTGGGGAAACCCATTGCCTGCAAAATTATACCGCTATAAAAATCAACATTGGGATAAAGCTTGCGAGCAATAAAATATTCATCCTGTAAGGCGGACTTTTCAAGATTCCTCGCAATATCAAGAATGGGACTTTCAACCCCAAGCGCCTCCAATGCTTGATCACAGGCACTCTTAAGGATTTTCGCACGCGGATCATAATTACGATAAACCCTGTGCCCAAAGCCCATCAATCGAGATTTACCTTCTTTTGCGGATTGAATGAATTGGCTTCCATCATCTCCTGACGAGTGAATTTCATTGAGCATATTGATAACTGCCATGTTGGCTCCACCATGCAATGGACCCCACAAGGCAGATACTGCACCGGATAGAGAAGCAAAAGCGTTCGCACCACCAGATGCAATCATTCGGCAGGTGGATGTTGAGCAATTTTGCTCATGATCTGCATGCAAAAGAAAAATAAGATCGAGCGCTTTACTCACTGCAGAATCAATGGCCTCACCGCCAGCATTTCCGAACATCATGTGGAGAAAATTCTCGCTGTAAGAGAAATTACTTTGAGCCTCCGGCAAGCTTTCTCCATTGGATGCACGAAGTGTCTTAGCAGCAATTACTGGAATAGCTGCAACGATAACAGAGGCTGCTTCGTCAAATGAATCAATGTCTGCTGGTCGTGTATTGGTAGAAAGATCAGGGTAACACCCTCCTAATGCTTGTAGTGCTGAACTTAAAACACCCATAGGATGGGTGGAACCGGACATTGTATCAATTACCTGCTCAACAGAAGTTGGCAAAGATGATTTAGAAAGCACCTTATTTGTAAATTGCTCCAATTGAGCGGCACTAGGCAGTTCCCCATTGAAAAGAAGGAGGCAGGATTCCAAAAAGTTTGATTTTTCAGCAAGCTCAGCGATATCAAAACCACGGTATCTAAGTATGCCTTTATCTCCATCGATAAAAGTAATTTCGCTTTCACAGGAACCGGTATTACCGTAGCCATCATCAAAGGTGATATATTTACTGTTCTTGCGTAAAGTACTTATATCCAAGGCATGCTCATTTTCCGTCCCCACAAGTACATTAAGAGGAAAATCTTTATCGCCGATAGTTAGGGTTGCTTGATTAGACATGGGGTAGACTAGTTTGGGGATTAATCTTCCTTTGTGCCAATCTTAGACCACTTTTTCAAGAAAGTTCCTGTATAATCTTAAACCTTTTTCTTGGCTCTTTTCTGGATGGAATTGAGTAGCAATACTATTTCCAAATCTTATTCCACTAATAAAATCATAACCATAAGAACATGTAAGCGTTGGTAGATCGCCCTCTACATCGCAAACATGATAACTATGCACAAAATAAAATTGGTCGCCTTTTTCAATGTCTTCCATTAAATCCTCATCCAAATCATCTTCCCAATAAATTGAATTCCAGCCCATGTGGGGAATCTTATATTTTGGGCCCAGGGAAAATCTTTTTACAACCCCTTGATGAATACCCAGCCCTTGCTTATCACCCTCCTCAGATGAGGAAAATAAAACCTGTAAACCGAGACAGATTCCGAAGTAAGGCTTCTCTGACTTAATCCAATTTTTAATCAACTCATCCAATCCAGTTTTAGCAAGGCTGCCCATACACTGATCAAAGGTTCCTTGCCCTGGGAAAACTAACGCATCAATGTTTGAAGAATCGTTGGGCGTTCTAATAAGAGAAACACTAGCACCAATAAATTCAAAAGCTTTCACAACACTACACAAATTACCGGTACCATAATCAATGACCCCGACTTTTTTCATTATGAATAAAGAAACTTTTCGAATTATTTCGAAAGAGTGCCTTTTGTGGAAGGAATCTGACCTTCAAGTCTCGGCTCGGGCTTAGTGGCCATATCAAGTGCTTTCGCAAAGCCCTTAAAGATAGCTTCAGCAACATGATGGGGCTCATCTCCGTATTCGAGACGGATATGAAGATTACATGCCACTTCATTTGCAAAAGCTTGGAAGAATTCTTTAAAAAGATGAATATTAAAGTCACGCACCTGCGGATTCTGGCAATCAACCTCATAAACAAGGTATCCACGATTGCTTATGTCTAGAGCGACGGTGACGAGAGTTTCATCCATTGGTAGGACAAAGAAACCGTACCTCGTGATTCCTGCCTTATCAGATAAAGCCTCTTTAACGGCTTGTCCCATAGAGATTCCCATATCCTCAACGAGATGATGGTAGTCTACCTCGATATCACCTTTTGCTTCGATGGAAAGATCGACAAAACCATGCCTCGCAAATAACTGCAACATGTGATCCAGGAAAGCTATTCCCGTTGAAACATCAGCCCGTCCACTTCCATCAATGTTAAGCTTAAATGAAATTTTGGTTTCCTTGGTATCTCTTGTAATTTCAGCTTCTCTCATCCTGCCATTGCTTAATATGTTGAAAAAGGGTGCTCATCTGTTCTTGCGTACCAATACTGATTCTAATTTTTGATTGGGTCAAACGATGATTCGGAAAATATCTTACAAAGATGTTATTTTTCTCCAAGTATTGGTACAAAGATTGGGCGGTTTCTTTACCACTTTTCCCGCCTTTTTTGACCGGTTCAGTAAAAATGAAATTTGCCTGACTTTCAGTTGTATGCCAGCCAAGCGAAGTAAAAAATTCATAAGATCTTTCTCTTTCTTCAAGAATTTTCTGGAGACATTTCTCAAAATATTCCTGATCTTTCAAAGCAGCAAATGCTGCAGCTTGTGACATTCGATCAAGATTGTAAACTTCACGCACACTATCCAAGACATCAATAAGATCAGGTGAGGCAACTGCATATCCTACTCTTGAGCCCGCAAGTGAGTACGACTTGGAAAAAGTCCTGGTAACAATGAGATTATCTACATCCGACAGCAAACGAATGGCAGAATCATTCGCAAAATCTGCATATGCTTCGTCTACCACAAGGATTGCATTTATACACTTCGCCAGTTCAACTATTTTTGATTGGTCAAATGCAACTCCACTTGGTGCATGAGGGTTCGTTAAAAAAAATAAATTAACTCCTGATGAAAGGATTTTTTCAGTCGGAAGATCAAATTGATCATCCGTAAACTCAATAAAATGCAAACTGGAGCGCTGCAAAGAAGTAAGGGTAGGGTATAGGGAGTAGCTCGGGTTAAGCATGCCTACAGAACGACCTGTGTCAGAAAAAGCACGAACACAAAGATTAAGTATGTCATCCGAACCATTCCCTATAATTACCTGATTCTCTTTCAAATTCTGCTTCTCAGCAATCAGCCTACGAAGTTTCAATGAAAATGGCTCTGGATAAAGTTGAAGGCGTTTAGTTTCCTCTAATACCGATTTTGTAACCAAAGGGCTCGGTGGATATGGGTTTTCATTCGTATTAAGTTTAATCAATCCCTTATCATTAATAGGCTGAAACCCAGGTGTGTAACTTTTACGGGCAAGAATTTCGGGAGGAACAAACCTCATGAGGCTATCATTCATGAGCCTAATCCTACTTCAAACGGATAGAAATCGAATTCCCATGACCATCCAGTTTTTCCATCTCTGAAAAAAGAAGGGCTGACTGCGATGCTTTTTGAAGGCTTTCCTTATCATACCTAATAATACTAGTCCTACGAAAGAAGTCTTCTATTCTTAAACCTGAGGAGAACCTTGATGAGCGACCTGTTGGCAAGACATGACTGGGGCCAGCAATAAAATCTCCGAGTGCTGTGGCAGAATAATGTCCCAAGAGTAATGCACCTGCGGTGTTTATATTATTTTGTAAAAAAGAAATATTTTCGTCCTTCACCTGGAGCTCAAGATGCTCAGGGGCGACAAAGTTGGCAACAGATACTGCTTCTTCGAGATTGCGTACATGAGTCGCAAGAAAGCCTTTTTGGAAAATCTCCACGATCAAATCTCTATGGGAAAGATTTTGAATCTGCATACTGATTTCTGAATTAATTATTTCAAATTGACTACTATCCGTAAAAACTAAGTAGATTTTTTCCTTACCTGATCCATGCTCTGCCTGAGCAATCAAAGCTGCCGCAATAAATGCAGGATCGGCAGATTCATCAGCTATGACCATCACTTCACTTGGACCAGGAAGTAAATCAATTCCCGCAACCCCGAATACCTGCCTTTTAGCTTCATTCACAAAAGCATTGCCTGGTCCAAAAATTTTATCGACCGGATTTATTGTAGCGGTTCCAAAACCAAGTGCTGCGACTGCCTGTGCACCACCAATCTTATAGACTTCCTCGATACCTAAAATTCCCAGTGCAGCAAGAAGCTCTCTGGCAATTTTCCCGTCAGCATTAGGTGGCGTTGTAACGGCAATTTCATTAACACCTGCAACCTTAGCAAGAGTGGCAGTCATAATGACTGTTGAAACTAAAGGCACATTTCCGCCAGGTATATAAAGCCCAACCCTATGAATTGGATAATAGTTTTCTCCGATTAGGGCTCCATGAGAATTAGTGCTTTCCCAATTTTTTGGTAAGTTTTGCTCATGAAAAAGGGTCACATTAGCAACCGCTTCCTCGATCGCAGTTTTTTGTGATTCAGGTAAAGATGAGTGTGCTTCATTGATTTCGTCTATCGATACACGAAGGTCAGACGTATTTAACTTTGCCTTGTCATAAAGCAAAGTTCTCTCGAGCAATGCCTGATCACCATTATTTTTAATATCCTGTAATATTTCAGATACCACTGAAGTGATATGATCATCCAGGCTTAAGGAAGTCGCAAACTTCTCTATCTCACCCAACAGAGTGGGTGAATAATCCTTAAAATCAAGTTTGAGTTGCATGCCAAGGAATTACTCCCACTCAATTGTTCCAGGAGGCTTTGAACTAATATCATACACCACACGATTTGCTCCTTTTACCTCGTTAATTATGCGATTGGAGACTTTTCTAAGGAATGCATCTGGCAGTTGAGCCCAATCTGCCGTCATTGCATCTGAACTTGTCACTGCCCGTAGGCAAATAACATTTTCATAGGTTCTTTCATCCCCCATAACTCCAACACTTCTCACAGGCAAAAATACGCAAAAAGCCTGCCATAGCTTATGGTATAATTTTTGGCTCATGAGTTCTTCAATGAAAATGTGATCAGCTTCACGAAGAACTCGAAGTTTATTCTGGGACAAATCTCCTACCACTCTTACACCAAGACCCGGTCCCGGGAATGGATGCCGCATTAGCACAGGTTCAGGTAAACCAAGTTCACGCCCTAAATTTCTAACCTCATCCTTAAATAACTCACGTAAAGGCTCTAGAAGTTTTAATTTCATTCTCTTCGGCAATCCGCCTACATTATGATGGCTTTTGATTAATGCTGCGGGATTGCCACCCACAGGAACACTTTCAATAACATCGGGGTAAAGTGTACCTTGTGCAAGATAATCCACTTTTCCTAAACTAGAGACCTCATTATTAAAAACTTCAATAAATGTTTTCCCAATAATCTTTCTCTTCTTCTCAGGGTCCTTTACACCCTTGAGCTTTCTTAAAAATAATGGTCCTGCTTTTACTACCTTAAGCTTACCTGGGATATTTTTTTGAAATAATGTTTTTACCTGCTCTCTCTCATTAAGCCGTAGCAAACCATTATCAACAAAAATGCAGGTTAGTTGGTTGCCTATGGCCTTATGAATCAATGCCGCAGCAACAGAAGAGTCCACACCACCACTCAATCCGAGAATAACATTTTCATCGCCCACCTTTTTTCTAATCTCACTAATGGAAGATTCTAAGAAATCTCCCATATCCCAATCACCTTTACATCCACAAACACGCTTGAGAAAGTTAAGTATAATCTCATTCCCCTTTTCCGAATGTTCTACCTCCGGATGGAACTGTAATCCGTAAAACTTTCTTTCGGGATCTTCAATTGCCGCAAAGGAAGAATTTTCAGTTTTTGCAAGGATGCGAAAACCTTTCGGAAGTTTTGCGAGGGAATCTCCATGCGAGTTCCAAACTGAAAGTTTTGCTGGTAAACCACTAAAAAGTGTTCCCTTTCTTTCAATTTTTAAAGTTCCTCTACCATATTCCCTGAGTTCACTGGACTTAACTTCCCCTCCTAACATTTTTCCCATTAACTGAAGTCCATAGCAGATTCCCAGAATCGGAATATTGAGTTTAAATATTTGGGGGTTGGGTTTTGGGGAATTTTTGGCAAACACACTGGCAGGCCCACCCGAAAGGACAATGCCAACGGGATTATGCTTTCGAACTTCAGAGATTTTGGAGTCATAGGGAAGAACACAGGAGTAAACATTTGCTTCCCGAATTCTTCTGGCAATTACTTGGGTATACTGTGAACCAAAATCAAGGACTACGATGGTTTGAGGCATGATGCGTAAAATATAATTACTTTAAATTAATTTCAAAAACTCAAACCAATATCTATAATTCCAAGAGGAAAAACGATATTATTCGGGCAGAAAGCTTCTGCCCAATATACTTTTAATAAGAAAAGTTACTTTGATTCTTTTGAAACTTCTTCTGCATCTTCACCAGGTTCTTCAGCTGTGGACTGAACTTCATCGGAGACTTCGGTAACATCTTCTTCTGTTGATTCAGCTTCGTTAGTTTCATCTTCACTTGATTCTTCGGCAGCAGCAACAGGCTCAGCATCTTGGGTACTGACGACTTCATCTTCATTAGTTTCTGAATCTTCTGTTTCCTTGGTTTCAGACTCTACTGCTACTTGTTCTGCTTCAGCTTTGCTTTTTTCAGACTGACTGGAAGATTTTTTCGCTTTCTTTTTCTTCTTTTTAGAAGCTGACTCCTCAACGAACTCAATCAAAGCCATTTCAGATGCATCACCCAAACGCGGTAAGGCAAGCTTGTAGATACGAGTATATCCACCTTCACGCTTCGTAAACTGTTCGACTAGTTCATCAAATAATTTTTTTGCAGCGGATTTACTTCTTAGTTTTGATATAGCCAATCTTCGATAGTGAATCTTTTGGGCAGAATCTTGTGAAAGATGTGCCTTCTTTGCTAAAGTTATGATCTTTTCAATAGTAGGGCGAAGGGCACAAGCTCGGGCAAGGGTTGTTTTAATCCTGCCATTTTCGATAAGGGAGCAACACAAATTAGCCAACATAGATTTTCTATGGGCTGTTTTTACTCCGAGTTGGTGATTATGTTTACGATGTCTCATCTTAGCAGGGTAATGAAAAATTAGTTTGTTGCCGCCTCGAGAAGGCGACTTTCAAATTTCATACCTAATGACAAACCAAGCTGTTCTAGCTTTGCTTTAATCTCATTTAGGGACTTTTTTCCAAAGTTTCTATATTTGAGCATTTCAGGCTCACTCTTCGTTGCCAATTCTCCGACAGTTGTTATGTTAGCATTGTTTAAGCAATTTGCAGCCCTAACAGAGAGTTCAATCTCATTAACACTCATGCTGAGAAGGTTTCGTAAACGGTTTTGCTCTTCACTAACCTCCTTCGAATGACTCTCGAACTCAATTTGTTCTTCACTTATTTGATCAAATACATCGAGATGGTGACGTAGAATGGCTGCAGACTGCTTAAGGGCATCGTCGGGAGTGATACGACCGTCGGTCGTGATTTCCAACAGTAGCTTATCATAGTCAGTCATTTGGCCAACACGAGTGTTTTGAACTTCATATTTCACCAATTTTACTGGGCTGTAAAGTGCGTCCACATTGATCATACCAATTGGCTGATCATCAGTCTTACTGTCTTCACCTAAACAAAAACCACGACCAACAGTTACTACCATCTCGCCAGATATGCGAAGTTTTCGATCGGTTGTCAGAATAATTTGTTCAGGGTTAATTATTTCTATGCCCTCAGCAGGAGAAATATCACCCGCCGTAATTTCACCTTCTTTTTCAACATCAATTGAAAGGGTCACTGCATCAGGCTTGTGACTAATAACCAAAACTTTTTTTAGATTAAGTACAATGTCTGTAACATCTTCTACAACACCGTCCATACTTTGGAATTCGTGTTGCACACCCTCAAACTTCAATGAGGATATTGCAGCACCTTCGATCGAGCTCAGAAGAACCCGGCGAAAAGCATTGCCTATTGTATGTCCATAACCCGATTCAAATGGGTCTGCGATAAACTTCGAATAAGTATCAGTAGAAGTTTCTTCTTCTTTTACTAATCGATTTGGTAATTCAAACTTTCCTAGTCTTGTTGCCATAATATTGAGTGTTTTTGGTGATAAAATTAACGACTGTAAAATTCAACAACGAGTTGAACATTGATACTTTGCTCTAATTCATCAGTTTGTGGAAAACGAGAAACTGTACCCTGTAAAGAATCAGCATTTACATCTACCCAAGGCGGTGAAGGATGATATTGAGAGCCTTCCAGATTTCTGGTAGCGAGCTGGCGAGAAGAAGTTTTCTCTCGCACGCCGATTTCATCACCCACAGCGACTGCATAGCTTGGAATATCAACTTTCTTACCATTTACCGATATGTGGCCATGGTTTACATACTGTCGGGCAGCCTTACGAGTTTTTGCAAAACCTAATCGATAAACAACATTATCTAATCTTGTCTCTAACAAAGTGAGGAAGACTTCACCAGTTACCCCTTGCTTACGCTTTGCTTTTTCAAAAAGGTTTCTAAACTGCTTTTCAGTAAGGCAATAGAGCATTCTAAGCTTCTGTTTTTCGAGTAAACCCTCTCCGTAATCGCTTACCTTTCTACGAAAAGTTGGTCCATGTTGACCTGGAGGGTATGTTCTTCTTTCAAAAGCCTTATTGGCAGGAAAGATCGCCATTCCAAAACGGCGATTAATTCGAGTTGTTGGTCCTGTGTATCTAGACATAATATATATAAGTTACCAATGCTTTACTAAACTCTTCTACGCTTGGGCGGACGGCATCCATTATGAGGTACCGGTGTGACATCAATGATTGTAGAGACGGTAAAGCCAAGACTTTGCAATGCACGTATTGCGGAATCTCTACCCATGCCTGGCCCTTTGACCTTTACCACAACTTCTTTCATGCCATGAGACATGGCCACTTTTCCCGCATCTTGGGTGACTACTTGGGCAGCATATGCAGTGGACTTACGGGATCCACGAAAATTACATTTACCAGAACTGGACCATGAAATAACATTGCCCTTCATATCGGAAAAAGAAACTTTTGTGTTATTGAATGTTGCAACGATGAAACAAATTCCGGTTGAAATATTTTTACTGCCCTTGGCTTTTCGAACTTTAACCTGCTCGATGTTTGCACCGAGAAGATCAGCTGCAGTTTCCTCTTTTTTCTCAGGAGTTTGGGTTTTCTCAGCCGAACTTTCTAAATCCGCAGAATCTTCTTCTTTTGTTTCCACTACTGTATTCTCAGGAGTCTCAACTGGTTCTTCTTTCTCTTCCTCTTTCTTGGAATTATCTTCACTCATAATTTAAAATAACTATTTCCTAACAACTCCTACGGTTTTTCTTCCGCCCTTACGGGTACGAGCGTTTGTAATGGTACGCTGACCTCTAACCGGTAAACCTCTTTGATGTCTCAATCCACGGTAGCAACGAATACTTTGGAGTCTCTTAAGATTATTTGTTACATTTCTTCTCAGGTCACCCTCAACCATTATCTTGTTGTCGATAATATAATTACTGATGAGGCTCAGTTCCTGCTCGGTAAGTTCTTGTGTGCGACGATCAGGATCAATGTCAACTGCATCTAAAATTTCCTTAGCACGCGTTGGCCCAACTCCGTAGATATAACGAAGAGAAAACTCTACTTTTTTGCGATTGGGTATGTCTACTCCTAGTAATCTTGCCATAATAATATTCTCCTAATTTAAAATAAATTCTTTTACTGCCAGACTGATAAATCCTAATGCAAACAGTCCACCAGCGATCAATAACAGGGGTCTCCACTGTTCTTCAAAATCTTTAAGTTCCAGGGATTCAATTCCTTGTCCAGTATTGGTTGAGCGTCCTTTTATTCGTCCCTTTCGAAGAAAGCCATCGTAGTGTCTCTGGAGCAAAAATGTTTCAACTTGTCTCATCGTATCCAAAACAACTCCAACGATAATGAGCATTCCTGTACCTCCAAAAAAGGTGGCAACATTATAAGAAACATTCGCCGTGCGAAAGATAAAATCTGGGAAAACTGCAATTATTGTAAGAAAAATTGCTCCAGCAAGCGTAAGTCGGGTCATAACAAAATCTAAAAACTTAGCAGTATGCTCACCTGGCCTAACTCCGGGAACATAACCACCATTTTTTTTCAAGTCATCTGCAATTTGAACGGGTTTAAACATTATGGAGACCCAAAAATAACTGAAAATCAAGATCAGTCCACCATACACCAAATAATAAACCCAACCCCTGCTAGCGAAGACATTTGCAAGATCAATAGCCCAATCCTGCTCGAACGCAGCACCAAATGTTCGTAAAAGTTGTGCAGGAAACATTAAAATAGCACTAGCAAAAATAACTGGCATTACACCCGCATAGTTTACTTTGAGAGGAAGAAATGAGCTTTGTCCCCCAAAAACTTTTCGACCTACCATTCTCTTAGCGTACTGAACGGGTATTTTTCTCTGAGCTTGTGTTACTGAAATTATACCAGCAACAACAATCAAAAAGAGGGCGATCATTAAAAAGCCCTTAAGAATCACCAAGTTATCTCCGTCAGGAGCAAGAAAAATAAGTGCATATGCGTCGGATAAAGCCTTTGGCAAATCAGCAAGTATTCCAACTGTAATTAAAAGTGAAATGCCATTACCTATACCTCTCTGTGTGATCTGTTCACCAAGCCACATTAGTATAAGAGAGCCAGTCGTTAAAAATACAATAGTATTGATTAAAAATAAAGTTGGAGAAGATGCTATAACAATTGGCCCCAAAGGGTTGCCATCAAGTCCAATCTCAGCAGGATTAAATCCTTGAATTAAACTGCCAGGACTGTCCCTTAGGGCAACAGCCAAAAGCCCTCCTTGAACTAAGCAAATGAAGATAGTTAAATAACGTGTGTATTGGGATATTTTCTGTCTTCCAGGCTCACCTTCTTGTTGTAATCTGGCAAGAGTTGGGAATACGGCTCCCATTAGTTGCATAATAATTGAAGCGCTGATATACGGCATGATACCCAATGCAAAAAGGGCACCATTAAGTAGTGCACCACCAGTAAACATATTGTAAAAACCAAGAATGTCATTACCTTCGGACTCACTTCTGGTGGATTCTCTTAGTTCAAAGAACTCCTTAATTGGAGCAGGATCAACACCGGGCAAAGGTATGTTTGCACCAACCCTTGCGATAAAGAGTAAAGCAAGCGTAAAGAAAATCTTTTGCCTTAGCTCAGGTATCTTAAGCGAATTGGTGAAGGCAGACAACATCAGACAAAAGAAATATGGGATCTATATTGATTGAACTTCTCCACCGGCAGCTTCAATTTTTGCCTTGGCGGAGTCAGAGATTAAATCAACTTTTACTTTTAGTGCCTTAGTGATTTCTCCGTCTCCTAAAAGTTTAACTCTCTTAGTGTTTGGGCGAATTAATCCAGCGGCTTTTAATGCGTCAGAGTCGACAATGTCACCTTTAATTTTTTCAAGATCACACACATTAACGACGGAACAAGGTTTCCTAAATCTTGCCTGACTAAATCCTCTTTGAGGTAATTTTCGGAATAGAGGCATTTGACCGCCTTCAAAACCAGGGCGCAAAGAATAACCGGACCGTGCACCCGCTCCTTTGTGCCCACGACAACAAGTCTTGCCGTGCCCATTTCCTTCACCACGACCAAGTCGTTTCTTTTCACGGTTTGAACCTTTTGGTAAATTAGACTCTTTCATGATAATAAAGTAGGAGGGTTTATTCTGTCTTAGTCTCCAAACTAACATTCTCTTTAGGCTGAATTTGGGTAAATGCGGGTCCATGAACAGTTTCACCGCGGATTTCAGAAATCTGACTTGCTGTACGTAATTGTGAAAGCCCGTCTAATGTCGCAGAAACAACAGACAATTGATTATTTGAGCCTAATGATTTTGATAATACATTTTTTACTCCGGCAGCTTCAAGAACTGCACGAACTCCGCCTCCTGCAATAATGCCTGTTCCCTCTCTTGCAGGTCTTAGCATTACCTTGCCTCCGTCATGTGTTCCCAAAACAGGGTGAGGAAGTGTATCTCCTGAAATAGAAACATGGCGCATAGCTTTCTTTGCTTGGTCGGTACCTTTACGGATCGCGTCAGGTACCATTTGGGCCTTCCCATAACCAAAGCCAACATTGCCGGATTGATCTCCAACAACTACCAATGCTGCGAAACTAAATCGTCTGCCTCCCTTAACCACCTTAGCACAACGATTAATGTGCACCACTTTTTCAAATAGTTCAGGTTCTGTGCTTTCAACTGATTCGGGACCAGATTTTTTTGAGTTATTTTTCATGTCTAGAATTTAATGTTTTTAGACCTTAAAGCCTCCGCAAATGCCTTAACGCAACCGTGATATTTACGACCCGCCCGATCAAAAACGATAGTTGAGATATTTTCCTTGGAAAGAATATCTGCAAATCCATCGCCGATTTCTTGTGCACCTTTAACATTTGGGAGCAGGGTTTTGAAATTCGAATTGTTGGTAGAAATGGATGCCAATGTATGGCCTTTCTCGTCATCAATACATTGAGCATGGATATTCTTATTGGAAAAACAAATTGTAACACGGGGTCTTGCCGAAGAACCAATAATTTTCTTCCTAATTCTCCATTTACGCTTCTGAGCTAATTCTCTTTTTTTTGCCAAATTCATAATTTTAGTCTTTAAGCCGATTTCTTTCCTTCTTTCCTTCGGACATATTCGCCGACAATGCGCACTCCCTTGCCTTTGTAGGGTTCCACAGGGTAATAACTTTTGATTTCGGCAGCAAGTTGACCGACTTTCTGTTTATCTGGTCCCTCGACATGGATTTTAACATTGTCGGAAACAGTCACTACTACACCATCAGGTATGGGATGCTCGATCGGGTGAGAGTAACCCAACTCAAGATCGATAACTTTACCTTTAACTGTCGCCCTAAATCCAACACCTTCAATAAGTAGATCCTTTGAGAAGTTTTCTGTTACTCCTTGAACCATATTAGCAATAAGCGAGCGGGTTGTACCAAAAATAGCTTTGGCCTCTCGGCTTTCTTCAGTCTGAGAGACTGAAAGCGTGTTTTCTTCAATATTTACGGATACAAGGGGAGAAATTCTTTGCGATAATTCACCTTTAGGTCCTTTAACGCTAACAGTATTGCTTTCTAAAGAAATATTTACTCCAGAAGGTATCTCGACAGGTAGTTTTCCAATTCTGCTCATAATAAAATTTCTACCAAACGCTGCAGAGAACCTCACCGCCAAGTTTGTTTTTTCTAGCATCACGATCATCCATAATGCCCTGGGGAGTACTAAGTATCGAGATACCAAGTCCTCCAAGAACATTTGGTATATCTCTGTAACCACAATATGATCTTCTACCGGGTTTACTTGTTCTAGCAATTCCCCTTATTGCATGCTCCCCATTAACATACTTGAGGTGAATCTCAATTTGCTTCAATCCTTTATCTGATTCCAATTCATCAAATTTTTCTACAAATCCTCTAGATTTCAGAATTGAAGCTATTCCAGACCTCAACTTTGAATGAGGGTATAAACATGAAGGTCTTCCTGCACTACCTGCATTTCGAATAACGGTTAGAAAATCACCTATAGTGTCATGTACAGCCATTGTATAAATATGTGTTGAAAATTAAACTACCAGGAAGACTTGATAACTCCGGGCATTTTCCCCTGTAAGGCAAGCTCCCTAAAGCTGATTCTGGAAAGACCAAACTTCCGAATAGTTGCACGTGGACGACCAGTTAAAGTACATCTGTTGACTAACCTAACAGCTGAAGAATTTTTGGGTAATTTATCAAGTTTCGCCTGTGCATCGTAAAATTCATCTTCGCTAGTTTTAGGGTCTGCGAGAATTTTTTTAAGCTCGGCTCTTTTGGATGCGTAGCGGGCAACAAGACGCTCTCTTTTGATATTTCGGTAGATAACAGATTTTTTAGCCATTTTATAGAGGTATTTAAGCTGCAGCTTGTTCAACTGAGGAGGAATGTTTGCGAAAAGGAACACCGAGGAGTCTAAGTAATTCTGTTGCTTCTTCATCAGAACCAGCACTCGTTACAATGGAAATGTCCATACCGATGTTTACACGCTGTCTCTCCACATTAATTTCAGGGAATATGCTGTGATCAGTAATTCCCAATGTATAATTACCTTGCCCATCAAGTTTGCTGGGTACACCACGAAAATCTCGGATGTTAGGTAAGGAAATAGCAATAAGTCTCAATAAAAATTCCCACATTTGATTGCCACGAAGTGTGACCTTTATTCCAACAGGCATACCCTGTCTTAGCTTGAAGTTAGAAACGCTCATTTTAGCCTTAACAATGACTGGGGCCTGTCCTGCTAGAGATGCAATATCCTTTCGGAGCTCCTGTATGCTATTCTTATCCATTTCAGCACCAAAAGAGCTATTAATCACGACTTTCTCAATTTTGGGCACTTGATGGATGTTCTTATAACCCATTGCTTTCCTCAATGCAGGAACCGCATCATTAAGGTATGTTGACTTAAGTTCTGGAATACTCATATCAAATTAATTATTCTGCCTTCTTGACATTTGAATAGTGAATGGAGGCTTCTCTTTCAACTATTGCACCTTGGGGATTATCTTGGGTTTTTCGTTCATGTTTTTTTGTCATGTTCACTCCTTCAACAAGTATGCGGTTCTTCTCTCGAAGAACTTGCAGAACTTTGCCCTTGCTTCCCTTATCGTCTCCAGCGATTACGACAACCTCGTCACCTTTTCTTAATCTAGAACTCATTTTACAAAACTTCGGGTGCCAAGGATATAATTTTCATGTATTTTTGGCGAAGCTCCCTAGCAACTGGACCAAATATGCGGGTACCCTTGGGAGTACCATCATTATTAACGATAACCACTGCATTTTCATCAAATCTTAAGTAGCTCCCATCTACTCGACGTAAAGCAGACTTTGTCCTTACTACAACAGCACGAACAACTGTTCCTTTTTTGACGGAAGCTTCAGTTGTACTTTCTTTAACATGACAGACTATAATGTCTCCTACTGATGCAGTCTTCTTGTTTTGGCCAATACGTCTAATCATCCGAACTTTTTTGGCTCCGGTATTGTCAGCAACTTCTAATCTACTTAATAACTGTATCATGGTAATTAAACAGTAGGTGCCTTCTCTAATACCTCAGTAATTCTCCATCTCTTTAATTTACTGATAGGTCGGGTAGCCATAATTTTAACTTTATCACCAACATTTGAATCATTTTTTTCGTCATGGACATGAACGGTGGTTTTTCGACGAATTTCCTTCTTGTAAAGAGGGTGGGGTATTTTGTACTCGTAAACTACTTTTACAGATTTATCACCAGTCTTGGACCTAACTACTCCAATAAGTTCTTTACGATTGTTTCTTGTATTTGTCTCAGTCATGGAATTATGAATTAGAGAGACTGTCTGCCTCAAGATGTTTGATCATTGTTAATATGCGTGCACGATTTCTTCTCAGTTCTTTAATAACATGGGGCCTTTCAACCTGACCGGTCTGCTTCCGAACTTGTAACTTCAGTAACTCTTCACCCAACTCTCTGCCCTTTTTATTGAGCTCGGGTAGTGACATATCTTTTATTTCAGACATTTTCATGGCAATCTAGAATGAATTATGGCGTGTTACCAAACGGCACCGGAAGGGTAATTTAGAATCTGCCAAACCCAAGGCCTCGCGAGCTAAAGAGAGAGAACATCCTGCAATTTCAAACAACACATGACCGGGTTTAATAACAGCAACCCAATGATCTACAGGTCCTTTACCTTTTCCCTGTCTAGTTTCCGCAGGTTTTTTGGTAACTGGCTTGTGAGGAAATACTCGAATCCAAACTTTTCCCTTACGCTTCAAATGACGGTTAATTGCTACACGAGCAGCTTCAATTTGGTTAGAGGTCATCCTTCCTCTAGATAATGACTGTATACCAAACTCTCCAAAAGAAACTGAGTTTCCCCTCGAAGCAACACCTCGTACTCTCCCTTTATGGGTTTTACGAAATTTAGTTCTTGATGGTAATAATTTAGGCATGATTTAATTTTTTAAAAGAGTTTGTCTTCTTCCTTTAAGCAAATCCAACACTTGATTCCAATTATCCCGTAAACTGTGTTGGCTTCAACTAATCCGTAATCAATATTTTCCCGGAGAGTATGCAAAGGAACCCTGCCTTCACGCAACTGTTCCGTTCTCGCGATATCAGCACCTGCCAAACGACCGGCACACTGGATTCGTATCCCTTCTGCTCCCATTGACATAGTTGTTTGAACTGCTTTTTTCATAGCACGACGAAAAGCAATTCTTCTTTCAAGTTGGAGGGCAACATTCTCAGCAACGAGGGAAGCAACTAAATCAGGTTTTTTAATCTCTTGAATTTCTAACCTAATGTCCTTGCCAACAGTCTTATTAAGAGAATCCTTGAGAGAATCTAATTCTTGCCCCTTTCTTCCAATGACAATTCCTGGTCTAGCCGTCCAGATTGTAACTCGTGTGCGAGTAGATGCTCTTTCAATCACGATTCTGGGAACAGAAGCATAACGCAATTTCTTTTCTAAAAAACTACGAATCTTATTATCTTCAGCCATAAAAGATGAATATTCATTCTTGTTGGCATACCAGCGAGCACTCCAATTACGTCGTACTCCGAGTCTAAAACCGATTGGATTTACTTTTTGTCCCATAATATTATTGATCGCTTAGGGTTATGCGTAAGTGGCTCATTCTTTTCTTGTATGGATGTGCGGAACCTCTTGCACATGGACGGAATCTTTTGAGTGCAGGTCCATCCTCGACAATGGCTTCCTCAATCTGTAAGTCATCCGCGTTTAAATTATTGTTGTTCTCTGCATTAGCCATTGCGGACTGTAATGTTTTACTCAACAAACGAGCTGCTTTTCGAGGAATGTATTTGAGCAAGGATACTGCTTCGCCTGCTTTCCGCCCAGGAAGTAACCGAGCAACTTCCCTAGCTTTCTTAGGGGATATTCTTGCGTACTTTGAATATGCTTTAACTTGCATGACAATTACTTTTGAGTATGTGGATTGTGCGACTTAAAAGATCGAGTTGCGGAAAATTCTCCGAGCTTATGACCAACCATATTTTCAGTTACATAGACAGGTAGAAATCCTTTCCCGTTATGAACTGTGAAGTTTAATCCAACAAAATCTGGTGTGATTGTTGATTTTCTAGACCATGTTTTTATTGGCTTACGGTCACCACTACTTTGAGCTTTTTCCACTTTCTTCATTAAGCTAGGCTCAACATAGAATCCTTTTTTTATCGATCTTGTCATATCAAAAAATTATTTGATTCTACGACCATTTCGTCGTACTAAAATTTGAGAATTAGAAGGTTTAGATTTCTTTCTTGTTGGAAAGCCCTTTGAAAGCTGCCCCCAAGGAGAACTTGGATGTCCACCACCAGATGTTCGACCTTCACCACCTCCCATTGGATGATCAACCGGGTTCATAGCAACACCTCTAACCCTTGGGCGCTTTCCTAACCAACGGCTTCTTCCTGCTTTTCCAATTGTAGATTTTTGGTGGCTACCATTACCTACCGCCCCGATAGTAGCTAAACACTTTGATTTAACTAATCTAATTTCACCACTTGGAAGTCTCAGGGAAGCGTCATCTCCATCAATTGAAATAAGTCTTATAGCGGAGCCCGCAGTACGAGCAATTTTAGCACCTGCTCCTGGTAACATCTCAACACAGTGCACCTTGGTGCCGAGAGGCATATGTAAAAGAGGCATAGCATTGCCGACTTTGAAATCAATTTTTTTATCTGAGCTAATAATTTCATCACCCACACTCAAACCTTCGGGGCAAAGAATGTAGCTTTTTTCATCATCGCCATATTGAATAAGGGCTATATGGGCTGTGCGATTTGGATCATATTCAATGGATGTGACCTTAGCCAAATCTCCAAATCGATTCCTTCTGAAGTCAATTGACCTGTACAATCGCTTATGCCCTCCACCCCTACGTCGAGATGTAATTCTTCCATAAGTGTTTCGGCCCTTTTTTCGATGATGACCCTTAGTTAAAGATTTTTCGGGCCTTTTCTTAGCAAGATCAACTTTGTTTTTAAGGTAAAATCTTCCCGAAGGAGTAACCGGCTTTTGTTGTAATATTGGCATGGTACTAAGGATTTATCTTAAGCAAGGTCTATTGCGTCACCTGACTTGAGCTTTACAATTGCTTTTTTTACATGAGCAGTGTGACCAAGCTTATTTCTACGCATACGATCACGCTTACTTTTGGGTTTTAAAATAGATGTGTTAACCTTAAGGACTGTTACACCAAATGCTGCTTCGACAGCATCTTTGATATTCCTTTTCGTTGCTTTTCGATCTACCGAAAATATGTATTGATTCAGGTTTGCTGAAAGTGCGGTAGCCTTTTCAGTCAAAAGAGCTTCTTTTAGGATTGAAACTGATTCTTTCATTATGAATTTCCTAGCTTTGTAAGAAGAGATTCAATCCCCTTAACAGAAAAGATAATCTTATCGGCTTGAAAAATATCAACAGGACCTAAGTCAGGCACGCTGCTAAGCGAGGTATTGGGGAGATTGCGTCCAGCAAGAATGATATTTTCTGAATGTTGATCAGATACTAAAAGAGTTTTTGGACTTTCAGGGACTATTTTTTTTACGAGCTGGTTAAGTTGCTTTGTCTTGGGAGCTTCTATTGTAAAATCCTCAATGAGAATTAAATTATCAGAGTCCGCTTGGTCAATGAGTGCTCTTTGAAAAGCAAGCTTTCGGACTTTTTTGTTCAGTTTTTGGGAGTAAGAACGAGGACGTGGTCCAAAAACAACCCCACCACCCCTTCTTTGAGGTGCTCGCTTGTCGCCAGCTCTTCCTACACCTAAACCTTTTTGCCGAAAAATCTTTTTTCCAGAACCTGAAACTTCTGATCGAAGTTTTGTTGATGCATTTCCCTGCCTTTTATTGGCTCGTACTGCCAAAATTACTTGGCGTAGAGCGTCAACTCCTTTTCCATCTTCAAGTTGAGGAAAATTCGATAATTCGTGCTCTCCAGCCTCAGTCCCATCGAGTTTTAAAAGTTTTAATTTCATAACTTATCTACTTAGCTAGCTTTGACTTTTTGGCGGTACGTATAGTCAGAATCGTACCCTTACTCCCAGGTACACTGCCTTTGATTAGTAGTATGTTCTTTTCTGGAAGGATTTTAACTAGTTTTAAGTTTTGAGTAGTTCTTTTTACGGTGCCAGTATGTCCGGGCATTTTCTTGTTTTTAAAAACTCTCCCTGGCCATTGGCACAAACCATATGAACCACCTCTTCTGTGAAACATAGATCCGTGAGATGCTGGTCCTCCTGCAAAATTCCATCTCTTTACGACACCCTGGAATCCTTTACCTTTAGTGGTTGAAATTATATCAACCATTTCAATGTCTTTGAAATTTTCGACTGTTAATGAAGAACCAATTTCATAGTCGTGATCATTATCTAGCCTCACTTCTTGAAGAATATGTTGAGGTTCTACATTGGCTTTCGACGCTTTACCTTTTTGACACTTATTCGGTTTGTTTGGAGCTTTACCTCTCGGATTAAAGCCAATTTGAATGGCTTGATATCCGTCCTTGTCTAAACTTTTTAACTGAAGTATTGGACACGGACCCGCCTCAATAATTGTTACTGGAACAAGTTGGTTGTTTTCGTCGTATACTTGGCTCATGCCAAGCTTTTTTCCTATTATTTCTAGATTCATTCTTTAAGCGGCAGGCGATAAATACTTTGAGAACCTGCTTTAAAGGGGGTTAATAAAATTTATACGTTAATATTGATTTCTACACCAGCAGGTAAATTAAGCTTTTTAAGTTCGTCAACGGTTTGAACAGTAGGCTCTAGTATGTCAATTAGACGCTTATGTGTTCTTAGTTCAAATTGGTCCATGGATTTTTTATCAACATGTGGTGATCGATTTACAGTATATCTTTCAATCCTTGTCGGCATGGGTATAGGGCCAGCTACGCGAGCACCAGTGCGTTTGGCGGTATCAACTATATCAGAAGCTGATTGATCGATAACACGATAATCAAAACCACGTAGTTTTATTCGTATGCGTTGTCCGTTCATCGTATTAGTCTATGTCCTTACAGGTTCCTTAGCGTTTGTTTCTACGATACCTTGTACCAAGTTTTGCGGAACCTGCTCAAAGTGGGAAGGAGTCATTGAATAGTCTGCACGCCCAGAAGACAAAGAGCGCATGTCAGTAGAATAACCAAACATATTTTCTAATGGAACAAATGAGTCAATTACACAAACATTTCCACGAGACTCCATGCCTTGTATTTGCCCGCGTCGGCGGTTCAAATCACCCATCAATTCTCCCTGGTATTCGTCAGGAGTAGAAACCTCGACTTTCATTATTGGCTCAAGGAGTATTGGGTTCGCTTTTTGCATTGCGTCCTTGAATGCAAATATTCCTGCCATTTTGAAAGCCATTTCCGAAGAGTCAACATCGTGAAAAGAGCCATCATACAAGGTCACTTTAAAGTCGATTACCTGGAAACCAGCTACCACGCCTCCAAGAGCTGCTTCTTCGATCCCCTGAAAAGTTGGCTTAATATACTCCTTGGGAATAGAACCACCAACAATTTCGTTAACCAACTCTATACCTTTTCCTTTCTCCAAGGGCTCGAGCTTTATCAGAGCGTGACCATACTGACCTCTACCACCAGACTGACGAATAAATTTACCTTCACCTTCGGAATTGGCAAGGATTGTTTCTCTGTAAGCAATTTGCGGTTTTCCCGCATTAGCTTCTACCTTAAATTCCCTAAATAAACGATCGCGGATAATGTCCAGGTGTAACTCACCCATACCAGAAATAATGGTTTGACCAGTTTCTTCATTAGTTGAAAGACCAAAGGTTGGGTCTTCTTCAGCTAATCTTTGTAAACCAATAGACATTTTTTCCTGGTCAGCTTTGGTAGCAGGTTCAATAGACATGGAAATTACAGGCTCAGGAAAGCTAGGTGGTTCCAGACGCAGGTCTAACTCTTTGTCGGCGAGGGTATCACCAGTAACAACATCTTTAATACCTATAATGGCACAAATATCTCCAGAATATGCGACATCTATATCCTCCCGAGAATCAGCTTTCATAACCATCAAGCGAGAAATCCTTTCAGATTTACGAGTGCGAGGGTTATAAAGGCTAGCACCTTTATTTAAAGTTCCTTGATAAACTCTATAAAACACCAACTTTCCGACATAAGGGTCAGTCATTAGCTTGAAAGCAAGTCCAGCAACTTTTGCTGAATCATTAGGCGAAACTTCAACTTCATTTTCATCAGAATCTTGCCCCTTCATCGGAGGCAAATCTAAAGGACTTGGTAAGTAGTCAACCACGGCATCCATTAACATCTGAACGCCCTTATTCTTGAAGGCACTACCTGGAATAACACCAACAAATTTTAGTGATAAAGTTGCCTTACGAACTCCTAGTTTGATCTCATCGATAGATAAGTCTTCACCCTCTAAGTACTTAGTTGCAATATCATCATCAAAATCAGATACGGCTTCGATTAAAGACTCTCGGTACTCGTTGGCTTGAGCAAGCATATCTTCTGGGATATCGACGACATCAAATTTTACACCAGATTCGTCTGATTCATCATAGATATATGCAACCATCTTAATCAGATCGACAAGTCCTCTAAAATTTTCTTCCGCTCCAATTGCAAGGAAAAGGGGATGAGCATTTGCACCTAACTTTTCCTTCATAGTGTTAACGGCTGCAAGAAAATCAGATCCCATTCTATCCATTTTATTAATGAATCCTAGACGAGGGACACTATACTTGTCCATTTGACGCCAAACAGTTTCAGACTGAGGCTGAACACCTTCAACTGAAGTAAATACACCTATCGCACCATCAAGAACACGTAGTGACCTTTCAACTTCGGCAGTAAAATCAACATGACCAGGTGTATCGATAATATTGATACGATGATCAATTCCCTCAAAAGGTCCGTCAGAGGTTGTCCAACCACAAGAAATAGCTGCCGAAGTGATCGTAATCCCACGCTCTCTTTCTTGCTCCATCCAATCAGTAGTAGCATTACCATCATGAACTTCACCTATTTTATGAACGACGCCCGAGTAAAAAAGTACGCGCTCGGTGCAAGTTGTTTTACCCGCATCAATGTGAGCAGCTATACCGATATTGCGGGTATGTTCCAAAACCGCAGGACGATCGGCGGAATTTGCAGAAGAAAATTGTTCCGAATTACTCATTTAAAAATCTACCAACGGAGATGCGCAAATGCACGATTTGCTTGAGCCATTTTGTGAGTTTCTTCGCGCTTTTTTACAACGCTTCCAGTGTTGTTGTAAGCATCGGTAAGTTCATTAGCTAAAGCATCTGCAATTGGAGTCCCTTTCCTTGCTGCTGCTGCCTTCACAACCCACCTAAAAGCAAGACTTTGCTGTCTTTCAAAAGGAACTTCTATAGGTACTTGATAAGTTGCTCCTCCTACACGACGACTTTTAACTTCGATTTTCGGACGAATATTTTCGAGTGCACCGAGAACAAGCTCAATTGGATTACCTTTGCCAACCTTCTCTGCCATTTTTTCTATGGCTTTGTAGACAATTCGTTGAGCAAGAGATTTTTTACCACTGAGCATTACAGCATTTACAAGGGAACCAACAAGAGGACTACCGTGCAGAGGATCGGGCAAAATTGCCCGCTTTGTTGCTTTTCTTCTCCTAGACATTAACTTTTAGGTTTCTTTACGCCGTATTTAGAACGACTTCTGCGTCTTTTCTCAACACCTTGGCAGTCCAGAGTGCCACGAACAATATGGTAACGAACACCATTTAAATCCTTAACTCGTCCACCACGAAGCAATACAATGCTATGCTCCTGCAAACTGTGACCTTCGTCGGGTATGTAAGCAATTACTTCATGCCCAGTAGTAAGTCTAACTTTAGCAACTTTTCTTATCGCAGAGTTCGGCTTCTTAGGAGTACGAGTAGTTACTTGGACGCAGACACCTCGACGAAAGGGGCAAGCCTTAAGTGCTGGAGACTTAGTTTTGGTCTTCTGTAAACGACGACCTTTCCTTACTAATTGGTTAATTGTAGGCATGAGGTAGGATTTTGAGGTAAAAGCGATCTATAGTAACTTGATTTCTAAATTGCTCAAGAATAAAATGGGGAATTATGCAGTTAGTGATTCTGTCTCTGCTGTTCCCAAGGTATCAATCTTCAACCTTCTCCATTTAGGAAGCCCGGTTCCTGCAGGTATAAGGTGACCCATGATAACATTTTCTTTAAAGCCCTTGAGGTCATCCACTTTTCCAAGTGTGGCAGCATTTGTTAAAACTCTGGTTGTTTCTTGAAATGAAGCTGCAGAGATAAAGCTGTCTGTTTCAAGAGATGCTTTAGTAATCCCCAGAAGGATAGGTTCTCCCTCAGCAGGCATTCCACCTTTTCCTGAAATTGTCTCATTAGCATCCATAAAAGCATAGCGATCAACTTGGTCTCCCCAGAAAAAATCTGTATCACCCGGATCAGTGATTCTAACTTTTAACAACATCCTGGAAATAATTATCTCCAAATGTTTGTCACTAATCGTAACTCCTTGCAAGCGGTAGACCTTTTGAATTTCTTCTATCAAATACTCTTGCACAGCTGATGGGCCAAGAATTTCGAGAATTTCATGGGGATCTTTAGCACCTTCAGTGATAAGTTGTCCTTTTTGCACAAAATCACCAGGCTGCACTAATACATGTTTTCCATGAGGTATGAGATGCTCTTCCACTTGTCCAGAGTCCTCATTAGTAACTAACAACCTTTTCTTTGATCTTAAAGTTCCAGCTTCAGATACAATACCATCAATTTTAGCCATTTGGCCGACATTACCTTCCTTGGGGCGACGAGCTTCAAATAACTCTGCAACTCTTGGCAGGCCTCCGGTAATATCCTGTGTTTTGGAGGCTTGTCTAGGAGTTTTTGCAATGATTGAGCCAGCATCAATTCTCGTACCCTCATCAACGGCAACTTGTGCACCTGTTGGTACTGAATAAGTTGCCAATGCTTCTCCCTTAGAGTCTTTAACGATAATTTGCGGGTTCAAGTCCTCTTTATGTTCGATAACAACCATGGAGCGACCCCCAGAAGCATCTCTTTCGATTTTCGTGGTTACACCAGGAAGCATGTCTTCGAATGAAATAACTCCCTTTTTCTCGGATAAAATGGGAATATTATATGGATCCCATTGTGCAAGCAAGACTTCCTCTTCAACCTGTTCTCCATCTTTAAAATGAAGCAAGGCACCGGCAGGCGTTGGATAATCGTCAATGATTCGATCGTCCTGGTCTAGAACCTGAATGGAGCCGGTTTTATTTAAGGTAACTTGTTGCCCATTTGCTAATGTAACCAATCTGAGTCCAACAAATTTTAGAGTGCCAGCTTTTCGTACATTGATAACGGGATCTTCTCTGCCTGCGCTAGCGATACCTCCGATGTGAAATGTTCTCATGGTCAACTGTGTGCCAGGTTCACCAATAGATTGAGCTGCTATAATTCCAACCGAGGATCCCTGTTTAACCAACGAGTTTGTAGATGGATCAATACCGTATTCATAAGCAGTTAATCCATTTTTAATTCTACTAGATAAAGGAGACATCACACGAATACGAGTGATTCCCATGGCATCGATTTGATCTGCAATCTCTTCAGTTATTAAGGAGCCATTATTTAAAACTTTTTCGCTTGGATTCGATGGATTAAAAACATCATCGCTTGAATAACGGCCTATTATACGATCCCTAAGAGGAACAATCTCGTTATCCCCCTCCATAATGGCTTTTTTTACAACACCATCTCGACGACCATCGTCATCTCGAACAATTATACAATCCATTGCGACATCACATAATTTTCGAGTAAGGTAACCCGCATCAGCTGTTTTCAAAGCAGTATCAGCAAGCCCTTTTCTCGCACCGTGAGTAGACATAAAATATTCTAAAACAGACAAACCTTCCCTAAATGATGCAAGAATTGGTTGTTCAATGATTTCCCCTGAAGGCTTGGCCATCAGGCCTCTCATTCCACAAAGTTGCCTTACCTGCTGACGGTTACCTCGAGCTCCCGAATCCATCATTAAATAGACTGGATTAATGGTATCTTTGCCAAGGTTTTCATCTAGTGATTTAAAGACTTCTTTAGCAATGTCGTCAGTTGCTGCAGTCCAAACATCTATAATTTTATTATGGCGCTCGCCTCTGGTAATAATGCCTTTGCGAAATTGATCTTCAATTTTATCTATTTCTTTGCGGGCAACATCAACACGTTGCTTTTTTTCGGGAGGTATAATCATATCAAATATACCAATCGAGATGCCCGCTTTGGTAGCCATATCAAAACCCATTTCTTTCAATCTATCAAGTGCGGCAATTGTCTCTTCTTTCCCTTTAAGATTGTAAGTTTCGAGAATTAGATTTCCTAAATCACCTTTGAGTGCGGGTTCGTTAAAAAATCCTAATTCCTCTGGCCATATTGTGTTAAAAAGGGCTCTACCTACAGTTGTTATTATAACACTACGCTTGGTAATTCCGAATTTAGTCTCATTTCCCTTGTCAGGGTTCTTTAATCTGATCCAGTTATGAAGATTTAAAACTCCTTCTTGCAGTGCACTTAAGGCTTCCTCCAAGGATCCAATTAACGGCAGCCCAGAATCTTCCTTTGGCATATCACTCTTGGGGTCCATGGTCAAAAAGTAGGAACCAAGAACTATATCCTGAGATGGAGTCAAAATAGGCTTTCCGCTAGAAGGAGAGAAGATATTATGGGTAGCCATCATGAGAAGCTTAGCCTCCATTATAGCTTCCACTGATAAAGGTACATGCACAGCCATTTGGTCACCGTCAAAATCAGCATTGTATGCGGTACAAACAAGAGGATGCACTCGGATTGCATTACCTTCAATTAGAACGGGCTCAAAAGCTTGAATTGACAGTCTGTGTAGGGTAGGTGCACGATTCAGTAAGACTGGGTGACCTTTTGTAACTTCTTCCAAAATATCCCAAACTTCAGGAGATCTACTTTCAATCATTTTACGTGCACCCCTGACTGTGTGGACAAATCCTAGTTCTTTAAGCCTCCGGATAATGAAAGGTTCAAATAAGATCAATGCCATTTTTTTGGGAATTCCGCATTGGTGAAGCTTCAATTCAGGCCCAATCACAATTACAGACCTTCCTGAATAATCGACTCTCTTACCTAGTAAATTTTGGCGGAACCTGCCTTGCTTTCCCTTGAGCATATCGCTCAATGATTTTAATGCACGATTGCCGGACCCAGTAATAGCACGACCGTGTCTTCCATTATCAAACAATGCATCTACGGCCTCCTGTAACATCCTCTTTTCGTTATGGATAATTACATCGGGAGTCTTAAGTTGAAGTAGGTTTTTTAAACGATTATTTCGGTTAATTACTCTCCGATACAGATCATTTAAATCACTTGTTGCAAACCTACCACCTTCAAGGGGAACAAGAGGTCGTAAATCCGGAGGAATCACTGGCACAGAATCCAATATCATCCACTCTGGTGACGCACCAGATTGTATAAAACCTTGCGTAACTTTAAGTCGGCTTGCGAGTTTCTTTTTGATCTGCTTCGACTTAGTCTCATGCATTTGATCGTAAAGTTCTTCGAGCTCTTCCTCTAAGTTAATTCTGGCCAGTACATCCCTAATTGCTTCGGCACCCATTTTTGCTTCAAACTCATCACCGAATTCATCTTGAGCTTCCCTAAACTCTTTATCTGAAAGAAGTTGTTTTTCCTCTAGTGGCGTACTTCCTGGATCCGTTACTATGTATTGCTCATAGTAAAGTACTCTTTCGAGACTTTTAGCCGTCATGTTTAATAACAATCCTAAGCGACTAGGCATGCTTTTGAGGAACCAAATGTGCGACACTGGAACAGCAAGCTCAATGTGACCCATTCGGTCTCTACGAACTCGTGAAACTGTCACTTCTACTCCGCAACGGTCACAAACAACACCTTTGTACTTAATTCGCTTATATTTTCCACAAGCACACTCATAATCACGAACTGGCCCAAAAATCTTCTGACAAAACAAGCCTCCAGGTTCTGGCTTGAATGTACGATAGTTAATAGTCTCGGGATTCTTAACCTCTCCCTTTGACCATGATCGAATAATGTCCGGAGACGCAACGGTTATGGAAACTTTGTCCATAGGCCCTGGCTCAACTCCCAATGCTTCACTTACTGCTTCAACACTCATAATTTTATCTTAGTATTTTAATGGTTATTGGTAGTTTTAGAGAGCATCTTCAGCCCTAACTCGTATGTCCAAACACAAACTTTGCATTTCTTTCATCAAAACATTGAATGATTGGGGAGTGCCTGCTTGGAGTGAGTTATCACCCTTGACTAAAGATTCATAGATCTTAGTTCTGCCCGAAACATCGTCTGATTTAACTGTCAGGATCTCCTGCAAAGTGTATGCAGCACCATAAGCCTCTAGTGCCCAAACTTCCATTTCACCAAAACGCTGACCTCCGTATTGCGCCTTACCCCCAAGAGGTTGCTGGGTTATTAAACTGTATGGACCAACCGCTCTTGCATGAATCTTACTGGAAACAAGATGGTTTAGTTTTAACATGTACATATAACCAACAACAATTTTCTGATAGAATGGTTCTCCCGTACATCCATCATAAAGAATTGATTTTCCAGTTTCTGGGAGTTCTGCCTCTTTTAGGTATTCTTGAATTCGAGATTCGGGAATGCCGTCAAAAATCGGAGTAGCAACTTTAAATCCCAATTTATTGCATGCCCAACCCAAATGAGTTTCAAGAACTTGCCCAACATTCATTCGGCTAGGAACACCAAGTGGGTTAAGGCAAATTTCTATCGGCGTGCCATCTGGAAGAAAAGGCATATCTTCTTCGGCAACTATTTTGGCGACCACACCCTTATTCCCATGCCTGCCTGCCATCTTGTCACCAACACGCATTTTTTGCTTTTTCGCAACAAAAACACGGACATTTTTTATAGCTCCCTGATCTATGGGGTCACCTTGTTCAATTGCTTCAATTTTTCTGTCTCTATCGTCTTCCAAATCAGAAAACTTAGACTCATAACTTTCTACAATTTCAAAAACTTTGATCCTAACTGGAGAAGGAGGAATTTCAATAAATCGGTGAACGGCAGCAAGTCTTCTCAAAAGTGTCTTGGTAATTTTACGATTTGCTGGAATAATTATATCACCGGTCTCCGAGTTTGTAACATTTAATGGTATCTTTTCACCAAGTAGAATGTTCGATAGTGACTCGGTTAATTGAGATCGAAGATCTTCTGTTTGGTTGCGATAGTCTTCTTTAATCTGCTTCATTTGCCTGCGGAAATCGGAAGGAGAAAGCTTTTCCTGTTCCGCATCTGTACGACTAGAAACCTTTATATCCATCACAATGCCTTGAGTTCCCGAAGGAACTTTTAGTGAACTGTCTTTTACATCTGCTGCCTTCTCACCGAAAATTGCACGTAGTAATTTTTCTTCCGGTGCAAGATCTGTTTCGCTCTTAGGCGTAATTTTACCAACTAGAATATCTCCAGGCTTAACTTCTGCTCCAATACGGACAATCCCGAGATGATCTAAATTTCTCAATGCTTCTTCTCCTGCATTAGGAATATCTCTCGTTATTTCTTCAGGTCCAAGCTTGGTATCCCTTGCAGTAACTTCAAATTCTTCTATGTGAATTGAAGTGTAGATATCCTCTTTGACGATTTTTTCAGATATTAGAATGGCATCCTCAAAATTGTACCCTTTCCATGGCATGAAAGCTACAAGTATGTTTCTTCCTAGTGCGAGTTCTCCGTCGTCTGTGCATGCACCATCAGCAAGTGCTTGTCCAACTTTTACAGAATCTCCTTTTCGAACTATTGGTTTTTGGTTGAAACAAGTTCCAGCATTTGAGCGTAGGAACTTTCTCATCTCATAACAGTAGATACCTCTTTTATGATCGCTACGGGGTTCTTTCAAGAAACGTGGGGGTAACTTGCCATCATCTGTAACAACAATTCTTTTACCATCGGCCAATGCGACTACACCTTCGGATTCCGAAACGGTTACCGTCCTTGAATCCTCTGCGACTTTTTTCTCAATACCTGTGCCCACCAAAGGTGAGTCCGTTTTGAGTAAAGGAACTGCCTGTCGTTGCATATTTGCTCCCATTAGAGCACGATTTGCATCATCATGTTCAAGAAAAGGAATTAAGCCTGCGGCAACTGAAACCACTTGTTTTGGAGATACATCCATGTATTCAACATCTGATGGCTCATACTCGCTTACTTGATCCCTGTATCTGCAGGTGACTCGACCCGAAAGTTTTCCGGTTTTGTCATCGATTTCAGAATTAGCTTGTGCAATTAAAAACCGTTCTTCTTCAAAAGCATTTAGATAAGCAACATTTTTAGGATTCTTATCAACTACACCATTTTTTACTGGATGATAAGGTGATTGCAAAAAACCAAATTCATCAATTTTAGCATAGGTAGATAGAGTGTTAATTAATCCAATATTTGGGCCTTCAGGAGTTTCAATTGGGCAAATTCTACCGTAATGAGTAGGGTGTACATCTCGAACCTCAAAACCCGCTCTTTCTCTATTTAGCCCTCCAGGTCCAAGTGCAGAAAGTCTTCTCTTATGAGTCAACTCCGCTAATGGATTAATTTGGTCTTTAAATTGACTTAGTTGACTCCGAGCAAAGAAATCCCTTACGACAGTTGTTAGTGCTTTGGGATTAATTAATTTTCCCGGCGTCAACGATTCTGCCCCTTGATCATAAAGAGTCATTCTTTCGCGTACTACTCTTTCAGTTCGAGCAAGTCCACTTCTACAGACATTGGCTAGGAGTTCTCCAACAGTTCTGACTCTTCTGTTCCCAAGGTGATCAATATCATCGATACCCATATCAAAAATTGAGCCAGCGTCCTCTCTTGCTTTCTCTTCATTAGATTTACCGCGTTTAAGATCAGTTAATTTTCTTGTTGCTGAAACCAAATCCTCAACAGTTGTTACTCTTACTTCTAAAGGAGTTTGAAGGTTTAGCTTAAGGTTTAGCATATGACGACCTACTTTGGCTAAATCATACCTTTTAGAATCCAAAAATAGCCTTTTAATCAGAGCTTCTGCGTTAGCACGATCGGGCGGTTCACCAGGTCGAAGTTTCTTATAAATTTCTTTTAAAGCCTCGTCTTTATTTTTGGTTGTATCCTTCTTTAAGCATCGAATAATTGCACCGTCATCAACAGAGGTATCAATTGCGCGTAACTGAGTTTCACCTGCTTTAAGAAACGCACGCAAGTATGTTTTAGTGAGAGGCTCAAAGGCTTTAGCTAAAACTGCACCTTTGGTGCGGTCAAACATTGGCTCCACCAATACATAGTTGGATACATTGTCCCTAGAAAGCAAATCATTGATGTCGAGAGTCTCGATATCATAAAAAAGTTCGATTATTTTTTGGTCGGAATCTTTATCTTTTTCATGATCAGCATCCATCAATGCTCTAAGAAAGGTAGTTATTAGGAACTTGCGGCGGCGGCGGCGGCGGTCGAGGTATACATACAGCAAATCATGCTGGTCAAATTGTGCCTCGATCCATGTTCCACGATCAGGAATAATCCTAAAACCATGCAATACTTTACCACTAGTATGTGTTGATTCTTCAAAACTTACACCAGGAGAACGATGTAACTGGCTTACAACGACTCTCTCTGCTCCATTGATTATGAAAGAGCCTCTCTCGGTTATTATAGGCAGTTCACCCATAAAAATTTCTTCTTCACTGTAGAATGGTTTACTTTGTCCTTCCATTTCCATCCGCAGCCTTAGCTTAACCTGAAGCGGAGCCGCATAAGTACAATTCTGATCTATGCAGTCCATTTCACTCAATACGGACTCACCAACTGAGTATGATACATATTCAAGTCGTGACTTCTCGTCGTAACTCAAAATAGGGAAAACTTCATTGAAGACAGCTTCTAATCCAGCCTGCAAACGGTGTGTAGACGGAATATCCCGTTGCAAGAAATCATGAAAAGAATTTACCTGATTCTGAATAAGATTTGGCGGGTCAATTGCTTCTTGGAGTTTTCCGAAATTTTGTCTTTTTGACTTTTCCATGATCGGTATGAGGATTTGTATTGTGGATGATTTTAAGAAATGGAAAAAGCCGCAGGTTGAATTATCAACCATACGGCTTTAAAATTTAGAAATGTATGTCAAATAGCATTACTTGACTTCAGCTTTTGCCCCAGCAGCTTCTAGCTTCTTCGCAATTTCATCGGCCTCGTCCTTACCTACGCCTTCCTTAACTGGTTTTGGCGCACCTTCTACAAGTTCTTTTGCTTCTTTCAAACCTAGTCCAGTGATGCCACGTACTTCCTTGATTACTGCGATTTTGTTACCGCCAAATTCGGTAAGTACGACATCGAATTCAGTTTTCTCTTCTGCCGCTCCTCCTGAGTCTCCACCTGCTGCAGGTGCTGCAACTGCAACTGCTGCAGGTGCTGCTGCACTTACGCCCCACTTTTCTTCCAACTCTTTAACGAGTTCTGCGATTTCAATTACTGATTGGCCGCTAAGCCATTCTACTACTTGGTCTTTTGTTAGATCTGACATTTTTTGTACCTCCTTGACTGAATATGATTAGTACCTTTAGGCGTTTAAGGGTAATTCCCCTAATTTCTTCTAAGTTGGTGGTTATTGTTTATTTGATGAACGAGATGATATCTCGAAAGGAATATTAATTTTCTGTTTTTGCTTTAAGAACTGTAACCATACCACGGGCGGGCTCACTGAAAACAGTTACAAGTTTGGTGGCGGGTGTATTGAGAAGGGATAAAAGCTGACCGCGCAAAGATTCTAATCCGGGTAATTTGGCTAGTGTTTTGATATCATCTACAGACAAAACTCGATCATCAAGACTGCCTCCTTTGATTGAAACTTTTTGTGTGTCCTTGAAATATTCCCCCAAAGCCTTAGCGACTCCGGATGGATCCTCTCCACCAATGACGATTGCCGTATGACCCTGTAATTCATCATTCAATTCGCTGACAACAGTTTCAGGTGCCGCAAGTCTAAGCGATGAGTTTTTTACAACATGAAATTCGGCTCCGCGTTCAGCAAGTTTTCCCCGAAGCAAGGAAGTTTCGTCTGCATTAATTCCTTGGTAATCTGTGAGGAAAAAATAATTTGATTTTGCCAAATGACTTTTGGCCTCATCCACTAGATATGTTTTTTCGGGTCTCATTTTAATTAAAAATAGATGATGATAATCGAAGACTTGGATTCATTGTTGAACTTATATGAGCAGACTTGACGAACTTACCTTTAAAGCCATCAGGTCTGGATAATGATACTGCATCGATCGCAGACTTTGCGTTTTCTAGCAATTTATCTGTCGAAAACGATTTTTTTCCGATTAAGACCGCCATCGCCCCAGTTTTATCCATCTTAAATTCAACTCTTCCTGCTTTAACTTCTTTGATAGCGGCTTCCAAATCATCTGTGACAGTACCCGCTTTTGGCGTAGGCATAAGACCTCGAGGACCAAGAACTCGAGCAATTGAACGAACCTCTTTCATTGCAGATGTCGTGGAAAGTGCTATGTCAAAGTCTGTCCACCCATCTTTTATTTTTGAAATCAATTCTCCAAGCCCTGCAAAATCTGCACCAAGTTTGGTAGCTTCTTCAGCGTTTTCTGTAAAAACAAGGACTTTTATATCCTTACCGCTTCCGTGAGGCAGATTAACTGTACCTCTAACGGTTTGAGATGACTGCTTTGGATCAACACCCAGACTGAAGGAAATTTCTACAGATTCATCAAATTTGGCAACAGACTGTTTAGAAAGAATTGAAATTGCGTTTTCTAAATCGTGATCGGTATTACGATCAGTATGCTCGAGTGAATTCTTATATCTACGACTTCTTGTCTTCATCATCTTATGCGGTTACTTCAATACCCATACTTCTAGCAGTTCCTTCAATAATTCGACATGCTGCATCTTCATCATTGGCATTAAGGTCCTTTTGCTTAGTTTTTACAATTTCAAGAACCTGACTTTTACTGACTTTGCCGACTTTATCCCTATTGGGTACGCCTGAACCCTTAGCTAAACCTGCAGCTTTCTTGAGTAGAACGGCAGCTGGCGGTGATTTAAGAATAAAGGTAAAAGATCTGTCTGCATATACAGTGATCTCAACAGGTAGAATCATACCAGCTTGATCTTTAGTTTTGGCATTAAACTCCTTACAAAAACCCATGATATTGACACCTTGAGCTCCAAGTGCAGGACCAACTGGTGGAGCAGGGTTTGCAGATCCAGCAGGTAATTGAAGTTTTATAAGACCAACGGCTTTTTTAGACATATTATTGAGTGGTTTAGTTTATTCTTCTTGAGCCTTTTCAACTTGCCAGAATTCCAATTCAACTGGAGTGAATCTTCCAAAAATAGATACAGATACCTTAAGGGTACCTTTAACGGGATCTATCTCTTCAATATCTCCAGTTAGATTAAGAAATGGTCCATCCAATATTTTAACGGATTCCCCAATTGAAAATTTAACTTTAGGTACTTCTTTTCCTTCAGCTTCATCAACTTGTTTAAGTATTCTACCAATTTCATCTTCGGCAAGAGGAGTTGGGTTTTCTTTGCCGATGAAATTTATTACACCGTCAGTATCTTTGATTTTATACCAAGGTTTTTTCTTAAGATTACCAACTTGATCAAAAAGTTTCATCTCAACAAAAACATAGCCTGGATAGAATTTTCTATCCCTTTGTTTTTTCTTTCCATTTTTTACTTCTGAGACCGTTTCGATAGGAACTAGAATTTCTGTTAAACAACCGGCAAACTCTTCGTCCTCTTCCTTGTACTTATTGAGGTAGCGCTTTACCTTGTCCTCGTGATTAGAAAGACATTGTAAGGCATACCATCTTGATTCAGTGCTCGTCTGTGAAGTCATAGGGCAACGAATTTTAAGAACGAATTACTAGGGTTAACAATTCGACGCAGTTAGTAAGTGAGAAATCAGATACGGATATAAAGAGTCCCAAAATCGCTACACCTGCTATAACAACAACCGTTGATTCTCTAAGTTCCGGCAGCGTGGGCCAAGAAGCTTTTCCTAACTCTGCAATTGTTTCTTTATAAAAAGTGCGGATTTTTTGGAACGGATTCATTCGTGTTTGAATTTGGATGAGCAGAATGGCGGGAGAAGAGGGACTCGAACCCCCAGCCTACGGTTTTGGAGACCGGTGCTCTACCAATTGAGCTATTCTCCCGATATCTCAGAATTTAGAAAGGATGAATTTACAAAATCTCCGAAATGTTTCCTGCACCAATTGTTCTTCCGCCTTCACGGATTGCGAAGCGTTGACCAGATTCCATAGCGATTGATTTTTGCAAATCAATTTCGACAGTTAAATTGTCACCGGGCATAACCATTTCAACACCTTCGGGAAGCTCAACGACGCCAGTAACATCAGCTGTACCAAAGAAAAACTGTGGGCGATAACCTTTAAAAAATGGTGTATGTCTACCGCCTTCTTCTTTATTCAGAACATATATCTGAGCTTTTGCTTTAGTATGAGGCTTGATACTTCCTGGTGCAGCCAATACATGACCTCTTTGGATGTCTGATTTTTCAACCCCGCGAAGCAAGATACCTACATTGTCTCCGGCTTGTCCTTCGCCAAGTTCTTTACGAAACATTTCGACGCCAGTGCAAGTTGTTGTACGAGACTCACCTAAACCAACAATTTCAACTTCATCACCAACTTTGATCATTCCTCTTTCAATTCTTCCAGTTGCAACAGTTCCGCGACCAGTGATTGTAAAAACATCTTCAACTGACATGAGGAGGGGCTTATCTGTATCACGGACAGGTTCGGCAATTTCAGAATCAATCGCATCCATCAACTTTTGGATTGCACCAAGTCCCAAATCACTATCTTCGTTCTCAAGGGCTTTTGTAGCTGAACCTCTTATAATTTGAGCATTGTCACCGTCAAATTCGTATTTGCTAAGAAGATCTCTAATTTCCATGTCTACCAATTCGAGCAATTCTTCGTCATCTCCGGACATTAAGTCACATTTGTTAAGAAAAACTACAAGATTGGGAACATCCACTTGACGAGCTAGCAAAATATGCTCACGAGTCTGCGGCATTGGCCCAGTTGTGGCATCGACAACTAGTATTGCACCGTCCATTTGGGCAGCACCTGTAATCATATTTTTTACAAAATCTGCGTGACCGGGACAATCAACATGAGCGTAATGTCTGTTGTCTGTCTCATACTCAACATGAGAAACTGCAATCGTCACAATCTTGGAGGCATCACGAACGGTTCCTCCTTTAGCAATATCTGCGTATGATTTTACTTCTGCTAAACCCTTGTTCGCCTGTGCGTGAAGAATTGCAGTTGTAAGTGTGGTCTTTCCATGGTCTACATGTCCGATGGTACCGACGTTAACATGAGGTTTGGTTCGTTGGAACTGTTCTTTGGCCATTTACTTTGACTATTTAGTGATTATAGGTGGAGCCCACGAGCGGATTTGAACCGCCGACCTCGTCCTTACCAAGGACGCGCTCTACCGACTGAGCTACATGGGCGGAGGGCATGAGGGGTTAATTTTT
>JAYZJX010000016.1:0-5000 GCA_036164015.1 Verrucomicrobiota bacterium | reverse complement strand
TTCCTCCAGAGTATCGATTCCCTTGGAGGAGATAGAGTTAAAGGCGATCCGCTCGCAGGGACCAGGCGGGCAGAATGTAAATAAGGTCTCAACTGCAGTTCATTTGTTTTTTGATATTCAGGCGTCGAGCCTACCCGAAGTATACAAACAAAAATTATTAAATAAAAAAGACCGTCGCATCAGCCCGGGTGGAGTGGTAATTATTAAGTCACAATCAGCCCGTACCCAGGAAGCCAACCGCGAGAAAGCACTTATCCGATTAAAGGAACTGATCAAGGAAACCATGGAAGTACGCAAGTCCCGTCGGGTCACCTCACCAACCCGCAGTGCCAGGGAGAAAAGACTCAAGGAAAAAGGAAGCCGATCAAAAACGAAGAACTTGCGGAAGCGTCCAGGTCTTGATGATTAAGAATTTCGAAATTATAAAATTTTCAATTTTCAAATGATCATTGCAAATTAAGAAAGTCTTGTCCCAGTATCGCACGAATTAAACAAATTTCCTCTGGGATGAAATACCAAGGTAGTTTTCGTAGCTAATCTATCGACTTTTCAGCAAGGTATTTACGCCATCCACCCATGTGGGTGATTTCTTTGCAATTTCCCACGCCGCTATGATCGCAGCAGAACCCATACTCTGTTTCCCCGTTTTTCAGTTTGATCTGCGAAATACCAAGTGGAAAACGGATTTTAAGCATGAAGGCTCCGAAGTTTTTAATCGGCATTCTCCAGAGCTCCCCGGGTAGTGAAACGGTTTCCTCCGAACATCGTACCAAACCGGGTCGTATGGGTAGTGACTCTGTTGGAGGTAAAATAAACATTCGGTAATAGGGTGAGGTTTCAGCACTACAAAGAAATTTCGCCCCCAACTCAGTAAGTTGACTATTGAGGGGAAGTTCGGACATGTGCGAACCACAGACAAAAAGATCAATAGTTTCCTCCTGCTCTGACTGGAAACATGATTTAGGCTCGAAATCAGTTTCTAGACCGGCTCCGGTTTGAGCATTCCGGTGAATTTCCCCTGCCCACCTCAGGACTTCTCGATCATGAAAAGCCGGGGCAAACAGTGTCATACCCGCTGGTAATCCGTCTTCGCGGAACGCTGTCGGCACCGCACATCCGCAGAGGTCCAGTAGGTTCATGAAATTTGTGTAACGACCTAGTTTGGAGTTTAATTCGATTGGTTCTTTTGAAATAGCATCCTGTGTGTAGATGGTACCGGTTGTGGGAAGTGCAATAAGATCAAAACTTTGCCAAATTTTGTCCGCTTCCCTGCGTAATCTGGCTAGTTTATAATTGGCTAAAAAAGTGTCCCGAGCGGAGGGCATACTTCCCCCACTAATAATTTTCAGAGTTTCAGGAAGGAAGGACTGGGGTGAATCCGTGATGAGTGGACTGGTGGCAAGATGTCTCTCCGCAACCCAAGGTCCGCTGTAAAGTAGTTCAGCCGCCTCGAGAAAAGGACTTAAGTCCACGGTATCAGGATATAATCCTGATTCGGCAAGCACACTCACGCTTTTGTCATAAGCTTTCCTGGCAATTGAATCCCCAAAGAAATCTAGTTGGTCATCTTCCAGCAGAGCGACTCTCGGTCTTTCTGTAAAGCTCGACGAAGTAAGCATCTTTTTCTTTCTGGAAAATGGATCTTGTGGATCCCACTCTTCCAAAATTAAAAGCACTTCAGAGATGTCACTAACCTGCAAACCAAATACAGACACACAGTCAAGACTTCTACAGGCAGGAATGATTCCACGATTACTGATAATTCCGCGGGTTGGTTTGTAGCCAAGAAGGTTGTTGAAGGAGGCAGGCACCCGTCCCGATCCTGCGGTGTCGGTGCCAAGTGAGAAAGAAATAAGACCTTTTGCAACAGCCACAGCAGAGCCTGAACTTGATCCTCCCGGAATAAAATCAGGGTTAAATGAATTTCCGGGTACTCCGTAAGGGCTTCGGGTACCTACGAGTCCGGTGGCAAACTGGTCCATATTCGTCTTGCCGATAAGGATGGCCCCGGCGGAAAGCAGAAGCTCAACCACATGTGCATGGGTTGTCGCTTCGTAGGTGAAATCTGGACAACCGGCAGATGTCGGACATCCGGCGACATCCATGTTGTCTTTGACCGCAAAAGGAATTCCATAAAGGGGAAGTTCATTTGCATCTTGGCCTTCCAGTTCAGCCGCTCTTTTAAGGAGAGATTTTTTGAGTATTCGATGGATCCAGATTGCCGGATCTGCTTCTTCTAACTTAGGCCACAGATGTTCAATCAAGATAGTCGGCGTCAGTTCGTTTTCTTGGTACTGCTTTCTTAGCTCACTTATGGTGATCACAGGCATCAGGAGTCTTTTTCTTTCTCAAGGAGTAGTAACAATTCTCCGTTTTTGACCAGTTCACCCTCTGATTTAAGTAATGAGTGAATTTTGCCAGTTGTTGGAGATTCCAAAGGAATTTCCATTTTCATGGATTCAATGATACCCAGCTTTTGACCGCAGACCACTTCGTCGCCCGTTTTAACCGTCCACTTCCAAAGACTTCCAGTTACCTGACTTTCCAGTCTTTGCATTCCATCGGGTATCGCTTGTTTTTCTTCTATATCCGTTTTCGAAGGAGCATTCAAAATTTCATCTTCATTGTCTTTCCATTTCAACCGTTCCTCTTCAAAAGCGGCTTGCTGAGCGGATTTGAAGCGAGAGATATCTTCTTGATTCTCCAATAAAAATTGGTCGTACTCCTTGAGGTCAAAATTCGATTCTTCGATTTGAAGGGAATATTTTCCAAGAGGGAAGTCATTTCGAATCTCTTCCAGTTCGCGGGCCGAGACAGGGTAGAACCTTATTTGGTCAAAAAAACGAAGTAGCCACGGCTTTCCTCCTGGAAAAGTTCCCCCCAGGTTGTTGCGTTTCCACATCTGGATGGTGCGACCCATTAGTTGGTATCCTCCGGGGCCTTCCATTCCGTAAATACAAAGGTAAGCCCCTCCAATCCCCACTGCATTTTCCGGAGTCCAAGTTCTGGCTGGATTATACTTGGTGGTAACTAATCGGTGCCGTGGGTCGAGAGGAGTGGCCACAGGGGCTCCTAGATAAACATCCCCAAGTCCAAGAACAAGGTAACTGGCTTCGTAAGCAATTTGACGAACTTCTTCAATATTATCTAGCCCGTTAATCCTTTTGATAAATTCTATATTGTCAGGGCACCAGGGTGCGTCAGCACGGACAGATTTCTGATATTTTTCGACTGCCTTACGCGTGGAAGGATCATCCCAGGAAAGAGGAAGCCAAACAATTCTGGATGGGACTGAGGTTTCATTCTCATGGCCAAGCAAATTGATATTGGAAATGGCCCATTCTATAACATGTTTTCGCGAACATGTCCTTGGATCAAAATGAACCTGAAGGGAACGGATTCCCGGGGTCAGGTCGATAATCCCTGGAATCCTACTCTCGACAAGAAGTTTATAAAACAAATGAACCTTAAACCTAATGCGTAGGTCAAGTATTGGATCCCCGAATTCAATGAGGAGGTTTTGGTCTCCTGATTGACGGATGATCCATTCATCCTCTCCGCTCAGTCCTGACTCAAGTATACTTATTATGTGCTCAGGTGTTTTGGGGGAAATGGATGAAATTTTTCCGGAGTCTGGCTTGAGTGTAAGTACTTGGTCTTGTTGCGAGAGTAACTCAATGGATTCATTTTGCGAAACGAGTCTGAATTGAATTCGGTCGCCCGGGCGGAGTTGACCGAGTTTCCATAAGTCAGCCGTAATCACCGTGGCGGGGCATGCAAATCCTCCGAGGCTTGGTCCATCCGGACCCAGGATTACCGGCATGTCCCCAGTAAAGTCGACCGCTCCCACCGCATAAGGGTTATCATGAAGGTTGGAGGGATGAAGTCCGGCTTCACCCCCATCAGGCCTTGTCCATTCTGGTCTGGGCCCAAGTAATCGCACGCCAGTCCGATCCGAATTGTAGTGGACTTCCCATTCAGCTTGAAAGAAAGTTTCCATATACTCTTTAGTAAAGAAATCCGGAGCTGCATGCGGACCGTACAATACATCGATTGTCCAGTTGTCTGAAATCTTCGGAATTACATGAGTAGCTATTCTCGAAAGAGGTTTGTCAGTCTCGGAATTACCTATTCTCAGTATGTCGCCTGTTTGTAATGCCCTTCCGCAATGTCCACCGAATTTCCCGAGTGTAAAAGTGGACTGGCTCCCGAGATAATAGGGAATGTCCAGTCCGCCTGAAACCGTCAAATAGTATCTCATTCCATGAGGACGGACTTGGCCCATATCAAGGAGGTCTCCTGGTGAAACCTCGTGAGTCTGCCAAAAATCCAGCGGCTTATCGTTTAGGAGTACCTCACCGCGTGCCCCGCATACGGCAATAACGCAGAATTGATTGAATTTTAACCTTGGTCCCAGGCCAGTAATTTCCAGTCCTGTCGCCCTCTCTTCATTTCCCACCAATAGATTTCCAAGTCGAAACGATAGGTTGTCCATCGGTCCGGAAGGGGGAATGCCTACATCCCAGTATTGAAGTCTTCCGGGATAGTCCTGAACGGTTGTCTGGGTTCCGGGCCGTAGGACCTCAATGGTTCTGGGTATAAAAGTGAATGTCTCCAGACTGCGGGTATAAATGGGCTCCATTCGGCACCAATGTTTTTCCACCCAATCGTTTAAATATTCGATGTTGGTTTCAATGCCGTGAATTTCAGCTTGGGACAGAGCTGCCTGAAGTTTTTGGATCGCTTCGTTTCGGTCTTTTCCATGAGCAAGAATCTTGGCGAGCAGGGGATCGTAAAAAGGGGTAACCTCGGTCCCGTCCTGCACCCATCCATCAAGTCGGACATCTTCTGGAAACCTGACTTTGGAGATCAGTCCACTGCAAGGTTCGAAATTCCGGGCAGGATTTTCCGCATATATCCGAGCTTGTACGGCATGTCCTTTCAGAGGGGGAATTGCTTCGTCAAACATTGAGCTATCTCCATGGGATAACTGGATCATC
>JAYZJX010000015.1:0-41243 GCA_036164015.1 Verrucomicrobiota bacterium | reverse complement strand
TATTCGATGAAACCGGTGAACATGTTTTATCTGCCTGTAGTAAAGGTAAAGTGCTGTATTGGAAAACTGAGAGTGGTAAAGCCGTCAAAGAGTTGGCGAATCAAAGCGAATCCATCTATCAAATAGCCCCGCTCGATTCAGTTGAACATTTTATTTTTTCGGGTGCTATGCCCTCGGTTGAGATGATAGATCTCCAAAGTGGTAAAATCGGAAAAGAATTCACTTCTAAATGTAATAATTTGTCTCTAGCGGTCTCAAACGATAATCGGCGAATTCTGACTGGGGATTCACAGGGTGGACTTCGCTTGGTCGATATTGAGAGCGGAGAATTAATCACCGGATTTACAGCAGTCCCTTGAGCACTACGGAACTCTATTTTCGTTGCATCTTACCAAGTACGCCTGTTCAACATTAATACGATACCTCAAAAGTAAAGGAGACCTTTTTTTTGGATCAAAAGGTTGAGGCGAAAACTAGTGGTGACTTGATTTAAGATGAATTCGCAAACTGTTTGAATATGCTCCCCATTATCTACGGATTCCTTATCTAATGTCAGCAAGAACTGGATTAAGATATGAGGGAAATTGTTTGTGATAAAAGGAACCAATGTCGCGGGTTGGCGAAACGGGTGAGTCGGGTGAAATCGAAGGAACCCCTTTAACAGTCGGCTCTAGGCGCGCATTGGCACACTCTGAAGAGGATTGCGAATGGCGGGATAGACGGGACTCGAACCCGCGACCTCCGGCGTGACAGGCCGGCGCTCTAACCAACTGAGCTACTACCCCAAATCGCGAATGCCAAATAAAAGCAACCAGAGGGCTGGAAGTCAAGATACAAGATTCCCCCCAGTTTAATCAAAAGTGAGGTTTTTTCCTCCTAAATTAGCTTGGAGAAGCTCGAATTTAATGCAGTCTGTGTCTTATGAAAAATTTGTGCGTGGAAAAGATGGAATTGGGACCAATAGCCACTAATGCCTTTTTGCTTTGGGAAGAAAATGGTGATGGTAGTGCTGTACTTATTGATGCTCCACCTTTTGCCAGGGTGAGAGTTCAGGAAATCTTGGATCATGAGAATCTGAATCTAAAGGCGATCTGGCTGACACATGGTCACTGGGATCATATGGGAGGAGTGGCCGATTTTGATGTCAGTAAGTTGGAAATAATCGGACATCGTGATGATCAGATTATGTTTGAACAACCGGGGATCATGTCGACTTTTGCGATTCCTGGTCTTGAATTGAAACCGGTACAAATTACCCGATGGATGGAACATGGTGATAGGCTGGATCTCTGGGGTAGGGAAGTTGAAATTAGGCACTGTCCGGGCCATTGTCCTGGCAATATAATCTTTTGGATAAAAGAAGATAGCAGGTGTTTTGTGGGAGATGTAATCTTTGCGGGTAGTGTGGGACGCAGTGATTTACCGGGCGGAGATTTTGACACTTTGGAAAGATCAATTCGTAACAGTATTTATTCACTTCCAGAAGATACGAAATTGCACCCAGGGCATGGCGAAGATACGGAGGTCGGTCGAGAAAAAATTTCCAATCCGTTTGTACATTCCTAAAAAGATAAATAAGTTGCCCAAGGATTTATGATCAGGGTGTTGGATAGCAACGAAGCCAGCGGTGCTGATGAAGCAACATTGGTTGATGATATCTTTAAGGACGGTGGAAGTCTGATGAAGGTTCTTGATTTTGAGCACAGGCCAGAGCAATCGCAAATGGCGGAGTCGGTGGTGGACGCTTTAAGAAATGAAGAACATTTACTTGTCGAGGCTGGCACTGGTGTGGGAAAAAGTCTGGCGTATCTGATACCTTCAATTATTCATGCAAAAAAAAATAAACGTCCGTGTGTAGTTGCCACGAATACAATCAATTTGCAGGAGCAGTTGCTGGGAAAAGATATACCTGCGGTGAGACAGGTTTTTGAATCGGAGGAAAAATATCATCCGTTTGCGGATTTTAAATGCGCTCTGTTGGTAGGGCGGGCCAATTATCTATGCAGCACAAGACTTCATCGGGCCCTAAGCGGGCAGGCTGATTTTCTGGATGGAGGGCAGAGGAAGGAACTCGAGAGAATTGCGGAATGGGTAAACGATGGCGCGATCGAAGGGATCAGACAGGAAATGTCCCCACCTCCTTCTGCTGTTGTTTGGGATCAGGTAAACGCGGATTCTTCGCTTTGTTCGAACAAGAGGTGCCATCCTGACCATTGTTTCTACCGACGAGCAAGGGCACATGTTGAGGGTGCTAACTTGGTGATCGTAAATCATAGCCTGCTCTTCTCATTATTGGGTGCTGGTTTTGGACCAGATGACAATGAGGGTGGAGTACTTTTTCCGGATGATTTTATAATTTTTGACGAGGCTCATGAAATGCCGGATGTGGCGAGTGATCATCTCGGAATTTCAATAAGCTCATGGGCATTGGAGACATTTTTGCGTAGACTATATAATCCGAGAAAAGGTAAGGGCTTATTGAAAATGGCAGGCAGGTTATCGGATTTGGAGGCAGTCGAAGATGCTATTCAGGCAGTGGATGATTTCTTTCAGTTCATTCATATGGAGAGTTTGGGACAAAAGGAAAGAACTAGATTAGTGGAGAAAGGCAGGTTGCCAATGGAGGTATTTCCTCCACTTAGCTTGGTTTTGAGGAAATTGGTGGAATTGGGAGAAATTTGCGAAGACGAAACGACCAAACTTGAGATCAAGGATCAAGTAAAGCGAATGCAGGGATATTTGAATGCTTTATCGGAAGTTTTTGACCTGAAGAATCCAGATGCAGTGTACTGGATGGAAAGAACAGGCAAAAAAAATCAAATTATCCATCTTCGAAGTGCCCCCCTTAAGGTGGCTGAGATTTTACACGAGGAACTATTCGAAAGACAGTCCTCAATCATTATGACCAGTGCTACACTTACTCGCAAAGGCAAGGCAGATTCATTTAAGCAAGAGGTTGGTGTTGAGAGTGCAGAAGAGAGGGTACTGAAGTCTCCATTTGATTATGAAAATAATATGCAGGTTAGCATATTGTCTGATTTTCCCGAACCGCAGGGACAGGACCGTTCTTCCTACTTGAAGTGTTTGGTGAAATCGGTCGATTCTTCAGCCCGTGCCATAGAGGGAGGGACATTGGCTTTATTTACCAATTATGCTGACCTTGAGTATTGTTTTCATAATTTAAAATCTAGCTGGTCGAAGCTTGGGCGTTCAGTTTATGCTCAAGGGCAGGGTTTCTCGCGATCAGAATTACGATCGAGGATGATGGAAGAAGGTGATGTACTGCTATTAGGTGCAGAAAGTTTCTGGAAGGGATTTGATGCAAAGGGACCATCCTTATCACAGGTGATTTTAACGAGATTGCCTTTTGAAAATCCAGGGCATCCAATCATGGAAGCAAAAACAGAAAGGTTGGAGGCAGTTGGTAAAAGTTCATTTATGGAAATTACTATTCCCAAAGCGGTGATCAGATTTCGTCAGGGAATGGGTCGTCTGATTCGGTCTCATACTGATGTAGGTGATCTATTAATTCTAGATTCTCGAATCTTAAAAAAACGATATGGAGTTCATTTTTTGAACGAATTATCTAATCCTAGCTATAAAACTTTAGAGTTAAATGAATTGTTTGAATTTACCGAATGAATGAAGAGCTTTAAAATTTCTTTTGTAAATTGACTTAATTATGAAGTTTGTATGCTTTAAAGACATATCCTTTTAATATGCTCGTAACCTCATATGGCCATACTGATGTTGGCTTCGTTCGTGAAAAAAACGAAGACTCATTCCTCGTTGATGAAGAAAAGGGAATTTATTGTATTGCTGATGGGGTGGGCGGTTTGCCTTTTGGTAATCTTGCAAGTCGACTGGCAGTTAAATTTCTATCTGCTATGATTCAAGGGACGGAAGATTGTACGACTAAGGAAGAACTTCGTGATGTTTCTTTTCAGATACATGAAGATATTGTTGAGTGCGGACAGTTGGTCGGAGGAGAAAATGGAATTGGTACTACCTTTTCTGCGATAAGGATACTTAAGGACAAATTCATATTCGCACATGTTGGTGATTCATTGATTTATCATAACCGTGGCTCAGGTTTTCAAAAAATCTCCAAGTGTCACACTCTCGGAGACGAATTAATTGAGAAGCACGGTCCTGAGGCAGCTGATGATATGCCTGAGCACTACATGCATACCCTGACCAGATGTATGGGGCAAGATATTGATTTCGAAGTTGATCTTGGCGAGTTTCCGATCTCATCAGGAGATGAAATTTTACTATGTTCAGATGGCGTTAACAATATGCTTGAAATTGAGGAAATTGATCAATTTGCGAAGGATCATGAGCCCAAGGAGTTTATACATGCTCTTATCGACACAGCTAATCAAAAAGGTGGAGTTGATAATTCTACGGCTGTAATCATTAAAATATCTTAGTCCGTAACTAGAATGAGTAGGATCTCGGATCTGAAAGAAAAACTACAGACTAATCCCAGTCAAATTTTTCATCGTTACAGCTTGGCATTAGCTTACCAGGATGAAGGGGAGATTTCTCTAGCATGCATTGAGCTTGAAAAATGTCTATCTTCAAAACCCGATTGGATGATGGTCGCATTATTTCTTGGTAAGAATTATTTAGATTTGGGAATTGTGGATAAAGCAAAAGAAAGGCTAGAACTTGCCATGAAACTTGCTCAAGAGCAAAACCATGATGACCCTGCAAACGAAGCTGAGTCTCTTCTGAACCAATGCAAGTAAACAGATTGGATTCTGGAGCATTATAACATGGTTTAGATGACAAAATTGTTTGGTCATCTTTCAACAGTCAGTATTCTGACTCTAAGTTCCCGTTTTCTGGGGTTAGCAAGGGACATAATCTTTTTTGGTTGTTTTGGTGCTTCTCTAGTGGGGGAAGCATTTATTCTTGCCTTTACATTTCCAAATCTTTTTCGCCGAATGCTTGGTGAAGGTACATTGACTTCTGCATTTATTCCAGTCTTTACCGAAGCCTTAAAAAACAAGTCAAAAAAAATTGCTCTCGGTTTGCTAAACCAAGTTACATCAAGGCTGTTAGTTATTCTTGGTGTGCTAAGTGGAATTGTAATTCTTTTATCACTTTTGATGAGTCAGGATGCCAACTTGGTTGAAGAGAAATGGGAACTTGGTTTTTTACTCAATAGTATTTCTTTCGGTTATGTTCTTTTGATTTGTACATCAGCAATTCTGGTGGGAGCACTCAACAGTATGGGAAGTTTTTTTGAAGGAGCATTCTCTCCAGTAATTCTCAATTTATGCATGATTTTATCAATGGTCGTCGGGAAGTATTTTCTCGGTCTGAATTTGAATGAAATTGCATTATTGCTCTGTGTCAGTGTGATGTTTGGGGGGGTGTTACAACTGTGTCTTCCATGGGTGAGATTGAAAAATATTGCAGGTTGGCGTTTTGAATTCAATCGAAGTGATTCTCAAGAATTGGAACAGATAAAAACACTTTTTATGGTTGGTGCCTTGGGTGCTGCAGTAGGGCAAGTAAATATCTTAGTCTCTCGAGTCCTTGCATACTCTCTGCAGGACAGTGGAGGGTTGTCTTATCTTTTTTTATCATCCCGTCTTGTCGAGTTACCGCTTGGAGTTTTCGCTATTGCAATAGCGACTGTATTTTTTCCTGAAATGTCGAAGGCTTCAAATGAAGGAAATAGTTTAAAGTTTTGGGAAAAAGCGAAGAGTGGTCTTCGTTTGACAGCGGCAATCACTATTCCTTCAGCTGTTGGTTTGATGTTTCTTGCAAGTCCTATTTTAATTTCTTTGTTTCTTTGGGGGGAGTTTGGATTAAATGAGGTCGAAGAGTCTAAGAAGATTCTTCAGATTTCCTGCCTTGGATTACCATTCTATGCTTTTTCCACTTTTTTAGTGAAAATTTTTCATTCTATGAAAAATATGCATTACCCCTTGCGAGCAGCCGTGGTGAGTTTGATAAGTAATTTAGCTCTCAGCCTTTTACTAATGCCACAGTATCAAGTTTTTGGACTTGCATGGGCAAATGTAATTTCTGCTCTTATCCAAACTATCTATCTTTGGATAAGATTAAAAAAAATGGATATCAAAGATACGACTAAAACACCAACTTATCATGTATTTATAATTCTCTTCTCCGTTGGTTTAATGTCTCTTTTATTATTTTTTGCAGAAAACTTACATGACTCTCATGCAAGCAAGTTAGATTGCATAATTTACCTGTGTATAGCTATTCCTACAGCTGCAATAATTTACTTCCTGTCGATGTTATTTTTGGGCTTTCCTGAAATCAAGGAATTCTACAGGATTGTTCTCGCAAAGTTCGCGAACTCCAACTCAAAACGATAACATTGACAAAACCAAAAAATAACTGAAACCTTCCATGATTTATGATGAAAAGTTCTACTAAAGGTTTTACTCTCATGGAGTTGATGGCAGTGCTTGTCATTATTGGGATTTTATTTGGTATTATTTTTACTGGAGCAAGTTATTTATTTAGTGCCCAAGAGGAGAAAAAAGCGAAGGCTGAACTGGAAGCTATTTCATTGGCTCTTGAAGATTTCAAGTCTGAGTTCGGTGATTTTCCTATAACTGAAGATTCAAGTAGTGAAGATGAATGTGCTAAAGTTCTTTTCATGACTTTATCTGGATGGATGGATATCGATGGGGGTGAGATTCCCGGAGAAGAACGCGGAAGATCTTTCTTACCATCAGACAGCTTTACTCTCGGTAAAAAAGAGGGAGAGTCCATTGAGGTATACTCGTTAACAACAGAAGAAATTTTGGGTAATTCAGGTGTGAATAAAGAAATTTTTATGATTGATCCTTGGGAAAATCCTTATGTGTATCAATACCCACGACTAGATGGTCATAGCGGTTTTTTATTGTTTAGTAGAGGACCTGATGGTAGATCATCCGAATTTCGCTCAGAACTCACTAGCACCCCCGAGAAGCAGGCTATCGATTTAGATAATATTCCAGATTCTGAACCAGGAAAATGGTAAGCACTCAATTTTAAAAATGAATAATTATAAAAATAAAGGATTTACTCTTATTGAACTGTTAGTGGTTATCGCCATATTGGGCGTTCTGATGGGACTCATTGGTCCTAAAGTTTTTGATCTTTTGAGTGGTTCGGAGGCAACCAAGACGCAGTCGGTCTTTCGAGCATGGGTAACTCAAATTTATCAGTACAAAGAGCGCTACAAGTACTACCCTCCTTTTTTAATCGAAGAGGAGGAGGGATACCCAGTATCTTTATCAGAGCAAAAAAATCACGATTCTTTTATCGCTGCACTTAAAGGAATGAAGTGGCAAGCAGAGTCGCAAACATGGGAAGCATTAGACGGAGTCTTGGAAGATCAAAACCGTAAGGCGATACAATTTCATTCTTTTGCTGAAGATGAGTTTGGAGAGCACGGATACCTTGCAGATGCTTGGGGAGGTCGTGATATACGCATTCTTGTTGATTATGATGGGGATGGGTTAATTGAATTATCCTCTCAGGTCGTTGATGAAATCAAAGCAGCACTGAAAAGTGATTATGATACTGAACAAATTGAGGAAGCCGCAGAAAAATTTCGGGTTATTAGGGATAAAGTAGCTATTTATGTTCTTGAAGACCCGAGTGGAGAGACTGATTCTCAAAATGTTTTTTCTTGGGATATAAAAAAGTTTTTTACCGATTAATTTATACATTCACTGTAAGGTGGAAATGAATTCAAGGGGATTTACACTAATGGAACTGCTGGTGGTTCTTGCAGTCATGGGAGTGATGATGGGATTGGTTGGGTTTAGTCTTCTAGGGGGAGGTGGAAATGAATTGGGAGCTGCACAAAGAGAGCTTCTTGGATTAGTACAGAAAGCTCGTGCACAAGCTGCTCTTTCCGGGCAAGAAACTAGACTGATTGTTGCAAATAATCCTGAAGAGGAAGAGAAATATAATCGTTATGTTGAAATTATTTCAGAGGATGCAAATGAAAGTGACTCTTGGGTTGTTGCTGGCGAGGGAAAGTATTTAACAGATAGGGTATATTTGGTTCCTAGTTCTGAAAACTCTTGTGTAATTGCCGAAGGTTGGAGATCTGATGCTTTTTCTATTTGGAGTAATAAAGATGATGAGAGTTTTGAGTTGGAGACGGCATTTAAGGGAAAGCGGAAGGAAATTGGGGGCGAGTCCTACAACTACTTGGCATTTGATTCATCAGGGAATTTGATTTGCCAAGAGGATTCATCAGGTATTTTGCAAAGTCCAAAATTAGTTTTGGCTGTAGGCGAACCTAATCCTGGCAATTCAGAAAAAAAATTACGCTTTAATGACCCTAATTCTGTTGCTGGTATTTTGCTAAGGCAATTCGGTGGTTTTGCGGTTCTTGATATAAACGATTTTAATAAGTAGTGGAAAGGATTCCAAAAAATTCAAAGAGGGGTTTTACTTTACTCGAAGTAGTTATAGCCCTTGCGGTTTTTGCATTTTTAATTGGCGGACTTTTAGGTTTTTTGCCTTGGAGTGTGGAAGGTGTTAGCAAAGTTAAGGAACAGGATACTGCCTATGGACTGGTTGATTCCGTAAATATTGAACTGGAAAGGATGGGTTTCTCCATGGTGGAGGCATCAACAAATCGTTTATCGGGTTTGTATAGCTCTTTTGACATACCTCGAGAGTCTAGTATGAAACTTGATCTTTTACTTGTGGCAAGAAGGGAAGGGGGCCAGGTAGCTTTTGAGCAAGTTGTTGAAAGGGCAAGTATTTCAACGCTTAACAGTCAACAATCAGAAGAGGGGGTAAATCAAGATCTTTTCGTAAAGGATCAGGGTGGAGTAGTAAATTTTAACACAACGACAAATGGCGAGCCCATTTCTCTTTTTGGATTTGAGAATAGTCATAAGGAAACTTATCCCACTTCAACTCGTTGGATTGAGGAGGAAGACAGATATTTTTTAATAAAATGTTCCCAGTTTCCTCTAGAGCATCGGCATCAACACCACCCAAGTAATGGCTTCCTTGCATTACAGATTGATATACAGTGGCCGTATAAAGTTCCTGACCCCTCTAAAGATGACGGATTTAGGAGAATACCGTTTAAGTTTAGAAACCATTTTCGTTTGCCTCTTGCGATAGTTAGGTAATCAAGAGTAGTCTTCCATGTTTAGACATTGGTTTCTTGCTATCCGCCCTAAGACATTAATAGCTTCTGTCTTACCTGTTACAGGGGGAACAATTTTAGCTTACCGAAAAACAGATGAGATATCCCTTTCAGTTGCTATATTATGTTTGCTTTACTGTCTGTTAGTCCAAGTTGGAACCAACCTTGGAAATGATTATTTCGACTACATGAAAGGAGCTGATAAAAATCGTAAGCTCGGACCTGAAAGAATGGTTAGTTCTGGGAAAATTAAGCCACAACATGTATTAAATGCTACTATATTTTCTTTATTTTTAAGCTTTATTTTAGGTTTGAAAATATTGGCAATGATTGATGGTGGATATGTGCTTATAATCATAGGGTTGTTTAGCGTTGCCTGTGCTATTCTATACACAGGAGGTCCTTTTCCATTAGCATACAATGGCTTTGGAGATATATTTGTAATTTTATTTTTTGGTTTAGTTGCCGTTGAAACAACCCATTTTGTTTTGTGCGAATCGGCTAATGTCGTTTGGGATACAAATTATGCCTTATCTTTTGGTATAGGATTATTGATAAATAATTTGTTGATCGTGAATAATTATCGTGACTACGAAGAAGATTTTAGGGTTCAGAAAAAAACTACGATTGTATTATTTGGGAGAACATTTGGTTTAATTTTCTTTTTCTTCGCGATTTTGATTACTTTTATTTTAATTCCAGTTTTAGAACCTATTGCTTGGGCTACTACATTTCTACTACCGATTGGTCTTTATTTTGGATTTAAGTTACGTAAAGCTATGACAGTCAAGGACTACAGTTTTGTTTTGGCGGGTTGTGCTACTTTAGTCGCGCTAGAGACAATTTGCTTAGTATTTGGATTTTTCTTCATTTCGATATAGAAAGCGATCATGTACACACCTGATATCTCTGAGTTTTCTTCTTTTGATTTGCAAAAGCTGTTAGTGACCTGCTTCGGTTCCTCCACTAACCCCTTGAAAGTATGCATACTTATCGACTTGCAGGATTTATCCTTAATGAATGACAAGTCCTTTCTTAATGACAGTAAATATGCGGTTCAAAAGCATGCAGTCGAAAAATTTTTGAATCCTTTGAGAAGTTCCAACTTTGATACCTTTAATGTTTCTCAGGTTGATTTGTTTGCATATCAAACTACTTTCGGCAGCAATCTTGACCCAGAGGACCATGCGGTGGATGAAGCAGGAACAAGTATTTCACTGGAGAACGATGTTTATCCTCATTATGATATTATATTAGCTATAACTGACTTCTCTTTGACGGCTCCTCTAACTGCTCAGGCAAAAGTACACAACTTCAGGGGAGCAACTCTGCATGGTTTGAATGATATAATCTTAAATTCTGGTCTATCTGTTGATTATAATTTTGTTAGCCGGCAAGCCGAGGTTTTTAGAAATGTTATAACCAACTCCGATAAATTTGTTATTACATTTGAAGTATATGGCAACAACTACATATTATCACTGGATTGTAACGGACAAGATGCCCAGAAAAGCCATGGTCTTTGTCCTCCAGGCAAACCTGATGTTGCCAACTTACCAGCAGGTGAGGTGTATTTTGTTCCAAATGGTGCTTCAGGTTCTTTCCCTTTTAGATTTTCAGATGGAACTTTAGCTGAAATGATTGTGAACGATGGAGCAATAAAATCTGTAAGTCTAATACAAGGTGATTCATCAGTGGTTGATGCTAGAAATGAGCAACTTACTGGTGATCCAGCAACAGGAATACTTGGTGAGCTTGGCTTTGGCACTCAATTGTTGCCTTTTTCTGGAAAAGATATTCAGGATGAAAAAATATTTGGTACTTGCCATGTCGCCACAGGACGAAGCGATCATCTCGGGGGAAACTTGACGCCAGAATTGTTCAATTCTAAGATGAATGCTTCTCATGATGATATTCTTTACGCACCTCTCAAAACTCCGGAAATTAGTGTCGAAAGCGTGGTTATGCACAAAAACGGTGAATCACAAGAAATCTTTTCTGATTACCTGCCTACTCCATGGTTACTTGATCAAGTTTCCACAGCTTACCCGACAGAAAAGTTTATGGTGTCCGCTTAAGTGCCTCTTAATTATCTTAATTTCTTGTTTTTCGACTACCAAAAAAAACCTTGAGGGTGTCCCTCGTGTACCCAGCGTACCCAAGGTAAGCAGAGTTGGTAATGTACCATCATTTTTTTCGCGTACTCCGAAAAAATACATAACTCCGGCACCTACTGCTCCGAAAGCAAATTTTGCCCCACGACCAACTCGGGCAGTTCTTGCCCCTAAAGTAAAGAGACCTAAACCTGTTAGGCGAGTAAAGCCAACCAGATTAATACCTTTGGTTCGCAGGACACCTTTGTCTCCCAAAGCTCCTTTAGTTCGAACTGTGCCTCAACGCAGGTTTTGATTTATCACTTTTAGTGCATTGTTTGGATAAAAAAATCCGTAAATGCTTTGCAATTAAAGATATAATTTATGATTGTTAAAGTATGGAATTATCGAATAGCCCGTTTGTAGATCATCCAAAAATATAAGTTTTCCGATTGTAGAAAGTGCCTGACTGCAACTATTTTAGTTTATGAAATTGTTCAAAGCTAGTTTTTGTATGCTTTTTCAATTTCGAGTATTTTTGCTCTTCCTCCTTTACACAGGAACAAATCATTTGGTTGCTCAAATTCTGGATATTAATTTTTCAGAGATAACCAGCTTAGAGTTAGAGGAGTTTAACTATTATTCCTTCAGAGGAGAAAGTAATCATACTCTCTACCTTAGTACTCAACTGGGTAGCGACTACAATGGTAGTGAGGTTTTTAATAATGGAGCCCTTGGACCTAATGAATATTTACTTTTTTCTCCTACTGACCTTTCATCTAATCAATGGTTTCTCTATGATTATCTAGACCCTTCCAAAAATATATCTATTCAAATAAATCCCTACGAAAGAACGGGACCAGTTCACCCTGATGATCTTTCTACGGGAGATGAATTTGGATACAAAGCATTAATCAATGATTTTAACCAGACAGTAGTTGGAGCTCCTGGTGATGATTCGCACAGGGGAGCTGTTTATATTTTTGAAAGAAATAGTTCTGGTGAACTTACTCAGGTTGAAAAGATTGTACCACAGTTGTTAGTTGGGGAAGCAAACAGAACTAAATTTGGAGCTTCAATGGATAGTTTTTCTGCCGAGTTGTTTATTGGTGCACCTGATTCAAATAATTTTACTGGTAAGGTCTATCATTATCGTAGGAATGATGATAATTTTACTTTTTTGTCTTCTATTGAAGATAATAATGGATCTCTCGATCAACAATTTGGATATGACCTTAATGTTAATGAGGCAGGAGACGAGTTAGTTGTTAGTTCTCCGCATATTAAAAATGCAGGGGTGGGAAAAGTTACGATTTATACCTTTGATGGTGTGAACTGGAACCAATCTCAACAACTTTGGGCAAACTCTGACCGCAATATATCTGCGGATTCCTTCGGGTATGATTTAGCAATGAGTAGCAAATATTTAGTTGTTGGTGCACCGAATGGAAATAAGGACGAAACATCTTCGGGTTTAGTATATGTATTTGAAAAAAATGATACCGGATATTGGAACGAGAATCCATCAATCCTAAGTCCTAATTTCTTTTCAGATGACGACCAGTTTGGGCATCGTGTTGAAATAAATGACAATCTAATTTTCATTGGTTCTAAAAATGGAGATGATGATAACCGTTCTGATGTGGGTTTAGTTTATGTTTTTGAACTAAAAGATGGGTTGTGGCTGGAGAAAGTAGTGATTGCTCCCCCAAATAACGAATTGAATCAAGTTTTCTCGCATGACATAGCAGTAAAAGATGAGTTTTTAGTTATCGGGGTCACAGGAATCTCGGAAACGGGAACAGCTTACCTGTACAAAATGGAATCTAATTCCTCAAACTGGAACTTGATTTCCACACTTGAAAACAGTGAAGTAAACAAAACATCTCCATCCTTATTTTCTTTGGATATTCACAATGGTTCTATTGTGTTGGGGGTGCCTGAAGATAATAGCGGGGAAGAACTTGGCGGTTCGATTCAGGGTTTTTATAACTTAAGTTGGCAATCTTCTAGAGTACAGAAGTTTCCTCCAATGTTTGATCGAAATTCTCCCGAAACCTTTTCTTTTGATGAAGATATTTTGGGCGGTTTTGCTTTTGATTTAAATGGAACTCATCCTTTTGATTCAAACTTCACTTGGTATGTGAGCGATTATAATTCGAGTACTGGATCTTTCGATATTAACTCATCTTCTGGGGAATTTATCTTTTATCCCCTTCAGGATTTTAACGGCATTATTGATTTTAATATTACTTTATCAGTTGCTGAAGGATCGGTAACCAGAGATTTTTCTTTTGTTGTTTCGCCGGTACCTGATCCCCCTGTTTTTCTAAACCAATCTGAAAATTTACCTTATGGAATGGTAAGTGATTCATATTCTGTTGAGATTAATGCTACGGATGTTGATGGCGATATCCTTTCTTTTACTTCCGTACCCTCGCTCCCTGCAGGTTTAAGCTTTAACGGGAGCCGAATTGAAGGAACACCACTCCCATCAGCTGTGGGTGATAACAACTTTGTTGATTACTCATTAAGCATTGAAATTAACGATGGTAATCTGTCTGATTTTAAAACATTTAATCTTCGAATCTATAAGAAAAATACCCCGCCAATGTTTACTGATTTAAGTGGGGATGAAATAAATTCTATTTCCATTCAAATTGATGAAGATTTTACTCAGAATGTTTGGAAGGACAAAATGCCAACCTTAGTATTGACTGATGTTGATCCTTCAAATACCGGATTCTCATTATCCGTTGAAACTTCACCTTCTAACGGAAATGTTTTTTTAGATCCCAACGCTACTGATGGTAATTTTATCTCTTACGAATCAGCATTAAATTTTTATGGTAATGATCAATTTACAGTAAGACTGACCGACTCTGGGACACCATCTAGATATAGTTTATTAGATTTCTCTATTCAAATATTAGCAGTTAATGATGCTCCAATTATTTCATCTTCACCAATTTTAGAAATATCAGAGGGTTTGGAGTACCAATATGTTTTGGAGGTTTATGATCCTGATTTGAACGACTCATTCTCTTTATTCGCGAATCAAATGCCAAGTTGGTTGTCATTGAATTCAGATACTCGAACAATTTCGGGAACTCCTCAATGGTATGACTACAAAGCCTCGCCTGATTTTGTTTCGATTTGGGTGGTTGATAGTGTTGGAGCAGTCGGGGTCCAAGAATTTGGAGTTTCGGTTATTCCAAATAACTATCCTCCAATTATTAGCTTAGGCAGTGAAATTAAAGTTGTTATAGACGAAGATGAAAATCCAAGAGCATGGAATGACTTTGAGCTTATTGTGACCGATGTTGATACTGATATAAGCCTTTTAGAATGGAGAATTTCGGGTTATCCGCTGCATGGTCAAGTAACATTACATGAAGAAGCAAATTCTATTTATGAGTTTGTAAATTATAAACCGGATGGAAATTTTACTGGAACTGATTTCTTTACTTTGGAAGTTGTCGATTCATCTGACCCAAATCGCAAAACCCAAATTACCTTCGAAGTAATAATTGAAAGTGTTGAGGATGCACCAACCTTTTCCCCATACGCTAGGTACACGGATGCCGTAATTGGCTATGAATGGAAATATAAATTTACGGCTTTAGATGGCGATGTTGGACAGGTTGTAACCGTTCTAGAAACATCTTCCTTACCAGACTGGTTGAGCCTTCGGACTTTCACTGAAGGTAATGTAACTATAGGTGAATTGTATGGCGTCCCTAATTTTGAGCATCTTGGTATGCACGAATTGGAACTCAGGGTTGAAGATGACTTAGGGTCTGGTCGCGAACAAACAATTGTTGTGGATGTGCTGCACGGTAATTTTCTTCCCGAAATTTTGGAAGGCGAGGAGATATCGATCGAGATGATTGAGGATACCACTTGGTATCAAGAGAACCCCTTGACTGTAATTGAGGATGATAACCAAGCTATTACCTGGGGTCTTAGTTTGAATGCAAGCAATGGAATCGTTGAGATAAATGCTACAGAGGATGGAGTTTTGAGATCTCTAATGTATCTGCCAGACGGTAATTTCTCGGGACAAGATTCATTCCAGTTATATGTTTCTGACGGGATTGCTGAAGATTATTTTACATATTTATTCAACATTCCCAATATTAATGATGTGCCACTAATTTATAACCAAGACCTAATTCTCTCCATTAAAGAAGGGGAGGAGTATCATTTTGATGTAAGGTTTAATGATGGTGATGGTATTGAAACCACATTAATGGATATTTCCAATAATTTACCTTCGTGGATAACGATGGATAGCAGTGATTATTCTAGTGGTAAGATTAATGTATCTTTTCTTCCACAAGAAGCTGATGAGGGTGATTTCAATACAACGCTCACAATAAGTGATCTCGAATCTAATGACAGTTTAAGTATTGATGTTAATGTCTATGTCCTAAATTACGCTCCTAGAGTAAATCATGATGTTATTGAAGTTTTCATGAAAGAGGACGATATCTCCTCTTGGTCCAAGCAGGATAACTTGAGTGTCCTCGAATCGATAGAGGTTACTGATGTTGAAACCTTGTCGGGATTTAATTGGGAAATCTATAATCCGCCTGCAAATGGAACGGCAACAATTGGTGATACTTTTTCTTCATTATCTTATTTGCCCAAAAAAGATTTTTCGGGAGAAGATTCCTTCATAGTTTCCGTTTCTGATACAGGAGCCAATGGAGATGCAGTGAAATCGGACTTTATTACGGTTAATGTTATTATTCAGCAGATTGATGATCCACCCACATTTATTTCAGACCCCATATCTAGCAGTAACCGATCAGAAAAAGTTTCATGGAATGATGAGTCTGAGTATTTTTACCATATTAGAACCTTTGATGCAGATTGGCCTTTTTACGGAGGACCAAGTTTACAACTTGAGACTGTTCTACCTTCTTGGCTTGAATATTTTCCTGAAGCTAATGGTTCAGGGTTCTTAACTGGCAAACCTGGAATATCTGACGAAGGAATCTATCGAATTGGATTTAGCGTAGTGGATAGCAACGGTTCGTCGGTAAAGCAGGACTTTAATCTACATGTGATCATTGATGATTATCCTCCGAGATTTGAATCTGTTTTTAACAAGTTTGAACTGAAAACAGTTAACTTAACAATCAAGGAAGATGAGGTCATTTCTTCTTGGGTTAATCCAAAGAGTTTTGGTGCAGTAAATCCAGATCCTGAGGAAGATGATAATGAAGAAATTGCATGGTCGATAGGATCTGTATCTATGGTGGGTGGCTATTTAGAAATTTCCGGCGAAGGCGACCGGCCTTCTCAATTTAATTATATGCCACCTAAAGATTTCCACGGTGTAGATGAGTTTAGTCTTATTATGGATGAAGGTGACAGATCCAGTGAGCTGAATTTTAAGATCACAGTCGAGCCTGTGCCTGATAAACCTGAGTTTATTACAAGTTTCGATCAATTAATAACTTTGGAGGAGGGAGTGGAGTTTCAAAAACTTATAGAAGCATTTGATCCGGATGGAGAAACTGTTACTTTTCAACTTATTTCACCTGTTTGGGATCTCGATCCTTGGGCTAGTGTAATTGAAAATGACGCTGATGGAAAATTCTATATTACTGGTACCCCCAAAGTGGGTTCAGAGGGTAATTCCTTTCCATATAGAGTTCTTGCTATTGATGACACAGGTCGCTTCGATCAATTGGCATTAAATTTTTTCGTAGAAGGAGTGAATCAGCCTCCGACAATATCATTAGGTCATGAAGTTACAATTTTCTTCAATGATAATGGAGATCCCTTCAATTTTGAAATAGATGACTTACTTGCTTATGACCCTGAGGGAGAGGAATTATTTTGGAGCATCCCAACGAGTGGATTCCCTGAAAAAGGCATTGCCGAAATCGTCGGAAATGGAATCTCTCCAGAGTCATTGAAGTATTACCCAGAGTCAATTGATGTAGTAGATGATCAATTTGTTATTCGAGTTTCAGATGGAGTTAAGTCAGATGATTTAATCGTAAATGCTATAATGATTTGGGAATCTGAAAGCCCGGTTATTTCCCATCCGACAGAAATTGAGGTTTTTGAAGGTGACGCTTTTTATGAGGAAATAAACATTGGTTTTGAAAATAGTCTCGAAGCGTTTACCCTTTCTTTAAGCGGTGAGCCAAGTTGGGTGCATTTTGAACAACTCTCTAATACGAAAGCACAAATTTATGGTGAAGCACCCAAAGGAAGTTTTGGTAATTATACCGCTCAAATTAAAGTTGATGGCAAAAGAACACCTGAAGAATCCGTTACAATTGAAATCAAAGTAGCTAGTAGAGCTCATCCTACGATAGAACTATTAGGAGAAAAACTGGTAAGGATTTCCTCACAGCAAAGTTACTTGGAACCAGGATATATGGTTAAGGACTCTGAAGGGAAGACGATTGAAAGAGAAGCCGTAGTTTCTGTTCCTGACTCATATGATAGTCTAGGTTTTAAGGATATAAAGTATGAATTAATGGATGCAAATAGCACAGATCAATTAACATTTCGAAAGATTAAAAAGTATGAAGAGGCACCGCTGAAGATGAATTCTAGTTATGTTACCTTTCAGGATGGGGATTTTGTAGCTTTTGATTGGTCGAAGAAAAATTATATTAACTTTTTTTCTACTGGTGATTCTACAAATAACGGTTTAGAGACCCACATTGACTGGTTGAAATCTAAACCTTTGGAGTTGTTAAACCATAACCTTAAATCTCAATTTTGGGGTGAGGGTCTTGAAATATTATCTTTTTCTGAATTGCCTGACGAATCGACACTGCTGGCTGGATCATTCTCCAAAAATTTATCCTTCAACTTCGAAGATCGCTCGATAAGTTCTTCTAACGAAAGTACCGGATTTCTTTTGAAGCTTAATAAAGAGGATAAGCTAGAATGGGTGAAAACTTTTGGCGGCGATGTAAAATTCAAGAGTTTTAAAGTTGCTGTAAATTCCAACTCACAGATTGTTTTATCAGGTATCTTTAGTGGTTCTTTTAGAATAGAAGATATCGGAAAGGAATTGGAATCATCTTCTGAAGCAGAAGCTGCATTCACACTAATATTTAATTCCTCAGGAGTTGTTGAAAAAGGCACTCAATACCAAAGCTATCCAAATATTCTTAAACTAGTTGGGATGCATTTTCATGGAAGTAACACGTATCTTGTTCTTGATCTTCTTTCAGAGAATATAAATGAAAATAAAGGCATACTAATTAAACTCGACGAAAGCTTCGAGGTTGTTGATCAATTTGTTTTAGAAAGTAGCGAAGAGTTCAAAGTTAATGATAGTTGTTTTATCTCCGATGTTTTGTTTTTAGGCGGCTTTTTTAGAGGGGATTTAAGTGCTGGTAGTAATGTAATTAATCAAAATATTCAGGGTGGAGGATTTGTTCTTGGAATTGATTGTTCGGCTTCGATGGAACTGACATTTGCAAGGTTTTTCCAGTCTACATTAGGGTGTTCGGTTGAAAATATTTGTGATGATTATTGGGGTGATATATTTGTCGGCTTAAAATTTGACGGAAAAATAAGTCTATTTGGAGAGCTTACAACTTCGGGAAAAGATGATCTTGTTCTAGCCAAACTAGATTCTACTAGTGGTGATCTTTTATGGATTAAGCAAATTGGTGGCGAAGGTGATGAATACTTTTGCGGATTGAAGACAAACTCAGTGGGGGCATTGGCAATGGTCTTTGGGACAGAGTTTGGACTCGAATCGGATAGTCTTTTTTTACCGTCCAATGAAGATGGGGATGGAATCCACCTGTGTACTTTTTCATCTGACCTAGGAGCACCTGTTCTGGAAACCCAAGCGATCGAGATAAATTATGACCATAGTTTTTTCCACAAGATTAATGTAATTCACCCTATCGATGTTTACTTTGAAGTCTTGCATTCTCCGGAGTGGATTACACTTTTGCCTCCAGATGATTCTACCGAAAGTGCATACTTCTACATTCAACCTGATGCAGATTCTTACAATGATGTCTTGAATGGAGAATTTATTGAAGTTAGAGCTTTTAATTTGGAAGGTGATTTCACGGATCAAATAATTAATTTAACTCTAACCAATAGTCCCCAAACGAGTTTGTTGTTCGGACAATTACCTGAGTTAGATTCAGATTTCATAGATCCTCTGAATGGAGGTGGCGAAGTTGTCGAATTCAAGAAAGTTAGAGATGGGTGGGTGTTTGCGATCAATGAAGTTTCAAATCTGAGTTTTCTCGAAAGAGATACCCAATTTTCGAGAAATAATTCTTCGCAAATTCTTTTTTACATCGAATCTAATAATTCTTTAAGTAACCTTGAACTCCAATCTTCTAACCAAGTAACCATAACTGATGCATTAATTAATGTTAATCATCGGCACTATTTTTGTGGGAACTTTAGAGAGAATGTATTTGTTAATGGGCAAACATATGGTTCGAGAGGCGGATGCGATTTTTTTATATTAGTGCTTGATGAAGAAGGTGAATTCATTGAATTTGAAACATATGGTGGTCTTCATGATGATCTTGTTCATTCCCTATTTTTAAAGGGGGATACATTATTAGTTGGCGGTGATTTCGCTCATTTTACAAATTTAGGAGATCAAAATTTTGAATCCAATGGAACAAGCGACTGCTTCTTATTAAGTTTGCAGGCAGGGAATATTGAAAATGTAAATTGGGTTGAATCCTTTGGAGGAGATGGTCCGGATATTTTTTCATCAGTTGCAGTTACTGAATCTGGAAAGATTTTTACCTGTAGTACCCATAAAGGTACAGTTCCAGAGAACACAAGCAGTAGTCAACCGAAGGACTTGATTTCTAATTTGCAATTGAGAAGACTTAACGAAAAAGGAGAATTAGAAGAAGAGGTTTTCCTCACCTCTAGTAGTAGATTAAGGGATGGGAACATTCTTTGGAGTCAATCCAGGCAAAAGCTCTTCTTGATTGGAGAATTTGAAGGAGTTTTCAATTTAGGTGAAAATAATGTGCAAGAATCAAGAGGAGGTTTTGACATTTTTGTATCAAAATTAGATTCTAATTTTGATGTAGAAAACTTAGTTAGTATTGGTAGCAATTGGAATGACCGATTAATTCATTCTGAATTAGATTCTCATAACTCTATTTTGCTTGCATGTGGGTTTTATGAGCAAATTACTGTAAGCACTAAGCTTCTAACAACGAATGGAGGCAGCGATTCTTTCATATCAAGATTTGATATAGATAGTTTCGAGTTTAGAGATGCCTATCAACCAAATCCTGATTCTGAAGATAGAATAGATTCTATTTTTGTGGAATCAATATCAGATATTTATTTTGCAGGTGAGACTAGAGAGTTTTTACGGCAGGATTCGGAAACATTGATTCGTGAGGATATTCAAGTAGCAAGATTATTTACAAAATCAGTAACACCTAAAATTACTAGTTCTATTCCAGAAGAGATACCATGTGCTCGCAAATTCAATTTTTCCTTAGAAACGAATTTTTGGTCCTCTGATTCAAATGAATTCTCAATTTCTGGTCTAGAGGAAGAAAGTTTATTTAATTGGCTAGACATATACACGGACAGCAGTGCTCAGATTTTTCTGACTGGGATTGCTCCCGCAAGCAACACGGATATTCCGTTAGTCTTCGAGTTAATTTCTAATTCTGGCGAGAAGATTGATGTGAATTTAGTCCTAAACTTTAGAAGTAACACAGAGAAATACCCCATTATTGTTTTGCCGGAGAGCCCCGAGGTTTTTCAATTCGAAGAGTCAAAAGTTAGCATCTCAATTTACAATGTTGATAAGAGTAGTCTAGTCACCATTGAAGCACCTGAATGGATTGATCTTTTACAAGTAGGAAATCTTAATAATTACCAGATAAACTTTTTTCCAAGAGAAGGTCATTTGGGGAATCATCAAATCTTTATTGTTACAGCTTCAACAGAAGGAGTGGTTTACAGAAAACCTTTAAATTTTAAAGTTGTTCCAAGGATAGTATCTGAGTCCAATTCTCTTCCGGTAATCGAGAAAGGCTGGTTGGACAGTTGGTTCGGCAGAATTTTTACCTCAGTTAATGGTTGGAATTACCATTTCAAACTTGGTTGGGTTTTCATTTCTGCCAAAGAAGATGGAGCCGAATTATGGTTTTGGCATCCTGAATTGGAATGGGTTTGGACAAATCAAAAACTTTGGCAGAATGATCATGGCTCCTATATTTTCTCAGCGAATAATAACAACTGGTTGATGATCAAGGAAGATTTGCTTTATGATTTTACTGACAATATCTGGAGAAAGTTGATATTTTAAACTAAAATAGATTCAGATTTAAGATTATGTTTAACTAATTTTTCTATTGAATTAATAATCGTTTCAATATCCAGGCCGTGTAGTTTTCTAAGAGAATTAACGGAGCTACCGTGATCAATGAATTTATCGGGCCATCCAAAGCGTTTTACCATCTTATTAATTCCGTTTTTATTGAGACATTCAATCACGGCGGAACCAAAACCACCGTCCAGAACACCGTCTTCTAAGGTTAGAATAAAGTCATGATTCTTGGCATGCTGAAGTAGCAAAGTTTCGTCTAAAGGTTTGGCAAACCTAGCATTTACAACTGATATTGAAAAGTTATGAGTTGATTTGAAGTAATCAGCTATTTTTTTTGCAGTCAGAACAAAATCACCGATTGCCCAAATAGAGACACAATTTCCAAAGCATATTTCTTTTGCCTTTCCAATCTCTAGACAGGTTGGGTTTTTCTTGAGTTTAACTCCTACTGCATTTCCTCGTGGATAACGTATGAAAGCTGGAGAATTCAGATTAATAGATGTCTGAATCATATCTTGAAGCTCATCTTCGTCGCTCGGTGACATTATAGTAGCATTTGGTATGCAACGAAGAAATGAAATATCGAATAGTCCATGATGAGTAGGACCATCATTGGGCGACAAGCCAGCCCTATCCATGCAAAAAGTTACGGGGAGATTTTGCAGGCATACATCGTGAATGATAGGATCATAAGCCCGTTGAAGAAAAGTAGAGTATATAGCACATACTGGATTGAGTCCTTGTGCCGCCATTCCTGCAGCAAGAAGTACCGCGTGTTCTTCAGCTATTCCGACATCATAAAATCTTTCCGGAACAGTTTTGCCCAGTATGTCCAAACCAGTTCCACTTGGCATTGCCGCAGTTATGCCAACCACAGACTGATCCTGTGTCGCAATTTGTGCAAGACAGTTACCGAAAACATCTTGATACTTAGGAGGGCAATTAGCGGAACTCGGTGTGGACTCTCCGGATTCTAGATCAAACGGTCCTGTGCCATGCCACTTTTCTGGTTGCTCAAGTGCAACAGGAAAACCTTTCCCTTTTTTGGTAAGAAGATGAAGTACTATAGGTCCTTCATGTTCCTTGGCGAAGTTAAAAAAGCTAACCAAGCTATCGATATCATGTCCGTCGATAGGACCTAAGTATCTTATGCCGAGTTTTTCAAAAATACTAGAAGGTGCAATTAACTCTTTTGTATCTCGCTTGAATTTGGAGATTAATTTTATAAAAATATTCCCAAGTGGTAAACGGCTTAGTATATTTTGAGCTTTTTTATGAATTTGGCCGTAAGCAGGGTTTGTGATTAATTCATTAAAGTATTTAGAGAAAGCTCCTACATTTTTGGCTATTGACCACTCATTATCGTTAAGAATAAGGATAAATTTTTTAGTAGTGCATGCTATGTTGTTAAGTGCTTCCAGCGTAATGCCGCAAGTGAATGCTGCGTCTCCTGCTATTGCAACAATATGATTATCTTCACCTTTAAGGTCTCTGGCAACGCACATCCCCAAAGCAGTAGATAGAGCCGTACCTGCATGTCCTGCACCAAAGCAGTCATGATCACTTTCGTTAATATTCAAAAAACCACTCAAGCCGTTGTCTTGCCTGATGTTGTCAAACTTTATGGTATTTCTTCCAGTTAAAAGCTTGTGTACATATCCCTGATGCGAAACATCCCAGCAAAATTTGTCGTTGGGCGAATCAAAAGCTAGATGTAATGCCATGGTTAATTCTACAACGCCTAGGTTTGGACCAACATGACCCCCGTTTTTTGATGTAACTTGGATTATTCGGTCTCGGATTTCTTGAGCTAAATCCGAGAGTTCATTTTTAGGGAGTTGCTTTAAGTCTTGCGGAGAATTAATTCGTTGCAATAACTCCCCGTACTTTTTTGTTTTTGATGAGGTCAAAATGTAGGTTGTTCGGATTTTTCACCAGATATTTCGGAGACTTTTAGTTCAGCAAGATCAATACTTTTTTTGCAAAATTTCAGTAACGACATACCTTCCTTATAATTTTCGATCATTGAATTTAAATCTACTTTATTGTGTTCCATGTCAGTGACGATTTGTTCAAGTTTATCAATCGCATCTTCAAATTTTAATTCAGGGTTGGAAATATGATTATGGTCTGTAGATTTTCCCATAAGAATTAAAATAGAAATTTTTATAAGATTCGCAATCTTCGAAAAAATTCAATCACTGTAGACATTTCGAATCACCTATTTACAATCAAAAAATGACAACATTCCAAGTATCAATAATTATAGTAGCAAGTTTGCATATTGGTTTTGAGTGTCTAATGAATTTTTTGAATTTGAGAAATTTGCGAACACTAAAAAATAATCAGCCTGATGATTCAAAAAATTTGATGGACCAGAAAAAATGGTGCGAGACAACCGATTACTCCGTAGCAAAGACAAAATTTAGTTTCATCGAGAATTTATATGGCTTAATTTTATTTGTCATTTTAATTTTATATTTCTTTCCTGCGATTTGTACCGCTTGGGATCTTTCCGCAGAAAATGGAGTTTTAAGTTGTGCATTTCTGTCAATTTGCTTTTTGCTTATTATTCAAGTTCCTTATCTTCCTCTAGAATGGTATAAGCAATTTCGCATTGAAGAAAATTTTGGTTTCAATAAATCCAGCATTGGTTTGTGGATAAGTGACAAATTGAAGGGAAATATTCTTGGTTTACTGTTGGGCACTTTGATTTTGGGAATGATTATATGGCTTTATCGAGTGTTGTCACAGATGTCTAATTATTGGTGGATTTTTGTTTTTCTGGCATTTTTTGCTGTCCAATTGCTATTGATGGTTCTCTGGCCAAAATTTATATTACCTCTGTTCAATAAGTTGACGCCATTGGAGGATGGTGTTTTGAAAACAAGGCTTATGAATCTTGCTGATAGGTCAGGTTTTGCGGCAAATACCATAGAGGTAATCGATGGGAGTAAGAGATCATCCCATTCCAACGCGTATTTCACTGGTTTTGGTAAATTTCGTAGAATTGTTTTGTTCGATACTTTGATCGATAAAATGGATGATCAGGAAATAGAAGCAGTACTCGCTCATGAGATTGGCCATTATAAATTGGGTCATATACCCAAACGTTTATTTTTATCATTTTTAACCGGTCTACTGGCATTTTACGGACTTAGTTTAGCCTTGTCGCAAGCATGGGTTATGGAAGGTCTTCAATTGCGCTCAGGTTTGACTGGTTCACTCGCACCTCTACTGATCGCTTTAATTTTGATCTTACCAAACTTTACATACTGGCTTTCGCCTTTATCCAATATCTTTTCGAGAAAACATGAATACGAGGCTGATCGTTTTGCAAAAAATGCAATGAATGATGGAATTCCCCTGCAGCAAGCACTTGCAAAATTGTACAGAGAGAATTTATCCCATCCTATGCCTCATGCTCTGTTGGTGTTTTTTCATTATTCGCATCCTACATACTTTGATCGTGTAAAAGCGTTGCAAAATTAGCATCTATTTTTCCTGAAGAATCTTATCATGAGTCAATCTGTAGACAAAAAGTGCTGTCAATACTCCTGCCAAATTCATAATTAAGTCACCCAGAGAAGGAAATCGTTCGGGTATTATTGCCTGAATGCCTTCATTAAAAAAAGCGTAACTAATTGAAAAAAGCATTACTTTTATGTTACAAAACTTTCTGCAGCTCTTACTATTTTTGGATATTATCCAATATGAAAACCATGTTAGGAGAAAGAATAGTGGGAAGTGACTTAAATCCTGTAACCAAAATGGATAATTGTAAAGTTCGGCAGACAAATTAATTGCAATTTCATAAGCATTGAGTCTTTCCAACTGTGCAGGATTTGGTATCCCTGTTACAAGTTGCAAAGAGATTATGTAAATAATTGGAACAATATTTCTTATCCAAGAATTCTGTGGATAATGAATTTGTTTTATCATATTGAACAGCATGTTATTTGTTTTTTAGACTTTACCTATCTTCAGGTAAAGGATTGAAGGGATTGAAAAATAATGCCTATTTACGAATTCTTTTCTCCAGATTCTAGAAAGATATACTCTTTTTTTTCTCATAATATTCGTTCAAATGACGAAATACCATTTTGCCCAGATGGTAAAAATCTAAGAATGCAAAGAATGATTTCAGGCTTTTCTATAACGGGTAAAAGTCTGGATGATCATGAGAGTGACAAAAACATAGGCTCTAATGAAAATAGTGAAAATCCTTTTTCTGATATGGAACCTGATAAGGCTAACTATATGATGAAGGAATTGGAAAAGTCTGTAGAAGGCATGGACGACGAAAACCCTGACCCGAAGCAAGTGGCCTCACTTATGAGAAAAATGTGCGAGATGAGTGGCGAGAAGGTGGATGCCAAAATGGAAGAGGTGGTGCGCAAACTTGAAGAGGGGAGAGACCCAGCTGAGATTGAGCAAGAAATGGGAGATTTCTTAAATGAATCTAATGATTCTGAAGTAAAAGATGATGAGGGTTTTTCACACCAAAGTCAGGTTAAAGCTAATATTAAACCTATTTTAAGGGATGAGAAACTTTACGATTTTAATGATTATTTCTAAAATACAACTGAAATTAAATTAGATTTTCTTTTTTCTTCTTTTAATAAACTCCTTGTTAGCTTTCTTTACTTTTTTTCTTTTCTGTTTTTCAGACTCATTAGAGTCTTTTTCAACAAGAGGCAGAAAAACATAAAAAGTTGTACCTTCTCCTTTTTGAGAAAAAAAGTTAATCTCTCCACTATGGTCTTCAATAAAGAGTTTGGCGTTGTATAATCCGAATCCCGAACCACCGGAATTTTCTTTAGTTGTAAAGAAAGGATCGAAGATTTGATTCTTCAATTTAGGGTCAATCCCTGATCCATTGTCAGTCAGGGTAAGAACGGCACCTGAATGTTTTGCAATCTGTTTGCTGCTGGTTACCAAGGGTTCTCCCTTAGATACTTTTTTAATAGATATTCTTATCTCACCATTTTTACCAACTGCATCTTTTGCATTTATTGCAAGATTGAGAACAACTTGCCTGAATCCAGTTTCTTCAATCAATGCAGGGAGGGTTTCCGTTCCAAAATTTGTTTTTATACGTGTATTCTTTGGAATTATTATTTCAAGCAAATCCATTTGATCTTTTAAAAGCATTCTAAGATCGTGAACCACTCGATTAGTCGGATTTTCTCTGTGTAAATCAATGATCCTTCTAACTAATTGTTGTGCTTGCATTGAGCTTTTCTTTATTTGTCCAATTCCATTTTTCATTGGATCGTCTTTTTCCATCATGCCATGATACAGTTCACTGATGGAAAAAATACCTGCCATGAGATTGCTGAAATCGTGAACAAGACCATTTGTGAGTGTTGTCAGACCTTCTCTCCACACGGAGTTTGATAATCTATGCTCAGCAATAGCTTGCCTTGTCACATCTAGTAAGACACCGTCAAAGCCTAACAACTTTCCCTTCGAAGTTTTTATAGGAGTACGGATATCCATCACATAAATAATTTGCATGGATTGATCCAATCGTAGCCTGTATTTTATCGTAAATGTACTGGTAGATTTTGAATTTCGAGATATTTCGCTTTGAAAATACTCCCTATCCTGTTCAACAATCTTGTCCAGGTAAATGCTGCCATTTAAATTAAGTGATTTATAATCTTCAGGATACAGTTTTCTGATTCCATCAGACAAATAACTGAAGGAAAGATCTAATCTTTGCGAAAAAAAGATACCGGGGAAATTATTTAAGTAACTGTCCAGTCGATTTTCCGCTTTCTGTAAGCGGATCATCGTGCTCGCAATAGCTTTGGGGTTCTTAAGCATATCACCCAAAAATGCTTCTTTAAGACTGTCATGAGGTGCCAGTGCTGAGGAGAATGAAATAACAGTCAATTTTCTATCTTTGTAAGGAACAATATTTGCAAAAAGTCCAAAAGAACTTGAATCTATCGGCAGAAATGTACTGAATGCACATTGGAACGCTTCTTTTGGTAGCAACTCTTCCCAAGATGGATGCATGTAAATAAGTAATTCTCTTAAATTCTTATTAACATTTGTGGCACCAATCCAATCCCTAGCACTTTCAGATAGATCCAAAATCTGACCAGTCGCATAATCGACACCGATCTGGCAATTTTCAAAATTTGGACTGATCATAAGTAAGTATTATCTAAATTCCCTTTAAATTAAATCTAAAAAATGTCATTTAAATTTAATCTATCTTTTTTAATTATAAGTTCATTGTTGGGTCTCTTTTTCATTAGTTTTGATATATTACCCTTATAATGCTTTTTGTAGACACCTTTTTTGGCATAATTATTGCAGTGTTGTGGCAATGACTGCTATCCTTGATAACTTATACAGCCAAGAGAATTATCTTGTTTCAAAAAAGTTGTTAGACGCCACGCACCTTAGGCATGAAGCTCTTTCCAACAATCTTGCAAATGTTGAAACCCCAGGATTTAAGAGACGAGATCTTCCTGAAACATTCTCAGTCGAACTCAGGCGTGCAGTTGACAGGAAAGATTTTCGTAGGGTTAAAGCACTGCTTCCTAGAAGTGCTGAGGACAGACAGGCAAAGCCTGTAAGAATTGATGGTAATACCGTACAATTAGACGAGGAGATGCTTGCGATGAACCGTAATGCACTCAACTATGAATATTTATCTAACTCAGTTGGCAGTTCTATCAAGGAGCTCAACACTGCAATTAAAGGCAGGATTTGATTAACTAGGAATTTTTTACCATGACTATGAATTTAATACCTGGAGTTGAATCAACCGGTTCAGCACTTTCTGCAGAGAAAATTCGACTTGAAATAATTGCCCAAAATATTGCGAATTCGAACACCACGCAAGATGCTGATGGTAATGTGTACAAACGAAAGGAAGTCGCTTTCGAAGAGTATGTTAAGATTCCTGAAAGAAGAGTTCCTGGCTATGTTGATGAAAATTTATATCAAGGAGTACGAGTTACCGATGTTTTTGACGACCAAACTCCTGGTAGAATGATTTATAATCCAGGGCACCCACATGCCAACGAAGATGGCATGGTAGAAATGCCTAATGTCGATGTTTCTCGAGAAATGGTTGATTTAATTAGTGCATCCCGAGCTTACGAGGCAAATTTAACTGTAGTAAAAACATCCAGACGCATGGCACAGCAAGCCATGGCTATTGGAAAGTAATATTAATTTAATATGAACGAAATCTCTTCTCTTCCAAGTCTTTCTGATCTACTGGGTCAAAACCCCAACCTTAGACCTAATGTAACAGCTTCGGAACTACGTAGTAATTTTGAGAACCAGATCGGTTCTACAAATCAGACAACTACTAATGTTAATGCCATTACTCCGGTTCAAATAGATAAAACCTCTCCAACTGAGCGAGTTAATGCCCCAGGTTTTGCTTCAATGTTTGAAAATTTTATTAAAGGCGTAGACCGTAAAAAGAAAATTTCCGCTAAAGAGACTCAGGATCTTATCTTAGGGCGTTCTGACAACATACATGAGGCTATGGTTAAATCTCAAGAGGCAGGTGTTGCTTTTAATTTAATGATTGAAGTTAGAAACAAACTTGTAGACTCCTACAAGGAACTTATGAGAATGCAGGTTTAGTATAAATTATGAGAGAACGTTTTTCCAAAATCGCAGAGTTGTGGCAAGCATTGCCTAGTGGTAAGAAAGTTACATTTGCTGTAGCATTAATCGGTGTTCTGGCAATGAGTGCATTTTTTATTTCCTACACGGGCGGATCTGAAAAAATGAGAGTTTTGGTCAGTGGAGCTGACCCCAAAGATCTATCTGAAGTGGTTGAAGCACTGAACGCTAAGCAAATTCCTTTCGAATATAATGAAGCAGGTGATTCTATCCTTGTTCCTGAAGACAAAAGAGCTGAAATGCGAATGGAATTAGCCATGAAAGGACTGCCGAAAACAGGTGATGTCGGTTTCGAGATTTTTGATGAAGGAAATTTTGGTATTAGTGATTTCGTTCAAAGAACTAATCATACTCGTGCTATTCAAGGTGAATTAGCTCGTACCATTTCAATGATGGATTCTGTAAGGTCCGCCAAAGTTTTTGTCGTTAAACCTGAAAATAATTTACTACTTAGCGAAGACCCCAATGACCGTCCAAGTGCTTCGGTTTATGTCGATACTGGAGGCTCAACCTTAGATAGAAACAATGTCAATGCTATTCAGTTTTTAGTTGCTCGTGCGGTAAAGGGTGTCAACAAATCAAGTGTTTCTGTGATGGATAATCAGGGAAATGTTCTGTCTGAAGAAGGAGAAGAAGGTGGAGTTGCTGGAGTTGCAGGTCAAATGATGAAAGCTTATCAAGCACAAGAACGCAGGTTAGAACAAAAAATCGAGACGATGCTTGCTAAAATTGTCGGTCGTGAGCAGGTTGTTGCCCGTGTATCTGTAAACTTGGACACCAAATCTTCCACTCTGCTTGATGAAAAGTTTGATCCTGATGGTCAAGTTCCTAGAACTAGCACTACAGACAAAGATGAGGCCACCACGGTTGAGACCCAACCTCAAAACAACGCAACAGGTATGGGTGCTAATGTTCCAAATGTAAGTCAGGATGCGACTCAACAGGAGCCAATCATGGCCAAGAGTGATGAAAAAAGGGAGTCAAAGACGACAGATTTTGAAATTAGTCGCACACTTAAGGAGGAAATGCAAGAACCTGGAGCCATTATTGGAAGGAGTGCCGCTGTACTCATTGCTAAAGGTGAGTCACCAAGATCAGCGGATCAAATTGAAAGTATCCATAATGCAGTTGTTAATGCAATAGGAGCTAGGTTTGATCAGGTTGATTTAGACACTCATGTGACAGTTCATGAAGTCGATTTTTTACCAGCTTTTGCAGGTCCTGGGGGTGAAACCTTAAATCAATTTCAGCATCTACTTGACACTTATGGACCACATCTCAAAAACCTTCTCGGCATTATTCTTGCCTTGGCAATTTTTGTTATATTCCTTCGTCTTCTTAAGAAATTTAAGCCAAGTGAAGCAGAGGTTCAGATTCTGGGTGAAGACGATCAGCAACTCCTAACTGGCACTCGGAGTCTTGGAAGGGGACTTACCCCTGAATTGCTGAACGACCTTATTCAGGAAAAACCAGATAATGTAAGTGTTGCATTAAGAAAATACTTAGATCAAGGATCTAAATAATCATCTAAATTTCATTTTAAAATGGAAGAAGTTCAGGAAGAAGAAAGTATATCGGAAAAGTATGCGGGAATGTCCCGTGTTGAAAAATTGGCTTTGTTAATGATTGCTTTAGGGCCTGATGCTTCATCAACATTACTTAAGAGATTTGAAGCAAAAGACGCTGAAAACATTTGCAAAAAAATAGCTGATTTCCCTATTGTTGAGCAAGAGTTGCAGGAGTGTGTTTTGGATGAATTTTCTGAACTAATTGAATCTAGCGTTAATTCCAACTTAGGAGGTTCTCTTTTTGCTCAGAAATCATTGGAAATGGCTCATGGTTCCTACAAGGCCAACAATATGATGAACAGAATATCTCCCGTCAGAGACAACCTAGATTTCATGGACGAAATTAAAGAGATGGATTCCGGGCAAATTCACAATGTTCTTAGATTCGAACAACCCCAAACTATTGCATTCGTTCTCGCAAATATTGACGCAGATAAGGGTTCAGAAGTCTTGCAAATGATGACGCCTAATGTGCAAGAACAAGTGATTGAAAGAATTGCGGGGATGGAGACTACTCCTATGACTCAAATTCGCTTGGTTGCAGATACTCTTGAGTCTAGAATTAGTAAGAAACAGCAATCTCCTCGAATTAAAACGGGTGGAGTTAAAAATGCTGCTGATTTATTAAACTGGCTTGATAAAGATGATAGCAAAGAATTACTAAAGAGCATTGAAAAGAGAAACCCAACATTGGGTGGGTCTATAAGGCAAAGGATGTTCCGTTTTGAAGATCTTATCCGTTTAAGCCCCGGCGACATAACAAAAGTAACCAAGGAAGTGGATCAAGATGATTTGATTATTGCATTAAAGAATGCATCTACAGAATTAAAAAAATCAATTTTTGCGACTATGTCCAAGCGAGCAGTCGAAGCCATCGAGGAACAACTTAGTTTCCTTGGTCCCAAAAGACTTTCAGAAGTAGAGGCTGCTCAAGATCGAGTCATACAAATAGTTCGCGAGTTAGAGGAAGACGAAGAGATTATACTAGATACTGGAGGTAGTGACGTTGTCGTACAATAAGACAATTTTTTTCCCATGTGCTCCGAAAAGATTTAAGGTAGACTTTTACGGGGAATCACCTGTTTCTGCAGCAGAAAGTCTTGAAAATAATAAGATTGCTCTCGATGACGGTAAAAAAGAAGCAACTCAATTTTACCAAGGCGAGATTCTCCAATTAAGAGAAGAGATTGCAGAAAATCAAAAAAATTTACTTTCTTCGATAAGTGAAAAAGTAGATGCCACACTCAATGAATTAGACAAAAGGTTGCCAGATCTTGTGACATCTATCGTTGAACGTGTCCTGCCCGAAGTTAACATTGACGGAGATCAAGTTAAGTCGATTGTCGTATCAATGATCGAGGAGTTCTCTAACGGAGAAGAGAAACTGGATGTTTTCCTTTGCAAAAAAGATTTGGACCTTCTTAAAGCTCTCTCTAATACAGCTAATGAAGTGAGCGACGATGATACCGATGATGGTTTCGCAAGTGCAATCGCTGGTATTTTTGACGGACTTGAAGGAGATGATAGCTTGATAGATGGTTATCCTAATGTGAAATTCCATCAAGATGACTCTCTGCTTCCTGGAGATTGCCAAGTGAAAAGTAGATATGGACTATTAGACGGGCGAATTTCAACAAAGCTTCGTAAAGTACATCAGGAGTTGAATGGGAATGATTGATTCTTTGCAGAAAAGATTCTCTCTCATGGAAAATGGCATTCGAGGGACTAGGACAGTAGATAAAATAGGCACTATTCACAAAGTGACAGGTCTTATTTTAGAGTCAGATGGACCAGAAGTTACAATAGGACAGGTTTGTACTGTGTCTTCCGAAAGACACAAAACGGAAGTGGAAGCAGAGGTAGTAGGTTTTTCGGGTAATAATGTGCTGCTAATGGCTCTCGACAGTATTCATTTAATCCATCCTGGTTGTAAGGTTATTTCTCGTAAAAACTCAAATGTTGTTCCATCTGGCATTCCTCTTCTTGGAAGAGTTATAGACGGAATGGGTAGACCTATTGACGGAAAAGGACCTTTGCATTGTGGGTATCGTGATGGATTTCACAGTGCACCTCCCAACCCGCTTAAGCGAAATTTAATCTCTGAAGCTTTTAGTACCGGGATTAAATCGATTGATTCTTGTATTCCTTTAGGGCTTGGGCAGAGAGTTGGTGTTTTTGCAGGAAGTGGAGTTGGTAAATCAATCTTACTTGGAATGATTTCTCGCGGTTCTTCCGCAGAAGTAAATGTTATATCATTGGTGGGGGAACGGGGAAGAGAGCTAAGGGAGTTTATTGAAAATGACTTAGGTCCCGAAGGTTTATCAAAGTCAGTCATTGTTGTTTCAACATCCGACCAACCTGCACCGATGAGAATACGTGCGTCTATCTTGGCAACAGCAATTGCAGAAGGTTTTAGGGATGAAGGCCATAAAGTTCTTTTTATGATGGATTCGCTTACACGTTTCGCCATGGCACAACGCGAAATTGGTTTGGCTGCTGGCGAACCTCCAGCTTCTCGAGGATATGTTCCTTCTGTTTTTAGTATGCTTCCAAAACTTTTGGAGAGAACAGGAACGAATGAGTCGGGAGCGATCACCGCGATTTACACCGTTCTAGTGGAAGGAGATGATATGAATGAACCCGTTGCAGATGCGGTTAGAGGTTTCTTGGACGGTCATATTGTTTTAAGTCGAAAACTTGCCAATGCTAATCACTTTCCAGCAGTAGATGTTTTAAGAAGTGTGAGTCGATTGGATCGAGCAGTTTGTAGCGAAAAAGAGATGTCGATGATCTCCGAATTAAGAGATCTATTATCTGTTTATAAACAAAACGAAGATCTCATTAATGTCGGTGCCTATGTTAAAGGTAGTAATCCAAAAATTGATTTATCGATTCAAAAATTTCCTTTAATCGAAAAGTTTCTCAAGCAAAGGTATGATCAAACAAGCAATAGATCAGCGGCAATCCAACAACTTTCGGAGGTTTTATCTTGAAAGCCTTCACATTTAGACTTGAGTCACTCTTGCATTTACGAGAGTCCGCAAAGGAAAAAGCTTTAGTCAGTTACGCGAGTAGTATTCGTGATCGTGAATTAGTTGAAGAAAAACTATTAAAACTTAGGTTATCAGAATCAAAGATTAATCAAGAAATTTCTTCTTTGCGAGCAAAGCATTTGAACCCGTCAAAAGAGCAATCTTTTCAGAAAGCATTATATTCTGTAAAAAACGAAATTCTTGATTTTCATAAAAAATTAGAAGATGCGAAAAAGGTAGAATGTTCTAAAAAAGGTATTTTTCTGAAGGCTGATAGCGCTCATAAAAGTATCCTTCGGCTAAAGGATAAGCAGAATGAAAGTCATGTTCGAAATCAATTAAAGAAAGAAGAACGGGAGTTAGATGATATCATTAATTCTCGATACCAATTCCAAGGTAACTTTCAAAATTAAAACTTTATGAAACCAAATCTTATAATAATAGTTGCAATGGTTCTGTCCGGTATTAGTGCCATGGTAGTTTTTTTCCTGAACAAGGATATTCTGAAACCAAACCCAGTTGAAAAGGCTGAGTTCACAAGTGTTGAGTTCGACGCTGATGATACAAGTTATTCACCTGCAGAAACTCATTCGATGAATCAGCTTTCCAAAGAATTGACCGCTCTTAAGGAAAAATTACTTGATCGTGAAAAGGAATTGGATGCACGCGAATCTGCCATCACTTTGGAAATGGACTCTTTGGAGAAGCAAAAAGATGAATTATCAAAAATAAGGGAGGATCTTGCTTCGAAACTTGAAGAGTTTGAAAGTAAAAGGAATCAAGATCCTAGTGAGGACAAATTGAAAGAATACAAGGATACTGCCAAAAGATGGATCGAAATGGGACCTGAGATTGCCAGTATTGAAATTCAGAATTGGAGGCAAAAAAGAAGGTTTGAAGAGGCACTTTCAATATTTGAAACACTCAAACCTGAAGACAAAGCTCCTATTATAGCTTTTATGTATAATAGTGATGAAGATTCTTTAATTGATTTAGCAGATGCACTTTCAATGCGTGATAGAGGATTACTCCCTAGTGTTAATTCTAGCGACTTGGGTGTAGCCTTACCAAACTAAGGGCTTTATGAATTCTTTGACGCCAGCGAATTCTTTAATCAATGGTAGTCCATCATATAATCAAATTGGAAAGGGTGGTTCCTTCTGGTTGCCCCCTGAATTTAAGTACATTAAAGGGACTCTTCTCAGTGATGACCCCAAGAAATCCAAAGATGTTAAGGATGTTAACTTTAAGTCAAATCTAAGTAATGGTTCAGGGAACAAATCCGTTTCTCATCAATTTACTTTAAAAGCAGAATCCACAACTAAACTTAATAAAGTAAGAAATTCATCATCTGACCTAATAAAAACTCAGAATCCTCCTTCTTTCAATGAATCAGTTCTGAAAAAAAATGATTCTTTACAAAAGAACCTCGCTCAAATTATTGCCTTAAATGAAGGACTAGGGAAAAATGCAAATCGAGAAAAAACTTCAATGTCTACATTTTATAGTTCATCTGCGGTTGGGCATTCGAAGGGTAAACCTTTAACGAACCGTACTAAATCTGATGAACTATTTTTAAAGACAAATAATGAGAACAATCATCCAGATGATGGCACGGGAAATGCTTTCGAACTGATGATGTATCTTAATTCCATGAAGTCTAGCGATCTGACGATCTTCTCTGATCAAGAAGAGAACATCGACAGTTCCCTAACCGAAGAAATTAAAAATTTATTCGGCAAGAAAATTTTGCCAAAAATTTCTTATTTCACTAATTCGGGCAAAGAAGTGATCAGATTTGCATTCGATTTGCCAGATGGGAGTCCTCTAGGCATCCGTTTGGAAAAACAAAAAAACAAATTATCACTATGCTTCATTTCACCCCAAAGTGCATGCACCCATTCGCTTATGTCGCTTTCGGAGGGTTTGAAAAAAGTTTTTAAGTCTCATAAACATATACTTTCAGTTTTTCATTTTGATTCCTTTTCCGAAATGGATTCACATTTTTCATCTTAATTTTATGATCGACGCATTATCTTCAATAACTCCACTAGATCAAAGATCTAAGGATATTCAGGCTCAGACTAAAAGAGAGGGTTCTTACATGGAAATGGATGATTTCCTGCAACTACTGACTGCCCAAATAGGTAACCAAGATCCTCTTGAACCTATGAAAGACACAGAGTTTATATCTCAAATGGCAAATATCGCCTCACTTGAGCAGATGCAGCAATTCTCTAATGGATTTAGCAAATTTGCTGATTCTCATGATGATATGGTTTCTCAAACATACCTTGGCAGGAATGTCATAATCAATGATGGCACAAGTAAAACTGAAGGTTTGGTTACCGCGGTGGAGAAAAATGAAGATGGTCACCTCCATGTTGTAGTAAACGGAAATTCTTATGATCCGTCTTTGATATCAAAAATCAGTCTGGCTAATTCAAAATAATGATTTCTTCTTTGCACAGCGGAGTTTCCGCACTCAAAAGTCTATCACAAGGTCTGCAAGTGCTAGGAAACAATATAGCTAATGTTAACTCATTGGGTTATAAATCAACGAGAGCCAACTATTCTGATAATTTCTATCTAAATTTAAATGATGCCGAGTCTGGTGCCAACGGAGTTTCAAATAATAACTTACAGCAAAATGGTACTGGGGTACATGTTGGTTCAGTTTCCTCCGACTTCAATCAAGGTACTATAGAAACTACCGGTCTGGACTTAGATTTGGCGATTCAAGGTGAGGCACTTCCAAACGGCGGTGGTTTTTTTGAAGTCGTTGATCCAGTTACAGATGAAGTTTTTTATACCCGTGCTGGTGCTTTTGAGGAAAACGCTCAAGGTTTGGTTGTTACGCGTGATCAATATAGATATCAATTACAAGGTGTAGATGGTTTGATCAATCTGACTTTAGACGGTAACGAGACTCTTTTATCAAGGAGAGTTGAGGAAGATGGAAGAGTTAATCTTGTCCTCAATTCTACAAATGCCAACGGAGTTTCAGAAGACTTAATTAGAAATGCCGGTCAAATAAAATTAGTTAACTTTCAATCACCTCAATACCTCAGAAGAGTGGGTAATGGATTTTTTACCAATGGTGCACCCGGACAAAATCTTGCTGGTCTTGTCGACAATTTTATACCAGCAAATGGTTCTAACGGAAAAATAAAGCAGTATTCTTTGGAACTTTCGAATGTAGATTTAACAAATGAATTTGCCAGTATGATTTCTCATCAACGCTCTTTCCAGGCAGGTTCTAGAGTGGTTACGACTTCGGACGCAATCTTACAAGAGGCAATTAATTTAAAACGCTGATAAAATACACTGATAATATGAGTGCTGCACAACTTGATGAACTTCCACCAGAAAACAATGGTAATGAAGCTAAGCAGACTGGGAGTCTTGTTCCAGCTCTGGTAGCTATAATTCTAGCTCCCGTGATTACCGTGGGTGCTATGTATTTCTTGATAAAGCTAAACAAACCTGATGTTTCCGGTGCTGATTCTATTACTCAGGGTGGAGTTCCACTCAATATGGAATCCACGGGTGAGGAGAAATTCTACGAACTTGGTTCTTTGATAACTAATTTGGGAGGCCCAATTAAATCTAGGTATATTAACTTAGAATTACGACTCGAAGGAGTAGCTGGTGATTTTGAGAAAGTATTGGAAATGAATGAGCATAGAATCCGCGACAAATCACTTTCAATAATGGGTGGATACACTTACGAGGATGCACAATTAGACGGTTTTCAAGAACGCGTTAGGGTGGATTTACAAAAGGCATTTTCTTTAGTTTTGAAAAAATACAGAGACGGAGAAAGTGACTTAATACGCAATATTTATTTTACGCAATTTGTTGTTCAATAAGTATCTCTTTTTTTATGGTGCAAGATAATACAGACTTTGAAGATGAAAGCTTCGATCTCGATGAATTAGAAGATAATTCTGATGCCTCTGTCATCTTCTTGCATGATGGCACTAAGATTAAGCAGTCAAATTCTATTTCCGTAAAAAAATACGATTTTACTAATCCAATCGTTCTATCTGACAAAGATTTAGGGCAACTAAAGATAAAATCACAAGAGTTTACACATCATCTTTCAGGGCATTTATCAATGTTTCTGAGGACTGAATTTAATCTTGAATTGGAAGATCTCACTGCTGATTTATATTCAAACTTCACAAATTCGATTAACACTCCCTCTTGTGTTACTCTTTTTAAATTACAAGAGCTTAATGGTGTTAGCCTTCTTGAGGTGAACTCACATCTTAGTGCTACGGTTGTTGATAGAATTTTGGGAGGTAAAGGTTCTACAAATCCTGAAGAAAGAGGGTTAACGGATATTGAGAAAGCATTGGTTGAAGACTTTAATCAAATTATTCTAGAAGAATGGTGTGGTCAGTGGAAAAGTATCATGCAACTAAATGCCAGTGTAGTCGGTAATGAGAGTTCTGGTAAATTTCTTCAAACTTCTCCACCAGACGCAATGATGCTAGTGCTCACTATGGAAGCCTCTTTTGGTGATGTTTCTGGTCCTTTAAGAATTGCAGTTCCATACTACACACTTGAACCAGTTTTATCTAGAATGTTATCTTCAGTTGCTACTGACGAGAAAAAGAACTCAGCCAAACTACCAAAGTGGCATGAAACATATAACGAAATTCCCGTAGATTTATCTGTTGAGTGGGATGCATTTGAGTTATCTTTAAGAGATATTTCTAACCTCGAGGTAGATGATGTCTTGGAAATGGACAAACAGCTTCTTTCTAACACTAAACTTCGCATTGCTAACAGGACATGTTTTATTGGAGAGATCGGTCTTGAAGGTGAAAAAGTCGTTTTTGAAGTTAATAATAGTACCGCAGAGGGTCTAAAGCTTATCGAAAAAAATAATGGATAGTAAAAAATTAGATATTGTAATGGATGTTAAGGTCGATATGACCGTCCAGTTGGGTACTGCCGAATTGCCCATGAAAGAAGTTGTTGAATTGAGTCCAGGAGCACAAATTCAGCTTAAGCAAAATGCAAAAGACCCGGTCAATCTCATGGTCAATGGTAAACTAATAGCTCATGGTGAAGTTGTTGTAATTGACGATAAGTTTGGTTTGAAGGTAACCGAGATTGTAAATTCGGTTTAGATAAACAAGTTTAAACGGTCTGATGGAGAGTTTATCTCCGATTTTTTGTCTTTTTTCTGAGGTGTCACCGTCAGACTCCATTGTTGGAGACCTGGTTTGGGTAAAGGTTTTTGGTTTTCTTTTATTATTGGGAATAATAGCCTTCTTTATCCGTAAATACAACAGTTCTGAACATCTTAATAAAAAGCGGGATCCTGGAAAAAAAATATTTATTTCCGATACATGTCCATTAGGAAACAAAAATTACTTGATCGTTGCACAATGTGATAATGATAGGCATCTCATCGGAGTTGGACCAAATTTTTGTCAATACCTCACGAAATTATCACAACCGACTCCTCCTTCAGAGAGCAGTCAAGAGCAATGATTGAAATTTGAAAATGAGGAAGAAAAAGTTTTTTACAATTGTTTATTTGTTGTTGATTTTATTTGTCCCATTGGGAGGTGAAGCTTGGGCGCAAACTACTGGTACTGGTGCACCGGGTTTGCGAATTGATATAAGTGGTTCGAATGATGAAGGAGATTTTGGGGTAGCTATTCAGTTGGTTGTCGCCATGACCATTTTGACTATGGGACCATCTGTTTTGATGATGATGACATGTTTTACAAGAATAGTCATCGTTCTTGGATTTGTTCGTAATGCAATCGGAGTCAATGCAGCTCCATCAAGTCAAATAATTGTCGGGCTTTCGTTGTTTCTTACATTTTTTATAATGGGTCCAGTTTGGAATAAAATATATGACAACGCGGTTGTTCCTTATATGGACACAACAATGAAGTCGGGAGAAGCATTGCTAACCGCTACAACATATATGAAGGACTTTATGTTAAATCAAACTAGGCAAGAAGATGCACAGTTTTTCCTTGAGATTTCTAGGCAAGGAGCAATGACCAGAGATGAACTGCCACTTAGTATAGTTGTCCCATCTTTTGTGTTAAGTGAATTAAGAACTGCTTTTCAAATGGGCTTTCTCATTTTTATACCGTTTATTATTGTAGATTTCATCGTAGCTTCTTCACTCATGTCGATGGGAATGATGATGATGCCTCCAGTTGTTATATCAATGCCTTTTAAACTTCTCTTATTTGTTTTGGTTGATGGATGGTATTTGGTAACGCAATCGATTGTAAATAGCTTCAATATTGCATAGGGAAGGGGATTATTATGACAATGGAACTTGCAGTCGATATTTTGAGGAATCTTCTTCAAACTGCACTTATTTTATCAATACCAATTCTTGGGACAGCTCTAACTGTTGGGCTTTTAATAAGCTTTGTTCAATCCATTACAAGTCTTCAGGAGCAAACATTAACCTTTGTGCCCAAACTAGTTTGCGTAGCTCTTGCTATAATAATTTCAGCCAATTTTATCCTAAGAACTTTAATCGACTTTTGTACTTCAATGTTTAATTTGATCCCCACTATGGCACAATGACCATAGAGGCAGGCCAAATTATAGTTTGGATCCTAGTTTTTGTTCGAACTGGAGCTTTTTTTATTGGAATACCCCTCTTTGCCGGAAGGATGTTACCAAAGAAAATTAAGACTTCATTTGGTCTTATGCTAGCATTAATTATAAACCCTTTGGTGCCCGCAGATGTATCTTTGGCAACCAATTTTGCAGGGGCTATTTTGCTTGCACTTAATGAAGTATGTATCGGTTTGCTATTGGCTATGATTGTCAGAATGACATTTTTTGCCGTGGAATTAGCGGGACATTTGATTTCATATGAAATAGGTCTGATGGCGAGCAATAGTGTAAATCCTCTGCTTGGTTCATCTGACGCAACAATAACAACATTGTTATATTACTTTAGCCTTTTAATTTTCTTTGTCGCAGGAATTCACTATGATATTTTTCGAGCTTTTATCTTAAGTTTCGAAGTTTTTCCAATTGGTAGTTTTCTTTTAACATTAAATCCCATGAGTGACTTTATACAGGAAGTTTCTCGAGTATTTTTAATTGGAACGTTAATTGCCGCCCCTTTTATAGCTTTCAACTTTCTGGTAAATGTATCTTTTGCTGTTCTAGGGAAAGCGGTTCCAAAGATGAATGTATTTATGACAAGTTTTTCAGTTAGAATACTGGGAGGCTTGGTTTTACTAGTGGCTTCAATCTTGCTTATTACCTCTTACATACTTGAAAGTGGGAGAAGATCGGTTGAGGCTATGCTTGGTATAATTCAATAGCAAACTGATGATTTTCCATGTCTGATGTTGATAAAAGTTCTAAAACTGAGCCACCAACTGA
>JAYZJX010000014.1:0-7616 GCA_036164015.1 Verrucomicrobiota bacterium | reverse complement strand
CCTAAAACTTTAATAAATTTTCAAAAACCCGGAACCGGCGTTTGGTCAATAGATTTACTAAAATCTAAAAATGGCTTAGAAGCATTTGATTTAGGATCAATGCACACGATTGCAAGGTCAGAAAAAGGATCAACGCTACATTATAAGGATCCAGTCGTATTTAATGTAGAAAATGGCCAAACCCATGTGATCTTTTGCCATCACCCGTTTTCTTGGTCCAGCTCAAACACCGGGCTTCTTACAAGACAACAAGGTTCTGAATCATTCGATCTTATTTCTGAAAATATTCTCGAAAGAGGTAATAGTTGGGATGTCGCCTGTTCGCGTGTTACGGAAAAACTACCGGTTCCAAAGATCGGCGAGTTTGCGGACCTACCTGATATTTCGCTCTATTTCTATGATGGTGCTGAATGCTTGCGTCCACTTGATCAGAACCAAAAAGCAGCCAAAAGACCTAGAGGTTACTCTTGTGAAGAGTTAGGTGGTCTTGCATGGGGTTGGGATAGTGAATTTCCGAAACTACAAAAACTATCCATCGACTTCCCGTTGTTTATTTCACCTCATGGCACTGGCTGTAGCCGTTATGCTTCCGCAATCAATATCCCTGACGGTTCTATTTTTGCAGCTTGGCAACAATCTCAGGAAAATGAATCTCAACCGTTGGTGGGTAATCATCTATCATCAATTGAGGTATCCAGAATACTATCCTCTTAATTTCAGCCTTCTCACTTGGAGAATTTCATACATCTCCCTTTAACCTCTATGATTAAACTCCCACTTCTAAAAATTCTAATCTTTCTTGGGTTATCTCTCAATGCTGCATCCAAGAATTCCTATACTTGGACAACTGACCACATGCATATTGGGGTTCGCTGGCAGCCATTTGGACTTGAGAAATGTGAAATCTACGATTCTAATCGCCCTTTAATCAAGGATCATAGTAGTTACGCTCAGTTTTGGGTTAGTTGGGCGGCAGCAGAGCCAAATCCTGCGAATAGGGACTACAAAAACAACTTATCCGGATATTTAAAAGCAATTGATCATGCTGTAAACCTATGTATGGAGCGAGGCGTACATGCAGAGCTTGTCATGTGGCATTGTCCGGCATGGGCATCGGAAAACGGTAAAGGTGGTGCCTGGAAGCCAAGGAAAGACGAGTACCCAAAGTTTGTAACCCGCATGGCAAAATACTTCAAGGGTCGGGTAGGGGCTTATCAATTATATCATGAAGTAAACCTTCAGGGCATGATGAATGAAGCCGACATGAACTTCATAAAAGAGGAGATTTTTACAAATGGAGCCAAGGCAATACGTTCTATTTATGAAGCAGAGCCAAAAACACATGTTATTATATCAACATCCGGAACTTCACCATGCCAGCCTTGCGGGGCAAGAGAAGGTCTTAAAGGCGTTGGTGCCGTAGCTGTTGACGACTACTATGATCAACTAATTGCTGACAAGGAATTGATGAATCAAGTAGATGCTCTTAATCTTAATATCTCTGATCATTTTAATGGATATGGAATGATGGACGGGGCTCTAATTCCTAATTGCTGGACTCAATATGATTTAGCTAGAAAGAAACTGGATCTGGCGGATTACCGCTCCAAAAAAATCCTATCATCTGAATCGTGGATTTGCTGGGATGGATCCGGAAACAACCATGATGTAAATGCCGACGGAAAAAGAGACGAACGGGATGCCTTTGAAAAAACCATTACGATTTTTGGTAAAGTATTGGAACGAGGATTGAATACAGTAAATATGCCCTGGTGCGACAATTCGAGTCGGTGGTCGATGGGTCTAACCAAGCGGGTTGATTACAGTGGGCAGATTAAGAAACTGAAACCTGAATGGGTGATTCCATCGAATGATGGAGGACCGGGAGTCATCACCCGCAAACTAGGTATTCATGGTCCAGAGACTAGTTTAAAACCATTTGAAGTCTCAGAAGATGGACTTCGTTTTACGCAAGACTCGTACATCAACCCTGGTGATCCAAACCACCTACACTACTATATTTGGCGTTGGTATTCACAGATTGCTGGAGGATCAAACGAAGTCATACGTCATGCTATGGCTGGAGAAAGAGGAAATGACATCACCACCAATGGTAATGGATTTACGGGCAACGAACAATATAAGATTTCGTCCTATAATCGGACCAAGAAATCATTCACTGTCCTTATTTATTCCAATGGTGCTGCAGGTACTGGATTTCTTGAGGTTTCCATTCCGGCTACCATCCAAAATGGTGAATATTACAACAATGAATCCTCAAAGATTGATTTTCGTGGAGAAGGATTCAGAAATGGCACGAAATACAATATCAGTACCATTACCAAAGATATTAACGAAGCAACTGGTAAAGACGAAAATGTATCCAGTGGAGGAAGTCGAAATCAGATTGTTAGGGACGGTACTTTAAAAGTTAGAATCGGAAAACTTCGTAAATTTACTACAATAAAATTTACCAAAGCTAGATAATTACTAATAAAATAGTAATATCGTAAAAGGACTGCTGTCTTAGAGTCTTTTGATCTTTAGGTTTCTATACCAGGCAGGGTCACTATGATCCTGTAACAAAACCGGACCTTCCCAGCTACCAAAGCCTTCATTTTTGCGGTACTTACTTTTCTGAAATCGTTCTTTCCAGTCATCTGTACCCCAAGTAATTTCAACCACCTTCTCTCCATTCAGCCAATGTTCAATTTGATTACCCTTGGCTACGATGCGGCCTTTATTCCATTCCCCCACCTTTTTTAGGGGTTTACTGTCGGGAGCCGCAGCTAATTCATAAAGGGAAGCAGCCCGATGGGTAGGGTTTTTGTTATCCCGATGTTTTAGATCATCCAATACCTGATATTCTAGTCCAAGGTTCTTTCTTGTGCGGTATTTGATCCCGCTGTTTCCAGCTTCAGATATCTTCCATTCAAAAGTTAAATCGAAATCTTTAAACTTTTCCTTGGTGATGATATCTCCTCCGCGAGCATTGCGATAAACCACACCTTTCTTAATCGTCCAGCCAACATCAACAGGATCTCCGTTTACTTTAGTCCATTGTGAGAAATCATCAGATGAAAACAGATTTGATTCATCTTTCGATTTTACATGAACTGAAGTCAGAAAGATAAAGGCAATTAAGTAAATTTGATATTTCATAAACGATAAAAAAGTTAGATACTTAGATTTGTCGATAAATCGGTGATCAAACAACTTCAATTCACATAAAAGTTAAATTTAGATTATAAAGGATTAACTCATATTAAATTATGAAATGAAGTTATTTTATCTTTGGTTTAAGAAGAGCAGATTATGCACAAAGTAAAAATGAACCGAAATAATTCAATAGCATTAGCAGAACAAAATTTCAGACAATTCAGTATTAATTATCGACATTATTTCACTATATACATGAGAATATATCTCAATGAATAGAAGAACATTTTTATCCACCACTGCTGCTTCAGTAAGCTTTCTAGGAGTCCAAGCGAATGAGCCAAAATCATTTAAGGGAATAATCAAGAAAGCGGTTAAATTCGGATCCAAACCGAATGAGACACAAATGCAGAAACTAAAAGACCTTGGCTTTGACGGCATTGAAGGCTCTGCACCAGGGTTGCAGGTCGAACCCATGAAAAAAGCGTGTGCCAAGATTGAGCTTCCTATGCATGGAGTGGTTTACAATAAACACTGGAAAGTCAGGCTCTCTGATCCTGATCCAAAAGTCCGCGAAGACAGCCGTAAGGGTCTGGCTCAGGCAATGAAAGAATCAAAAGGGGTAGGGGGAACTTCCGTTCTTCTTGTCCCCGGTCGAGTAAAGGGAGATCAAGAAAGTCACAAGCATGTCTGGGATCGGTCCATTGAGCAAATCCGGCAACTATTACCGCTAGCCGAGAAATTGAAGATTCATATCTTGATCGAGACCGTATGGAACGGGTTTTGTTACAAACCAGAAGAATTCAGGGATTACATCGATGCGATCGATAGCCCATGGGTTCAGGCGTACTATGACATTGGAAACATGCAAAAGTTTGCCCCAAGCCACGAATGGATACGAATTCTTGGAAAGCGTACTCTCAAACTGGATGTTAAGGACTGGGGTTCTAAAAACGGATTCTGCCCACTGGGTAAGGGCGATGTTGATTGGAAAAAAGTCCGCAATGAACTCGAAAAAATAGAATTTGCAGGCTGGGCAACCCGTGAAGGAAATGACGGAGGCGTTGAAAAGACGGCCAAACTTATGAATGATTTGCTGGCCCTTTAATTAATACGCGAAGCAACAAATCAAAGAAAGTAGTTGGTATTAAAAAGGGGCGACCTCGACAACTAAACCGTCGAGCTCATCAGACATCTCGACCTGACAACTGAGGCGACTTCTCTCATCCGTACCGCTCTCAAGATCTATCAAATCCTGCTCAGCTTCGGTCGCACGTCCGGTTTTGTCCAACCACTCGGGTTTTACCCTCACATGGCAGGTTGCACAGGAGCAGCAACCACTGCATGCACCCTCAATCCCTTCAACATCATATTCTCTGGCAATTTCCATGAGATTGCCAATAGCGTCTTCGACAACGACTTCGTTTCCACTTGGGGTGATGTAAGTTACTTTTGCCATAGTTAAATGATTTACAAGAAAACGAGTGAAAGTCCAAACTATTAGGGTTGATATGGGGAATACTCGTATCCTATCGAACTAAGAATTTCCATCAACTTCTGACCATAGCGTATGTAAATATCCTTTGGGTCTTCATCGGTGTGATTCTGAGAATCAGCATCATGAAAAACTGCAGCTAAATGAGGTTCGATTGAGATACCGCCTTCATATCCACTCTCCTTTAAATCCTGCATAATCTCTTTTACACATCCCTGTCCTTCTCCCGGATAAGTGTATACCTCTGTATTTCCATTTTCTGGAGATGGATTAAGCCCATCCTTCACATGAATGTAAGAGATATGCTCTTTTACATTCTGATAAAACTCCCAAGCATTTTGCCAGGGCTTATTATCCCGAGAATGATCACGATTAAAAACGGGATTACAGGTATCAAAAACCAACTTCATGCCTGGTACTGCCTCAACCAACTCCATGGTGTGTTTCCAACTCATCCCACCGTAATTCATGCAGTTTTCGTGAACAGAAGTAATTCCTTCAGCAGCAAATGCATCAACAATGAGCCTGAGCCTTCGAATTCTTTCGCCTGCCAACTGATCTTCCTGATCAAGTACTTTGTAGCTCATGATGCGAACGAATTTGGCACCCAAAGTTTTCATTCTTGGAATCGCCCGGGAAATCTCTGCCTCCGTGATTGAAAAATCATCACGAACATCCTTTCCCCAGTTTCCGATAGCTGAGCCAAAAGCATTAATATGGACTCCAGAGCCATGAAGAGCTTTGCAAACTTCATCAAATTCTTCCTCATTAATATCGTGAATATTTTTACCGTTCACGAAACGCGATTCGATTGCGTTCCAACCTAGCTCTTTGGTTGCTTTTATTTGCTCCTCAATTTTTTGGGAAGCCTCGTCTGCAATTCCTGTTAAATACATACTTTTTTCTTTTATCTTAGGGTAATTTTGTTTCCGTCCTGCTTAATAGATTCATAGATCGCACAAATCAACTCAACCGCACGCCTGCCTTCTTTTCCGTCGACTTCTGGCTTTTCGTTATTGCTCAGTGCATGCAGTGCATTTTCAAAATTCCGTTGATGCCACTGGAAATCTATGGCCTTGGGATCAGCTGCACCCGCGCCACCCTTACTCGATTCCAGACCGTATTTCTGAAGGACTTCATCATCCCCGTCCTCTGATTTTTTTAAATCCCAAATGCTAAATTTATCATCCACCATCATGATCGAACCTTGGTCTCCGCAAACATGAATAGATGCAGGAAGTCCGGTATTAGAAAAGCAAGCTGTCGATGCCTGAATCACACCGCGTGCACCGGATTCAAACTCAACCAAGGCTACCGCGACATCCTCAACCTCGATACCTTCATGTGCTTCAAGTCCACCAGATGCAGAGACGGACTTAACATCGCCCATCAGATGGAGCATCAAATCAATCGTGTGAATTGACTGATTCATTAAAGCTCCTCCGCCATCCAACTCCCATGTGCCTCGCCACGCCCCGCTATCATAATATTCCTGCGTCCTCCACCATTTGATTGCAGTATCACAAAGAACCACTTTTCCCAATCTGCCTGACTCAATGGCTTCTTTGAAAATATAAGTGGAATCATTGAACCTCCGAGGGAAAATTCCTGAGAGCATTACACCATTCTCCTCACACACTTTGATCATCTCGTCTATGCGAGACGGAGTCACTTCCAGTGGTTTCTCGCAAATGATGTGCTTGCCCGCCTGTGCTGCAGCAGTGGCATGTTCCAAATGGACCCCACTTACTGACCCAATCGTAACCACATCCATCCCTGGATGCTTCAGGAACTCAGTCAGATCTGAATAACCTGAGCATCCGTATTTTTGAGAAAATGAATCCGCTTTTTCCTGATTGCGTGCATAGGCTGCAACTAACTCAACTCCCTGCATTGCCAGTAATGCCTGTGCATGAAAGTCTGCGATTACTCCAGCTCCAATAATTCCAACCTTGTGCTTAATTTCCGTCATATGATTTGAGATATAGGAGATGTAAATTGACGTTGAGCTTAACTGCTGTAAAGCATATTGACCCCTTTTTGAATAATGAGAGTACTTCTTACCACCACTTCTTTTCAGGACACTCCTGGTCCTCATCATGAACTTCTTGATAATGCAGGCTTCGAATTAATTCGGGAACGCGGTCCACTGACAGAATCAAGGATGATGGATCTTGTCGGCGATATCGATGCATTCCTCTGCGGGGATGATGAAATTACCCAAGCCGTTATTGATAAAGCATTACCATCACTTAAGGTTATTTCAAAGTATGGGATCGGCTTGGACAAGATCGATACTGGATATGTTGAAGAAAAACAGATTCCTTTAACATTCTGCCCGGGTGTAAACCATACAACCGTGGCTGAACATACTTTCGCCTTGATGCTGGCTCTTTTTAGAAAACTCGTAAAGGAAGCCAATCATGTGGCAGCAGGGGAGTGGGTCCGCGTAACTGGCAATGAAATTATGGGTAAAACCATAGCCATCATCGGATTGGGCAGGATTGGGAAAGAAGTAGCAATACGTGCCAATGCATTTGGAATGAAGATCGTCGGCTTTGATCTCTACTGGGACGATGAATTTGCCCAAAAATACAATGTGAAAAGATGCGAATCTGCACAAGAAGCAATGAATCAGGCAGATGTGATCAGTCTTCATGTAAATTTATCGGATGAAACAAGAGATCTCATTAATCAAGAGAGTATTTCAAAGATGAAAAAAGGCGTGGTGATTCTAAACTGTGCGAGAGGAGAAATTGTAAAGACTTCAGATATGCTAAACGCACTGAATTCAGGCGATGTAGGTGGATACGGAACCGATGTGCTTGATGTGGAGCCACCGCCTGCAGATCACCCTTTGCTCACTGCACCAAATACAGTAATCACTCCGCATATTGGCTCCCGAACCTATGAATCAGTGGAAAGGCAGGCAACCATGGCCGCAAAAAATCTGATTCTAGCA
>JAYZJX010000013.1:0-12120 GCA_036164015.1 Verrucomicrobiota bacterium | reverse complement strand
ATTTGTTGAAACATCTTCAAGTTTTTCCGCAATTGGACTAGGTTGAGGTTCAGGCTTTGCCAATTCCAACTCATCACTTTCCAAAACTTCTCCAAAGACAACTCGATCATACAACCTGTCAAATTGAAGCACTTTTACCCGAGAGGTAAATTCTGCACCTTTTGCAAGACCTGTTATCCATTCATTTTCTGCCTTTGAAAAAAGAATGGTACAATTTAAGTCTGTGCCCGTAATCTTCGCCAGTATCGTTTTGCCACCTTTGTAAAATTCTCCATGGCGAGTTGTATATGTATTGCTTAATTCAATTAGGGTAAATGACAATTCTCCAGATTGTCCGATGAATGGTTCCAGTAACTTATCAACCTCGGAACCAATTCTTCTATTGATCTTCAGATCATTTAAAATATCTAAAATCCCGTCCAAAATTTTTTGCTTATGTTTATCGGTTTAAACCAATTGTATTCAATCTGTTTTATCCTATTCTTTAAGTTTTTTTAAAAGAGGAAATGTTAGGTAAACTCCAACACAAAAGATGATAAAGCTAAAGAAACCGCCTCCCTTGTTGCAGGAATTAAGACTGAATACCATCAGAATAAAACCGAAAAAAAACCGGGCTCCTTTGTTAACCTTTTCCGTGTTCTTTTCTAGCTCCTTTTGGCGTGACGCAGCGTTTATTTTAATATCATTGGCAAGGGTTTCTTTTTCTTCCTCAGTAAGCGAATCTTCTCCATGTTCATATCGCTTGTCTCGCAACTTATCCAAATAATTGGTATCGTACTTTTTTATATTTGGAGCCGTTGAAAGAGGTGTAGGTTTTTTTTGTAAATCCGGAATCTTAGGGATGGGCGGAGGAGTTTCAATCTGTTCTTCAGGTCTTTCCTCCTTCTTTTGTGGCTTGGGAGAATCGATTTCATCCTTAATCCCTTGCACTTTGATCTTATCTAATTCCAATTCTTTGGAATCAGTTTCTGATTGATCATCATTGGAAAAAATCTCATCTAACTCCTGGGTATTTTCGGTATCCAAAAACACTGGATTATTTTCCTGTTTTTCATGATCTTCAGTTTCATCTTCTGAGGTAAACTCCTCATCTGAAACTTCAAATACTTCTTTTTCATGTAAAACCAGACTGGATTCACTTATTGGATCCCCAGAATTTTCCAGTAAATTTTCTTTTTTTGATTCTTCATTATCTGTAAAACCAAAGATCACTCTCTGGTACAGATTATCAAATTCAAGTACCTTTACTTTTGTACACCAATCTTCACCTGCTTCTAAACGATCAATCCAATCATTTTCGGATTTCGGGAAAAGTATGGAACAATCCAAATCCTCATCCTTTATTTCAGCTACCACAGTTTTGCCATTCTTGAACTCATTACCCAAGCGGTTGGCAAAAGTCGAGACTGCCTCCTTAAATAGGAAATTTAAATCGAACACCTTACCAAGGAATGGCTTGATAATTGCCTCGCTCTCGGAACTTAGTTTTCTTGTTTCCTTTAATGAGCGGAGAATTTCAAAAAGATCAGACTTATTCACTTTAGATTTCGATTATGGGAAATTTTACAATAAAATCTCCTTACACAATCTATCAAGATTTTTAAACTATTAATAAATTAATTTAAATTACCTAAGCACGCCAGTTGAATAGTCGTAAAGTCTGGGAGGTGTAAGATTTTCAATCAAATAGGTCCACCCTGTGCTTTGCTGGCTCCAAAGGAACGGCCACACCTCGTTTGTCGTCCACAGCCACCCATCGGGCTCCCGCCAGATCCATGCTCCCCCCTGCCCGTCCTCAGACAGGAATACCCAACCAAGGCTCACATGGTACAACCACTTTCTTTCCTCTCCCATCCAAAACACTCCCATCCACGAAGTATACCAACCACCCTCAAGTTCTTCCGCTCCCTGTAAAATCTCAGGCAACTCCACCCTCTTAGTCTCACGAATCCATTTCATCTGCCCAACTCCCATTCCCAATTCGTTTATCACATAAGCCTGATAGAAATAACTGTTTTCACGATCCAGATCTCCCACGATTTTGGTAAATTCTTCTCCGATACTACTGCCATTCTCATCCGTAGTAACCTTGTGCATAGTGCTGTTTCGATCCGTCGAAGTTAGAATAAATCCGTATTCTATTTGGGACGCTCTTCCATCCGCCAGTAATTTCCCTCGTAACCGATATTGCCCATCTTCCAGATAATCGAAGTCCAGAGTCGACACCATTCCCATGTAAGCATGATCAAAGGCATCCCTTGAATCAAGTCCCAGTCGTATTTCCAATTCGTCCGTCTGTCCATCTCCATCATCGTCCAGATCATAGTGATCCTCCACTCCGTCAACATCCAGATCCTCCACCTCATTCAATACAGAGACAAGAAAAGACTTTTGAAAATAAGCACCGTGCTGATCAGTCACCCTTACATGTATTTCAAACACTATGGGATCTGTTTCATAATCAAGTGGGCGTACTGTTATTAGGGAACCGTTGGTATCCAGATCAAAAATATCTTCTATTACTACATCCGTACTTTCTGCCATTACATTCGCATACTCGGTAAGGGTAAGGTTGGTATCCATCACACCCATGAGTTGGTATGTCAACATACTGTCTGGATTTTCGTCCGTTCCTGAAAAGTCTGCAATCCAGGTACCACCAGGCTCATTTTCGTAAACACTGAGATTAGAATCACTGAAGAAATCAAGGGCATGGGGTGCCAAGTTGATCACATGCACCTGACGAATCACCGCATCCGCTTCATTGCCTGCCTCATCAGTATAATTGTAAGCAAGCTCATATGTGCCAGGAACACTTGATTTTACTTCCCCTGTTGCAACTAGAGGGCCGCTGCCATCCACCGCGTCCGTCCAGCTCGCATTGGCATCAACATAAAAGCTGCCTGCCTCGAAGGTGATATTCCCATCTCCGTTCAGGGTGATTACCGGAGCTGTCGTGTCCACTACATTCACCGTTCGAGTAACTGACTGGGCTACATTACCCGCAGAATCCGTGTAACTGTAGCTCAAGGTGTAGGTGCCTGGTTTGCTTGCATTCACTTCTCCGATCGAAACCAAGACTCCACTTCCATCCACCGCATCCGTCCAACTCGCATTGGCATCAACATAAAATAAGCCCGCCTCGTGGGTAATATTCGCATCTCCGTTCAGGGTTATTATCGGGGGGGTTGTATCCACCACACTTACAGTTCGAGTAACTGACTGGGCTACATTCCCCGCTGCATCCGTGTAACTGTAGCTTAAGGTGTAAGTCCCTAGTTTGCTCGCATTCACTTCTCCGATCGAAACCAAGACTCCACTTCCATCTACCGCATCCATCCAGCTTGCATTTGCATCAACATACAAGGTGCCTGCCTCATGTATCATATTTGCACTCCCAATTAAGGTAATTTCCGGGGCTGTGTCGTCCACATCCGTAGCATCAGAGTTAATTAATTTCGTAACTTCAAAAATCTTATTAACTTCGCTAGCATTTAATGCACGATTATAAAATCGGATCTCATCCAACCATCCCTTCAAAGATTGATCAGAGTCCCAGCCTCCTCCAACCGAATCCTGATCTGCACCAAGCCAAAGTCCACTAGGTGCAATATCCACTGAAGCGGAGGCAGAGCTAAATGTAAAAGTCTCTTCCAAACTTCCATCAATGTAAAATTTTGTTGAGGAGGCTCCTGATTCTCTGGTTAAGGTGAGATTCCTCCAGGTAGATATACCGAAAGAACTTTCTAGGTCCAGCGTTTCATTGGATGCATTTTCTTGAAAATATATTTTGTAACCAGCGGCTGAAGGATAGAAAAAGAAGCATTGGTTATGTAAAGAGTGTGATTTAGCACCGGAGAGAAGTAAGGGCATTTTTTCAAAGGTCTCAATTTTCGCCCACATGGAGATAGAAAAAGCGGACAATCCATCCAGTGCCCTGTGATCCAATTTCAGTCGATCATTCCCATCGAAATAAAAGGAACGATTAGGACGATCAAACCGATCTGGAGCAACAACTGGATCATTTGCACTGTCGGCGAAACCACCGTCATAGCCATTACCCGACATATCCGATACATTTCCATCAAATGGGTACCACGCAACCAAACCATATCCTAAATCTGGTATACTCCCGTTGGATTCAGGATTGCTGCCGGCATCGTACTCAACTGAATCGTTGAATCCATCTGAATCGGAATCTACAATTGAGTCCAAGCCCCATTTTTTTGCCAAGTAAGCTTCTCCGGAATCAAGTTCCTGGGCGGTTAGTAGTCTATCAAAAACTAAAAGTTCACAAATATCCCCAGAACCCATCTCAGCTTCTGAAAACCGAGAATGAAGGTAAAAACTACCACTACCCATTACATTACCTGCAAAATAACCAACCTGAAGTTGATTGTTCATAATATTAGCACGAGAAACATTATTTAGCGTAATTCCATTTTTCACATGATGAGTCCAATAGCCACCTACTCCTCCGTGCCATATCCAAGAGTTTGGAATATCGTTTCGAAAATCCCATAAATAATGAGAGTTTAGTGTTTTATGGACTGCTAGGATTGAGCGGACTGCAATCGCTTCATTTGTTTTCAACGAATCCCCAGTGAAAGAAACTACATCCTTAGAGTTTACTGAGGCAGAATTCAAAACCGGAGACCTAGCCGAGTTTATGACAAACAAGTTATGACTATTACCTGATTGATCCAGCCATTCGTTTATTGATTCCCCATCCGTGATAGTGGTATTTTGCATGAGATCTACATTGGTACCGTCGAGCCACAAGGTTGCTTCTCCAAAAAAAGCGGGTAAGTCAGATGGGAAACTGGAGTCATTATTTGCATTTGAACCCGATGCAATCTCTAGGCTATCCATGAATCCATCTCCGTCAGAATCTGAATTTAAGGGATCTGAAATAGGCGTATAATCAGGTTTTTCTAAGATGTAAGCATAATTATTAGACAAAGGAATATCATTCCACTTACCATTACTGTAAATATGTAATCCATCTTCATTATTACTGTTATTTGGCTCATTATCATTCCACTTTTCGAACAACCAAGCCTCCCCTGTAATCCATTTCCAAACACCTTCCACCTCCTTGTCTGTCCCTCCTAACCACTCATTTGAAGTAGCAATTTCATCGACATCATTATTTTCATCTAAATTGGTAATCGTTGCTAAATGTCCGCCAAGACTTTCGGCATGCAAAACAGCCTCATCAAAAGTAAACTCCCCATTTCGCGAAACCCTTTCAAATGTAGTAAACTTCTGCACTTCAACAGAATCGCTCAACCCATCACCGTCTGTGTCAACGAGAAGAGGGTTGGTCCCCAAACTTTCTTCCTCAAAATTGTAAAGACCGTCCCCATCAGGATCCCCATACCTGTTACCCAATGAATATAGTATTCCCGCTTCAGACAGAGAAATTGCACGATCATAGATCCGTAAATCATCCAATAGACCATTAAAATAGTCCTCTCGTGTTGTACTTGAATGGTTAAAAGTATCGTCTTCATTTGTAGTCCCAATCGTTCCATATCTTGTCAAAACTCCTTTGCCTAATGGTCTGTTAGCATGCACGGTATAAGTCGCATTCACTGAGCCATCCAAATAAAATATTTTTTTAGATGTAACCTTATCATAGGTTACCACAACATGGTGCCAATTGTTATCATTTAAAATAGTGGCACCATACTTGTCTGAGGTTCCGCCACCGTTATTTGATGAAGCAAAGAAAAGCTTTTTGTTATCATTCAATCCACCCAATGAAAGCCTCCAGTTTTCCGACCTGTCATAGCTAACAATGTAAGCTTCTGTGCTTTTGCTAGTCTTAAACCATACGGATATACTAACCGCCGGAATTTGTCCCGCTTGATTATATTTAAGAGTTTCAATGGCAAGATAATCGTTAGTTCCATCCAAATCAATCGCTCCACCTACTTTACCATCCACCCATGAAACACTTCCATTACTTGTACCATACAGGATTGCATTGTACTCATTTCCAGATGAGTCATGGGCTGTAGTACCATTTGTCTCATCAAATTTCCAGTGACCTACCAAGCCATTCTGTAAAGTTTCGGAGCCAACTAAAATGTGGACTCCTAAAATCACAAAGGGACTCAATATTCGGATGAGATTCTTCATTCCAGCTAAGAATATTAAAAGATAGTTTCATCTAGGGTTAAAGCACTAAATACCATCCATTTTGATTGGTTTTGGAACACACATTCCAACTCGGGGATTGCAAAATCGTTTTTAGTTCCTCATTTTTAAAAGAGTTGCCCGGATGGCGGAATTGGTAGACGCGCCGGATTCAAAATCCGGTTCCCGCGAGGGAGTGAGGGTTCGACCCCCTCTCCGGGTACCATAACCAATTCTTTTCACTACCCTTACAATTTTGGAAGCAACCATTCGCAGAGGACGAGAGTCCGATATGCCCTACCTTAGGGATATACTCAACCACTACATCCTAAATTCAGTGGTGACTTTTGAAATGGTCGAATTATCACTGGAAAACCGAAAAACCTGGTTTACACAGTTTTCGGATACAGGACGCTATCAGTTATTTGTTGCCGAGGAGGCAGGAGAAGTCATCGGTTATGGAGCAAGTCTACGTTTTCATCAAAGACCAGCTTATGCACCCTCCGTGATGAGCAGTATCTATCTGCACCCCGAGCATACTGGAAAAGGAATTGGAGAAAAAATTTATTCTGAGTTGATTGAAAACCTAAAAAAAACCGAGGATGTTCACCGAATATATGGTCTTGTGGTTCTACCAAACCCCGGTTCCGAGAGACTTCACGAAAAATTGGGCTTTCAGATCGCCGGGTTACTCCATGAGGGTGGCTACAAATTTGGCAAGTATCACGATGTCCGTATGTACGAACATCGTCTCGAAAAATAACTCTATTTTAAAAGATACTGCTGACTCTCAATCCAAATGACGAGGGAAAGTATGCACAGAAGAGCTCCTCCTGCCAAGATCCACGGAAAAGGACCTGTTGGTTTTTCCATAAATTCAAAATCACATTTTTTACATTTCATTTCTTCCCGCTTCCTTTTCGCATCGCAAAACGGACAAGAATCATAACCGAAGGAATTTCCCAACCTAAGCAGAAAGAGGAAAAGAAAAGGGCAAAAAAGAAGAAACCAGACAAGACTTACTAAGTTCATTGAACTAAATCCCTACCTAGTAGCATTTTCGGAAAAACTGTAGCGTAAATACACAAACAAACCCTGGGAAAGAAGCATTGCCAGGAAAACACCGCTCATAGCTGCAGCAACACGTAGACCCACTGACTCAGGGTTATCCAGGTTGCTCATGGTACATATAAGACTGAGTATAACTGCCATCCCCCCTCCTGCTGCGGCATAACCCCTGGCATTGTCGGATATTTGGCAATACTCGCGATTGGCAACCGGTTTTCGGATAAGGGCAAGGAAGGCCTTGGGCAGGTAAGCAAGAAATTGTGATCTGTGTGTACACAACAGACCGAAAAAGATAGTGCCTACCACAATTATAATTTCGGCTGGATGAAAGAGCGATATAAGATTCCCACCGGCAACCACAAAACCGAAAACTACTGCAGTCAAAAAGCCAATAATTCCGGTAACGCGGAGAATGGAATCTGTAAAATCGGAGATATTTTTCTTTTTATTCATAGATAAGAATAATTTATATATTCATAAATAACAAATTATTTTAATATATATTTAGATACACTAGTTATTTTTCCAAGATTTTATATTTTGCATATTTTTAAAATTAAAATCAGGTAGGCAATAGATCGCTTACCATTTCACGCTCTTCATTGAGCTCACTGACGGAGGCATCGATCTTCTCACGGGCGAAGTCATTGATGGGAAGATCCTGAACAATTTCCCAGTTTTCTCCATCAGAACGGATGGGGAAGGAAGTGATAAGCCCTTCCTTGGTACCATAGCTACCATCGGAAGCGACACATACACTGTTCCAGTTACCTTCCGGTGTGGGGGTGGTCAGGGATTTTACCGTATCGATTGCCGCGTTGGCTGCTGATGCGGCTGAGGATGCTCCTCGTGCCTGAATGATTGCCGCTCCGCGTTGCTGAACGGTGGGAATAAAATCAACATGGGCCCAGGTATCATCTGAAATGACTTCAGGTGCAGAAACGCCGCCAATTTTCGCATTGTAATAATCCGGGTACTGGGTGGCGGAATGATTTCCCCATATCGTGACATTGGAAACTTCAGAAACCTGACGGTTTGCTTTGGCGGCTAATTGAGCAGCTGCCCGGTTCTCGTCTAGGCGGGTCATGGCAAACCATCGATCATCTGGGATATCCTGTGCATTATTCATCGCGATAAGACAATTGGTATTGCAGGGATTGCCCACAACTAGAACTCGTACATCGGAAGCTGCATTGGCTTGAATCGCCTGCCCCTGTCCGGTGAAAATCTTACCATTAATTCCGAGCAGGTCTCCCCTTTCCATTCCAGCTTTGCGAGGCACACTGCCAACAAGTAGTGCCCAGTTAACATCCGAAAAGCCTTCATTAAGATCAGCAGTCGGTCGTATATCCTTAAGAAGCGGAAACGCACAGTCATCCAATTCCATGCAGACTCCCTCAAGTGCCTTCATCCCGGGCTCGATCTCAATGAGATTAAGTGCAACCGGTTGATCAGGACCAAAGAGTCCTCCGGAGGCGATACGAAAGAGAAGAGAATAGCCAATTTGCCCGGCGGCTCCGGTAACGGCTACACGAATAGGTGCTTTATCATTCATAATAGTATTGTAAAAGGTTTGAGGGAAAAAGGGGCAAGTTCCTGAACTCAGAAACGAGCCTTATCCACTACATCGGCAGCTCGACGAAGGCAAGCCTCAGACGTCGCCCAGTCGATACAACCATCGGTAATGGACACGCCATAGTCGAGCTGATCAGCAGGACGAGGAAATGCCTGATTACCGGATTTAAGATGGCTTTCCACCATGACCGCGTGGATAGCGTCTGCCCCCTCCTTAATCTGATCAAGAACATCATTTAGCACATCCGGCTGTCGAGAGGGATCCTTAGCGCTGTTGGCATGACTGCAGTCGATCATAATCGAAGTAGGAGCCTTTACTGCATTCAGAGCTATACGAGCCAATTCCACATTACTGGACATGTAGTTCGGACCATCCGCCCCACCCCGGAGAATCAACTGACAATCAGGATTTCCCCCCGTGGTAACAGCTGATGCGTGCCCATCCTCGGTGATACCAAGAAAGGTCTGGCTTTGTGTGGCAGCAATAATACCATTCACAGCAGCTTTAAGATCTCCACTTGTGGCATTCTTAAATCCCACTGGCATGGAAAGCCCGGAAGCCATCTGACGATGAGTCTGGGACTCGGATGTTCGGGCACCGATTGCTGCCCAGCATAATGAATCTGCCAAGTATTGAGGAGTAATTGGATCAAGAAATTCAGTGGCAGTCGGAATTCCTAGATCAAGAACTTCGCCGAGAAATGTTCGTGCAATCCGTAATCCTTTGGGAATGTCACAGGTACCGTTCAATTGTGGATCCATAATCAGACCTTTCCATCCCACGGTTGTGCGGGGCTTTTCGAAATAAACCCGCATGATCATCAAGACACGGTCTTTTACTTCTTCAGCGAGCTTGGCGAAGCGTTCGGCGTACTCTCGACAAGCTTTTAAATCGTGAATCGAGCACGGTCCGACAACGGCGATCAGTCGTTTGTCTTCTCCATGAATTAAACCATGCAATTCCTCGCGAGTCCGGCGGACAAGGTTTTTTTGTTCTGCGTTTCGGGAAATCTCTTCACACAAATCAACCGGTGATGGAAGAGTTACGGAATCAGTTATTCGTAAGTTTGTTACTTTAGCCACGAGGTATGAACATAGAAGGGAAGCTTGCATGAACAAGCTAAAGTTTTACGAATAAGGAAATATGGAAGATTTTTTTTACCGATTTGACAGCCCAATTGTCATCCAAGCCTCAGGAGAAGACGCGGAGGACTATCTCCAAAGCCAGTGGACAATCGACTTACGAAAACTGAAAATTGGTTATGTAAGATATGGTCTAAGACTGAGTGCAAAGGGGAAAATTTTAGCCGGGGCATACATTGCACGAATTAAGGAGGAGGATTTTTTGCTCATTACATTCACCACAACCGCAATTGAAATCATCAAGCTAATGGAAGAAAATGTGGTTGCGGATGAAGTGGAATTTCAGGATGTATCCGAAGAATGGAAAATTTTTGGTCTTCACTTAAAAAACTCTGGCATTCTCGCTTCAAAGTTTGATCTCACTGCCATTGAGGATGAAAAAATAATAAAATTCGAAGATGGAATGTTCATGGCCGACAAAAAAATGCCGTCTGCTTTTTATCTAGCTCTTTGCCCCAAAGGTACTGATTGGGAAAAACAATTTGAGGATGGATTAAAGGAAATTTCAAAACAGCAACACGAATTCCTAAGAATCAAATTGAGTAATTACTTCGTTTCCGCCGAAGTTGGCTTAGATGACCTACCTCAGGAAGCGGGAATGGAGAAAAATTTCGTAGATTTCAACAAAGGTTGCTATCTGGGTCAGGAAGTTATGGCTCGATTACATTCAATGGGAAAAGTACAAACAAAAATTCTTACAGTACTTTGGAAAAGCGATAATGATTCCCAACCTAATCTGCCATCTGACATTATTATGGATCAAAAAACTGTCGGACAATTAAGGACTCTTGTTAATAATGGGAATTCCTGGCTGGGTGTTGCCAAAGTTCATTTAAAAGCGAAAGAGAGGCTCGAAAAGGAAGGGCTCGATTTGGAAGATAAAAGCATGGGAAAGATTTTTGGATATGAAAGATGAGGAAATTCAACAAGTGGCAAAAATATTTCAAAACTTGGGAGCAGAGAAGGAACAAGCTGTCACCATGGCGAGACAATTGATTAAAAGGGCGGAGCAGCTGGCAAAACAAAATGAATCTTCAAAATACTCCGAATTACAAGCTCTTCTTGAAACCGCGATTTGCGGTGCACAGGGTGAGCTAAAACGCGATAAAAAAGGGGATTCAGACTAGAAAATGGTAAGAAACCCCTAAAAAATCGCATTTTTTGCAGAAAATGTTTGACCAAGTCGCAGAAAATGAAGAGCTACAAGTTTGTTTAATTAACTTATTATATTCCAAACCAAAGGAAACAAACATGAATAAAGGACAACTCATCGAAGCCGTACAAAAAAATCTGGGCAAGGATACCACCAAAGCCGCTGCAGATGCTGCAGTGAATGCAGTCATCAATGCAATCACCAAGGCGGTCAAAAAGGAACCAGTTCAAATCATCGGATTCGGTACCTTTAAGAAGGTTACTCGCAAGGCACGTACCGGCGTTAACCCTCAAGATCCTACTGGACCCAAAATTAAGATCAAGGCTTCCAAATCAGTCTCCTTCAAAGCTGGTGCCAAACTCAAGGCAGCCGTCTGATTTTAGTTCTACCTACCCCTTTATTAAAAACCCGTGGTTTCCACGGGTTTTTTTATACAACATGAAAAAAGAGGATTATAAAATGGCATTTGTTGAAGACACCAAGGATTGGTGTTTCAGCTTTGCTCCAGGAAGAATAGAATTCCTTGGCAATCATCTCGATTACAATGGTGGTGATGTTTTGGGTATGGCAGTAAATGCTGGAATTTACTGCCTTGGAGTTCCTGATTCTGAAAACAAGCCAGACGGTAATACCAAAAGCAAGAATCGATTTTCTCTTTTCAGTGAAAATTTTGAAGATGCCGTATGGGAAGGACAACTTGACAATATCGAACGGCAAGACGGAAAATTTGCGTGGACCAATTATTGCCTGGGCGTGCTAAAGGAACTACAAGAACGAGATTTAGCTCCTAGCGAAGGGTTTCGCCTGATCTTCACTTCGAACCTGCCAACTTCTGTTGGACTTAGCTCCAGTGCCGCACTAGAGTTAGCAAGTGCATTAACTATTCTTCAACTTGCGGAAAAATCTTTACCAACCAAAGAATTGGCGAGTCTCTGTCGGTCCGCAGAAAATCAATTTGTCGGACTACCCTGTGGAATTCTTGATCAGGGAACCTCAGCATTTGGGAAAAAAGACCACCTTGTGCATATCGACTGTAA
>JAYZJX010000012.1:0-14336 GCA_036164015.1 Verrucomicrobiota bacterium | reverse complement strand
CTTGAAAGATTGGCTAAATGAAGAAGAACTGGTTACTTGTTATTTGGATACAGAGGTTGAATCCGTTGAAGTTGAAAAAGGAAGAATTCAATCAGTTCTTTCGAAAAACAGATCGAGGGGAAACAAAATAGTTTTTTATGGGAAATTTTTCGTAGATTGCACTGGGATTGGAAAAGTTGCTGAACTTTCGGGTCTTAGAGGCGAAAGAGGAGTTGACTTAAATGAGCTACAGAATGGCAAGGGCGAGGAGATCTATCTCAGTAATCAAAGCACATCCTGTTTGGTAACCATTGAGCAAGGTGTTGACACTTACTCTTTTTCCCCTCCCAACTGGGTAGATATCAAGTGGGAGGACAATAACTTGGCTGCTAAAGTTGATCTGATGAAATCTTTAGAAAAGTCGCTGGTTGGAACACATTGCATAACCTGGCAGGGTCCTGGCAAAACTAATAAAATGGATTCAGATTGTTTGGCTCTCTGTGCATGGGATTATTTGAAGAATCGTTCACCGATGGTGAAAAAATTTGAGAATTTTAAATTGGTCTCAATTTCATCAGGAACTAGTAATGCGGAAAAATTTCACCCTCTGGGAGAGATATTGCTCTCGTTGGAAGATCTCGCAGGCAATAAACAATTTCATGATTCAGTTGCACTTGGTCGCGGATCGATTCCGGAAAGTTTTTCAAATATATCCTCATCTCGAGATTCAAAGCAAATACCTCACCCCTACGAAATACCTCTCCGTTCTCTCCTTCCTTCTGATTGTAAAAACCTTTTGCTTACCGGTTCTTCAGCTTCGGCTACGGAGTTAAGTTCAAGAAGTCTTGGTTGCACCGCAGTTTCTTCGCAGAGTGCAATTGCAGTAGGCTTTACTGTAGCTCAAGCAATCTCTCAAAATCGTTTACCCAGAACCCTCGCTAAAGATGGTTATATTGAAGGAATCAAAAATAAACTCGGCAGATCGAATCAACTTTTCTCCAGGCATACGCTTGAAGATGACGATAATCTTGCTCTATCTTGTCGAGTTAACGCGTCCTCATTTATATCAAACTGGAATGATGCTAAACTAAAGAAGGTAGATGAGCATGCTACTGACCATTGTTTACTGCAGTTTCCTGTAACATCTTCAGTTATTGATAGAATAGAAATTGATATCCTTCTCGTTGAGAAACAGGAACTTACTATCAAAATTTTTGAGGGGACTGGTTTTCACAACGCTTTACCAGGATATTGTTTGCACAGCGACGAAATTTTGGTTGCAGAAGATTGCAAATGCTTGTCTATCGAGATGAATTTGGAGATAAAAAAAACAGGTTGGCACTATCTAGAAATTCAATCATCCAAAAATTTCTCTGTGCCACTTTTTGCATCAGGCCTTGTTGGTTATGTTTTGCATTCGAAAAGAAATCAATCAATCAGCAAAAAAAAATACCTGTCTGATTTTGAACCCGTAGTTACGAAAGACCCCTCCCCTTCCAATTCTCCGAAGATTATTGTTTCTCCAGCACCTTCGGTTTACGAGGTTTCAAACATTAAAAATTCCTATTTTCGCCCCAACTATCTTCCACAATTGTGGATTTCAAAACCATCGGATTTCAAGTATCCCGAATTTGTAGAATTAGAATGGGAAAAAACTCATGATATTTCACAGATTGAGATAAGTTTTGATTCAAGTTTCGACTTTATATACCCCGAGCAACCAAGTCCTTTCAAAAAAAAGAATTTTGAAACCTTGGTTAAGGACTACAAACTCTATTATTTAGACCAAAATAAAAAGTCAGTACTCTTAGAGGAGATTTTTGATAATCAATTAAGTTTTCGTTCGCATGTATTCGATCCGGTGAAAGCTTTTGGCATTGAGCTGGAGATTCTATCAACCCATGGTCTAGATAGAGCTCAGGTTTTTCAAGTCAGAGTGTACCCTTGAATTTTTAAGTAAATATTCACCTTGCATAGTTGATTTTCACCATGCATATTTTTGCTCATGAGAGTTCTCGCAGTTCTTTTTCGGTTGTTTGCTTTGATTGGCTTGCTCGGCCTTGCTGGTCTTCTATGGCTTAAGTTTGACACTCAGACAAAGCAGCAGGTTGCTTTTATGGATGAAGTGATTGACGATGCATATACAGTTTTACAATCTGAAAAAGAGGCCCAGTGGAAAGATATTTCTGAGAAAAAGAGTGCTTTTAATGATGTTTTTGATGCCAATGAACAGATACCTGACGGAGATGAAAATCTGTTGTCGCTCGCAGTCGAAGCATTGGACACATCAGAGCAGAGCATTTACAGAAATCAAGATTACCGAGATCGTCTAGATTCTTCTGCAAAAGAATATGGGCCCGGTTCATTATATTGGGATTCTCAGGATAATATGTGGAAGATTTCTGATGGATATAAACTTGAATCACCAGCAGGATTCAAAGATCCATTCGAAGATGAGACAAAATTTCCTTTTAAAGATAAAAAACTCGAAGATGGTACAGTTATTAAAGGAGTTGCTCGACACCAACGGCTCAGGACAGTTGTCGGGATGTTCTACAAAGACCGTCACGACAAACAATCAGAAATTTCAAAGCTTCGCTCGATGATAGTTCTTCGCGATGAGGAACTAAGACAGTTTCAAAATATGTGGGCAAGAGAAAAGGAAGCTAAAGAAAAAACGCAAGATGAGCTTGCTGATACTCAGATTAAACTTAAGGGAGTGGAGGCTGATTTAGCGAACGAAAAGCAGGAGCGTCAAAACGAAAAAGAAGCTGCAGAGCAACAAATTATGGTTTTGGACACCCGAGTTGCAGAATTGGAAAACGAAAAAGTGGAAACTGCCAAGACACATGAAGCTGAAGTTGATGCCCTCCTGGAAGAGCATAAAAAAGAGATCGAAAAGAAGCAGGAAGAAATTCGCATGGCAGATGCAGACGGATACAAAAGAGGAATAGACGAAATGCTTGCCAAGCAACAGGGTGGCGAAGTGGCTGAAGAAATTTCAGAAGAAGTTAATCCATTTATGGTAAAGAAGAATGAAGGTGGACCTCCTGAAATGAATGAGTTGGATTTGATTGCCGTATCCCAACAAAAGCAAATTTCAGAAATTGGTTCCCCCTCTACCATTTCAAGAGTTGATAGTAAAAGTGGTATGATGCTTCTACCACTTGGCAAAGAAAGAGGGGTAGCTCAAGGCACTGTTTTTACTGTTTGGAAAGACAAAAGAGAAGCTGCAAGAATTAGGGTACAGAGCTCCCGAGACGGATTTTTACTTGCATACATTCTGCCAAGATTTGGCGAACCACAAAAACTACGACCCGGGGACTCAATTTACATTATCCCTGAACAAGAGCAAAACCTTTAGGAAAATGTATCTTACTACTGCAATAAGAATTTTTATTATATTCACATGCCCATTATTATTGAATGGTTGTTTCACTGCTTCTCCTGATGACGACCGTATGCCTCAAGGGCGGCCAGCGAGTTGGGAATACAGTCTGCCCGGTGGTTTTGATCGTGGTGGATTTAACCGCTAAATAGCTTGAAGCTTTTACCTTTTAACTCACAGTGAGTGAAGAAGGTTCTTTATACCTTATAGCAACGCCTATAGGCAACCTTAGCGACTTTTCACCAAGGGCACAGGAGTCCCTCTCGATATGCGATTTAATTGCCTGTGAAGACACTAGGATTACCCAAAAACTGTTAGCTCACTTTCAGGTTAAAAAACCTCTCATCTCATACAGGGAAGAAAATGAAAAAAAACAGGCTCAAAATCTGATCAGTGAAATAAAAAAAGGGAGAAAAATAGCACTTGTTTCCGATGCAGGTTATCCGGGTATCAGTGACCCTGGCTTTAGGCTCGTAAGAGAGTGTAGAAAGCATGGTTTGGAAATTGTAAATGTGCCTGGTGCAAATGCTGCGATTACTGCAATTGCGTCATCTGGTTTGCCAACGCATAACTTTGTTTTTCTTGGGTTTCCTCCAAAGGGAAAGAATGCATTCAGAAATATTCTTGAAAAATGGAGCGACTTTAAAGGTTCTTTGATCTTTTACCAATCCAAATACAAAATGCCCGCTACCTATGAAATTTTATCAGAAGTCTATGGTAATGATAGATTTATTGCCGTAGCACGGGAGATGACAAAGATACATGAAACTTTCATTGTTGGAAAGATCCCAGAGGTTGAGGAAAAAGCTAAGCAATCAAGCCAGAAAGGCGAGTTTACCGTTGTGATTGCTCCAGAAGATTTTGTTCTTTGAATTTGCCACCGAGAAAAGTCGCCGTGGTTGATATTGGATCAAACTCCACGAAAGTCTTAATTGCTCTAGTAAATACCAATGGAGAGGTAGTTAAAGTTAGAGAAGAGGGGTTTTCTTGCCGTTTGATAGATAAAGGAAATATTTCTAGTGCAGTTATATCCAGAGAAAAACGAAAGGAATTATTATCTGGTTTGTCTCGGCTTCTTAAAATTTGTACTCAGGAAGGGGTTAGTGATGCAGTTTTACTTGCGACGGAAGCAATACGAACATCACTAAATGCTGATGAACTAGAAAAGGATATATTCGAAAATTTTTCTAAGAATTTATTTGTTTTGAGCGGGAAAAAGGAGGCCGAATTAATTGCACAAGGCATATTACTTGAACCACAAGTCACTGGGCAGGAAAACTTTCAAGCTTTTGATCTTGGCGGAGGTAGTTTAGAGATCATTGACTTTAATAAAAATAGCCAGATTGTGACAAAAAGTCTCCGACTTGGTGCTTTGACAATTAAAGAAAAATTTTCAAGCAATGAAATTAAAATATTGGATGAAGAGATGGCAAAAAATATTAATGGCCAAATTTCCAGCCAATTAAATCAAACTGAATTTAGGAAAGATTCGACAATTCCAATGTTAGGACTTGGCGGAGTGGTATATTTTATAAGGAAAATCTTGAGTGCAAAGAATTCGATCAAGTTCGAGGAAAAAAAAGAGATTTCTTATGATGAAATATGCGAACTTACCCATGAGTCACTAAATAAGAGTTTACTTGAGATAATATACCGTTTTCCCGATTTGCCCCGTGATCGTGCAGATGTCTTTCCTTTCGCATGTCTTGTGATTCAGGGTTTGATGAAAACGCTCAGCAAAAAATCTTTTTTTCATTCAACTTACAATCTCCGATATGGAGTCGCTTCAAATTTAGGTAATATGGTTCAAGGGCTCAGTTTTCTTGCTAAGAGTAAATAATGCCATGGTTTTAGCTCTTTAGATGAATTCAAATTATTCATTGGAGGAAGAATTGTTTCATGTGCATTCCATGATTCTGGAATTTTGAAATCTAGAATTTCACTGCACGGGTTACACAAGAATAAAAATTCATCATCATTATTTCTCGGAGTGATAGTAAGCGAAAAAGCCTTTCCTTCGACTACTCCAGTTTTGTAGACACAATCATTTTTTGATCTCGGGCGTGCGAATTCTCCTCTTTTTGACAGCCTAAAACTGATAGCTGATCGTATTCTGCAGGAGAAATTTTTGAACTTTTCCAATCTTTGATAGTCAAGAGCGTTAATCTCCGGTTCCAGATAAGTATTGCGGATACCTCTTTTACTGCGCAAGAAATCTTGACCGGCAGAAAGCATTGGAATCCCTGGGGATAAAAGAGAGATTATAATTGCAAGTTCGGCTTTTTTGGCTTCCTCGAAACTTGGGGTCATTCCTGAATTTTCGCCTGACGAACAGATACGATCGATAAAGGCAAAATCATCATGTGATTCAGAGTAAATAACAGACTGCCACGGGAACTGATTTTCTGGATCAATCTCACCTGTCATTATGTTCTTAATTAAATCAAAATTGTTATCTTCCTTCACTATGGAAAGTAAATTTTCTCGTGAACGATCACTCCATAGTGCAAATCCGGTCTGATTCATTTTTGTTGGCAATCTACCGCGAAAGCTCCAAGGCTCAGCAAAAAGAATAATGTTTGGATAAATTTTTTTTAATTCATCTTCAATTTCAGATAGCAGTTCGAATCCCAATAGTTCTCCAAGATCGAATCTAAATCCATCGACTTCAAAATTTTCTACCCAATATTTTAGGCTATCAAGAACAAGTTTCTTAACTGGTTCAGCCTCGCATTGAAGATCGTTTCCACATCCGCTAAAATTAGTAAGGCGACCGAGATGGTCTGTCGATAAGTACAATTCTCGATCTATATTAAGTAAGTGATTGGGAATCCCATAGTGATTGTAAACCACATCGATTATGACGGAAATTCCGGCATGGTGGAAAGCATCGATCAATGAATTGAATTCTTGAGCTGCTTTTTGGGGTGAGCTTGCATAGTCGGAGGAAGGTGAGAAAAAATTAATCGGCATGTAACCCCAGTGATATTCTTCAGGCGATCGGGAATCGAATTGTTGAATCGGTTGTAATTCAATTGCATTAATTCCTAACTCTTTAAGATAACAAGACTTTGTATCTAGCCATTTTCTTAAGCCATTAAAACTTTGTCTCTCACGATCTGATAACTTTATTGGGGCATTCCTGAGTAAATCCCGAAGATGAGCTTCAACGACGACCAAGTCTTTCATGTCTGGAGCGATGAAGTTAACCCTTTTACGAGATTTTCTTGACGTTTTACATAAGATGGCAGGGCCTTCCCTACCCGCACATAATTTTGCATACGGGTCTAGTACTCTCTTTGAGAATTTCCCTTTCTCATTAGTATTTAGATAATTACAGACTTCATAAAAATAGAATAAATCTTCTTTCTTGTAATCAATTTTACATTCCCAAACCCCGTCCATTCCCATCTTCATTAAAAAAGAATTTGTTTTTTCAGGGTGATTGCTCTCTCCAATGACTAATGTTACATTAGCCGCTCGAGGTGCAAAAAATCGAAACCTGTATCCATTTGCTTCTTCAATGCTTCCCAAGTTTTCGGGTCTAAAACCTGTCCATTTCTTTAAAACTCTGTTGGCTCTGTGATTTACTAGTTTAAAACGAATAATGTCCATACCCGTTCTACTGGGAGAAAAAAGATAATTCCTTGATCCTGGAATGGGTTCATTCTGACATGGAAGAAAATCAGGAGGATCTATCCACAGCCCCGATGAAGTTATGAATTTGAACTCAAATTTGTTTTGGATTGGAAATTCAGATAAAGGAAAATTTAGGGAAAGTAACTTTTCTTCATCATATTTTAAAAGCCATCTTTCTTTAGATTCATAATTATTCATCCATTGGTTACCTGCCCAAGCGAGATAAACTTCTAGGTTTTCAGACTTTTTACTTATCAAAGCTGGGTCGACTGTAAATTTGATTTCTTTCCCGGAGCATGAATACCCGGCAAGTTTAGCCCTTTCTATTTTGGATAGGATTTTGAAATCAGTACCTAATAAACCCGCTTCTTCAACTAAGTCCTCAGGTAGACGATCAGATTTCCAATCTTCTTCCAAGAAGACAAGTCCTTGCTCATCTTTTCCAATCCACACTTTTCCACCTCTTACATACACAATTTGCGTTGATTAAATTATCGGGCTGAGTACGCCAATAGAAAAATTTTGCGAGTCGAGTAAATTTCTCTTAATTAGAATGTGTGAACAGTCAGGAAAAAGTTTTGGTGGCATTGTCGGGAGGGGTTGATAGTGCAGTTTCTGCTGCTTTGCTTGCCGAGCAAGGATTCGATGTTGAAACCGTTTATGTCCGAACCTGGGAGCATGAAAAAGATGTTTTGGGAGACTGTCCGGGTATTCGGGATTTAAAAGATGCTGAAACCGTGGCCAGTCAATTAAAATTGCCATTCCGCCTATTAAATCTGACTGATTTTTATCAAAACCATGTGGTTGCTCCTATGGTGGAAGGTTATGCTGCAGGAATTACTCCTAATCCGGATATCTTGTGTAATCGTCAAATGAAATTTGGTGCATTATTGGATTATGCACTATCAGAGAGTTTTAGTTTCTTGGCAACGGGACATTATTGTAGGCGTTTGCGAGGGGACAAAGGGACGGTGGAACTATGGGAAGGAAAAGACAAAAATAAGGATCAGTCTTACTTTTTATCTCGAATTACACCAAATCAACTCAAGTACGCCAAATTTCCTCTTGGAGAAATTGAAAAAGTAGAAGTTCGTAGAAAAGCCAAGAACATGAACTTGAAGGTCGCTGATAAGAAGGACAGCCAGGGAATCTGTTTTTTGGGCAAAGTAAAGGTACCTGAGTTTCTCTCCCATTTTATCGATGATAAACCAGGTGATATTATTACAGTAGGTGGTCAGATAGTTGGGCAGCACAGTGGGTTGCATCGGTTTACTCTGGGACAAAGGAAAGGGATAGGAGTTCCATCAAATACCGATAACAAAAACTTTGTCGTAACAGGAAAAGATATGTCAGCAAATCATTTGATAGTCGCTTTTGAGGATGAAAATGAGCAAACACTTTGGGGTAGAAAATTCATGATTAAAAAAATTTCATGGGTTTCATCCGTTACCCTAGCTACGAAAGCACGGATTCTTGCAAAAGCAAGGTACAGGGACCCCTCGACTCCCGTTACTTTTGATCCTATAGATAACGACCGAGCAATTATTCATTTTGATAAGCCGCAAAGGGCACTGACTCCCGGCCAAGTCTTGGCACTTTATGACGGTGAGCGATTATTAGGGGGGGGGATTTATTGTTTACAGAACGAAGGCAGAGCCTCCCTTTCAGCTTGATTTTATTTTTGTAATTTAGATAGAAGTAATGATTTATGAAATTTCGTCTTTCCAACAAAGCTAGATCTAAGCTACCAATCGGAGAAGATCAGGTTCCGCTCAAGACGAAAGAAAATTTGGAGGAATACCTCCAGTCTGCGATCTCTTTTCTTCAGACACAGGAAATGGTGCTTCAGAAAATCTTAGAAATACTTGAGGAAATATCTTCATTGGAACCTTTTATGAAAGCAGATGTAATTCGTAATGTTTCCAAGAAGGAAGAAGAAAATTCTCGAAAAAGATTTAAGAAGTTGCGTCGAAAACTGAATGAACTGACAAAATTAAAATTTAACGAAAAGTCTCTTTTCAGCACCAGCGAGGATGACTCTTCCTTTAAACTTTTTAAGAAGGCAGGTTCCAACGCCCCCAAAATAAAGCAACCACCAGCAAAGTCATTTATAGATCCTATTCGTTCATCAAATGATGGTTTTAATACTGACGCATTAAAGAAGTCTCTTCAGGCTTTGCATGAGATGCTGGGTCAGTCTGATGCTGCAGAGAGTGATTTGCAGACAAGTTTTACTGCTTTAACCAACGAACCGGAAGCTTCCCGCAAACTTAATTTTCTTGAGGAAAGAGTCAAAACATGGGTTTCTGAGGTCATCGAAGGAAATGATGGTCTTACAGTTCAGGCCAATCTCCTGAGCAAAAGGGTTGATGGTTTAATTGATGGAGCGAGTATGGATGCATAATGAAAGGTTATCAATCGCCTCAAGGTAATGGGGGTAATTCGGCAAAGGGTGCTTTTCTTGGCATTCACTACGCGAACTGTGGAGTTTACGGCAGAATATATAAAACCAAAAAGGGAGATGCATATGTAGGGCACTGCCCTAAATGTATGCATAAGGTAAGAGTGAAAATAGGACCTACAGGAACGGGAAATCGGTTTTTTAAATGTTTCTGTCCTTAATTTCTTAAAATCAAGCCTGTTAAGATTAATATTCGTGCAACAGTTGTCAGGGGGCATCGCGTGGCTTCCGGCAAAGCGAAAGATCCCCGTTTTCCCGAGGGAACAATTTCTATGCAAAAACCTCATTTTGAAAAATGTGGATTTATGATGGATAAGTTTTTTCTTGGTACCATTAACTTAGATATTTCCCCTTTCGGGTATGAGTTAGTTAAACCCTGCTCTTCATGTGATTATGTTCGCTGGAGCCCTGTAATGCCTCCTGAGAACTTTTCCTTTTTTAAATGCTGTTTATGGGTGTCTAGGAAAATTGGCAGAGAGATATATCCAGCTTACATTTACATGCCGCATCCATCGACCAAACCCGGATTTTTCCAACCTGAAAATACCATAGAAGTTATTGCACCCTATATTTCAAATTTACATTACGGTGCGACAGTAGAACTTTCAGCAACTAAAGATTCAGTCCTATTCAATAATATTTAGATATTTTTGGTGAAAAGGAGCTTATAATGATTGTTTTTTTTCCCTTTTCCTTGTTTTCAGACGAGGAACTCAATACACAGATTATTCGATAGTTATGGAAAATTCGAATTTTGCTACCCGATGGAATATCGACGAAGTCGAGTCCAATTATCTGAAATGGTTGAAGGAACCTCAAACTTTGGATGCTAATTGGCGGCTATTTTTCGAAGGTTTTCATCTTGGGGCAGATTCTCAGAATAATGAATCAATTTCAGAAGTATCCAGTTTGGAAAAATCATCTGTTGAGGTGGTTGACCGTAACGATGCCGTGGAAAAGCATGCCCGACTTTATGGAGCAATATATTCTTACAGGGATATTGGGCATACGCAGGGAACATTTGATCCCTTGAAAGAAGAAATTGTGGAGAACCCAAGACTTAGCCTGGAACGCCTCGGGCTTGATTCAACGGATATGGAGGAGATTCATTTTACTGGTAATTACCTCGGGGGATTAAGGATGAAAGTTGGTGAAATCTTGGAACGCCTAAGAAAGACATATTGTGGAAATGTTGGCGTTGAATACCTTCATCTGCAAGCCACCGAGAAGAGAAGATGGATTCAATCGAAGATCGAGCCAAATGATAATCAGCCCAATTTTCCTCATGAAGAAAAACTAAGAATCCTGCGTAAAATTATTCAGGCTGAGGAATTCGAAAACTTTCTTCATACCCGATATGTGGGACAAAAAAGATTCTCGCTGGAGGGAGGAGAAAGCTTGATCACTGCACTTGATTCAATTTTTCAGAAATGTCCAGATGAGGGTGTGGAAGAAATAGTCATGGGTATGGCTCATCGTGGCAGGCTTAATGTGCTCGCTAATGTCATGGGAAAGTCCCACGAGTTTATTTTTCGAGAATTTTCCGAAAATTTTGTACCTGATGGAGCTCATGGCAGTGGCGATGTAAAATACCACCTCGGCTATGAGTCAGTTCGTACGACTTCCAGTGGGCAGCAGGTAATGATTCATCTTTCGCCCAATCCCAGTCATTTGGAAGCAGTAAATGGAGTCGTCGAAGGAAAAGCACGGGCTCGCCAGAGGTTGCGAGGAGATTCCGAGCGAAGAAGAGTACTTCCCGTTTTGATACATGGGGATGCTGCGATGGCGGGACAGGGAGTGGTGGCGGAGGTTTTTAATTTTTCGAAGTTACCAGGTTACCGTACTGGGGGAACTATTCATGTTGTTGTCAATAATCAGATTGGATTCACAACCGACCCCACCGATGCACGATCTAGTTTGTATTGCACTGATGTGGCCAAGATCATCGAGGCACCAATCTTTCATGTGAATGGGAATGACCCTATGTCAGTTGCCATGGTGGCTGAACTTGCCCTAGAATATCGGCAGAAATTTCAGGAGGATGTGGTAATTGATATTAATTGTTACCGAAAACACGGACATAATGAAGCGGACGATCCCGCTTTCACCCAACCAATTCTTTATCAAAAGATTAAACAAATGCCGTCAATTTCAGCTACTTTAAGTTACCAACTTGTTAAAGGTGGAGAACTTGATGAGAAAGAATCCGAGGAAATACATCATCGCCTTCGCAGGCAATTAGATGCCACGCTGGAGAAGGTGAGGACGGTCAAAAAGTCTAGTACTTTCGAGGGATCCGTTGCCATTCGGCAAATCCCTTATGATTTTTCTCCTGTGAATACTGCAGTGCCCAAGAAAGCATTGGATAAAGTTGCCCATGCGTTAACCAGTTTTCCGAATGATTTTAATCTCAACTCCAAGATTAAGAGACAAATTGAGGCAAAAGCTAGGAACTTCAAGAGTGGGCGTGGAATAGATTGGGCATTGGCCGAACAGTTGGCATTCGGTTCACTAATGCTTGAAGGTACTCCAGTTCGCCTTTCCGGTCAGGACAGTGAGCGGGGCACATTTAGTCATCGTCATGCTGCCTGGTACGACTCCAAGGATCGTACGCGTTATGTTCCACTTCTCGAGATGGAAGACCGCAAAGGGAAGTTTTGTGTTTATAATTCTCTACTCTCCGAAGCGGCGGTGCTTGCATTTGATTACGGATATTCTCTTGATTATCCGAGTATGCTAGCCATTTGGGAAGCTCAATTTGGTGATTTTGCCAATGGTGCTCAGGTAATTATTGATCAGTTTATTATGAGCGGGGAAGACAAATGGGGAGCGGTTTCGGATCTGGTTTTGCTTTTGCCTCACGGTTTTGAAGGTCAGGGTCCAGAGCACAGCTCCGCTCGCTTGGAAAGGTTTCTGCAAGGTTGTGCAGAAGACAATGTGGTCGTCGCTAACATGTCTACCCCTGCACAGTATTTTCATGCTCTTCGAAGGCAAAAAATAAAAGAATATGCGAAGCCTTTGATCGTGATGGCTCCCAAAAGTTTGCTTAGGCATAAACTTTGCATTTCTGAACTCAAGGAATTTACTAATGGTTCATTCGAGGAATTTATTCCAGATCCGACACCTCCCAAAAATCCAAACACATTGGTTTTGTGCTCAGGCAAAGTTTATTATGACCTTTTGGAAGGCAGGGAAGCGGTGCGCTCGCCCAAAGCATCCATTATGCGGGTAGAACAGTTCTATCCTTTTCACGCTGATAAATTTCGAGAACTTTTTAAACCATTTGCCAAAGTCAACCGATTGGTTTGGTGCCAAGAAGAGCCCCAAAATATGGGTGCATGGTCTTTTCTTGCTCCAATTATTGAGGAAGTGATTGATAGGCGTCCGGAATTTGTCGGCCGTTCGGCAACTGCAAGTCCCGCAACCGGTTCGCTTACACTTCACAAAATAGAACAAGCGGAATTGATTGCGAATGCTCTCGGTGAGCCAAGTCTTCAAATAGAAAACTAATTTTAAAATCCATTCAACTATGCCTAAAGAAATTATTATTCCCGCACTTGGGGAATCCATTACCTCCGGAATCCTTTCCTGTTGGAAAGTGGAGGAAGGATCTTATGTCGAGCTGGACCAGCCGATCTACGAGTTGGAAACCGACAAGATTACACAAGAAGGACTGGCCGATGCGTCCGGCGTCATCAAATTTCTGGCCAAGGAAGGAGAAGAGGTGGAAATTGGAGCGACAATTGCCACGATTGATGAGTCGGCGGAGTCTCCCTCGGTTACAGCTCCTCCAGAGGAAGAAAAAGCTAAAGTTTCATCAACTGTAAAAGAGACCCCGCCGGAGCCTCAAGAGAACTCTCCCACATCTCAACCTGTCGAAGAGAAAAAGGCTCCTGCTCCCGAGCCTGTTGCTGTACCCAAATCGTCAACTTCAACCTATTCTCCAGCAGTTCGAAAGCTTCTGGATGAGACGGGTATCGATCCTTCAATTATTGAGGGGACGGGTAAGGATGGGCGGATTACTAAGGGCGATGTGCTCAATGCACAAACTGCTGAGTCAGCTTCTACTGCCTCCAAGGTAGATGTTGCTCCCTCTTCGGCTTCAGGTTCAAAGACTGGTTCGGATGGTCGGGTAACCCGTCGTCCCTTGTCTCCCATTCGTCGCAAGATTGCCTCACGTTTGGTGGAGGCTCAGCAGACAGCCGCAATCCTTTCCACCTTCAATGAAGTTGATCTTTCTGCTGTTATGGCCCTTCGAAAATCTCATCAGGATGCTTTTGTCAAGTCCTACGGAGTGAAGCTCGGCTTTATGTCCTTTTTCGTTAAGGCAGTTGTGCACGCATTAAAAGCAGTACCCGGGCTTAATGTGCGAATTGAGGGGGAGCAGTTGGTTGAGCATCATTACTATGATATTGGTGTTGCCGTGGGTACCGAACGCGGACTTGTGGTGCCCGTCCTTCGTGATTGCGACCAGATGACTTTTGCTGAAATTGAGCAGGGAATTGTTGGGTTTGCCGAAAAAGCGAGATCTGGAGGTATTACTCTTCAGGACATGCAGGGGGGATGTTTTACCATTACCAATGGAGGCATTTATGGATCCTTGTTGTCCACTCCTATCATCAATCCTCCCCAAAGCGGTATTTTAGGTATGCACACCATTCAGGAACGTCCTGTTGTCCGTAATGGTGAAATTGTCGCCTGTCCCATGATGTACATGGCACTTTCCTATGATCATCGTGTGGTTGACGGAAAGGAGGCGGTTACCTTTTTGGTCAAGATCAAGGAGGCTATCGAAGACCCTGCCCGATTAGCTCTGGGAATTTGAATCATGAGTGAGAAAAGTACTTTTGATGTCATTGTAGTCGGTGC
>JAYZJX010000011.1:0-9506 GCA_036164015.1 Verrucomicrobiota bacterium | reverse complement strand
ACAAATACTGCATGTATACTACTTGGACATCATGGTGATGATGTCGCGGAAACTATGCTTTGGCGACTAACCCGTGCGAGCTCGGTAGAGGGAATTATTTGTCCAAGACCTATTTCTAGTAACAAAAATATCATTTTCCTTCGTCCACTAATTAACTTAAGTCACTCAAAAATTACCCAAAGCTTGAGCGAATTATCCATTCCATGGAGGGAAGATGAGAGTAACAAAGATTTCAGATATTTGCGTAACCGTCTACGAAAAGATGTGGTACCTGAATGGAAAAAATCTATGGAAATAGATTTAATCAAGGGTATTTCTAAAACCAGAAGACTTCTTCAACAGGATAGTGATGCTTTGACATTATATTCAGATATCGAAGCTAAAAAGTGCATAATTGATGGAAAAATAATTCTCGAAAATTTCAATTCATGCCCGATTGCAGTAAGGAGGAGGATACTTAGAAAATGGATTAATTCGATTCAACCGGATGGCTTTTCTTTTGAAGGACAAGAGGACAGCTTGATTGGACAAATAGAAAAAGGTATCATTCAAACTCAAGATCTACCAGGTGATATTAGGCTCAAGACTCAACATGGCAGATTAATTGCATCGAGTAGAATAATTAAGGATTACAAACTAAATAATCTTTCTTTTCCCATCGGTTATACCCTCTATTTACCAACTAACAATTTCTTAAGAACTAGAATTATTTCAATAGACGATTGCTTGAAGGAAAAAATTGCATCCAAACAAATTGATCAAAAGAAGGAAGCATTCCTTGTACATGATGGAATGGAATTGCTTGTGCGAACAAAAATCGAGGGCGATCGTTACAAACCACTCGGTTCATCAGGAGAAAAGAAATTAAGTAAAATGATGAGTGATGCAAAATGGACAGATGATCATAAAAGATATACCCCGGTAGTCACTAATTTGAAGGGAGAAATTCTATGGGTTCCTGGCTTACCACCAGCAGAATCTTATAAAATTACTAAACTTTCTAGAAGGGTAATCCATTTGACTTATCATTAAATGGAAACAGAATTGTAAGTGTGAGTACTGACGAGAAAGATAACACTGAAAATCAACCTAAAGGCTTCAACCCCAAAGTCTTATTAATTTGGCTAGCAATTCTAGCTGCTATTATTGGGTTGGTCATGGCCCAATCTTCAGAAATCTCTGGGAGCCAACGAGCCCTTAATTCAGTAGATGAACTAATCTATGCAGCCAAAGATGACCGGGTGGAAAAAGCGGTTATACAAAGCGACCCCAAAGGCGGAGAAGAATGGTATGTTGTGAATGGCAGAGTCCTTAATCCGGCCTTCGAAGTGGATGAAAACCAATACAAAACACTCCCCTTTGTCGTAAAAGGAAGGATAACTGAATCCGAATACAAAGAATTAAGATCACTTCTTGGCAGTAGACTGACTGAAGAGCCATCAAGTACAATATGGACAGACCTACTTTTTAGTTTACTTCCCTTCCTTCTGATCATCGGTCTACTATACTTTTTATTTGTTCGACAACTTAGGATGGCAGGAAAGGGGGCTTTGAACTTTGGTAAAAGTAAGGCAAAACTCCTAACTCGAGAAAACGAAAAGATTGTTTTCAAAGATGTAGCTGGTTGCGATGAAGCAAAGGAAGAGGTATCAGAGATCGTAGATTTCCTCAAGGATCCTAAAAGATTTCGTAAAATTGGTGGCAATATCCCCAAAGGTGTTCTGATGGTGGGCCCTCCAGGTACTGGAAAAACATTACTTGCAAAAGCGGTAGCTGGAGAAGCAGAGGTTCCTTTTTTTAGCATTAGTGGTTCTGATTTTGTTGAAATGTTTGTGGGTGTTGGTGCTGCTAGAGTTCGAGACATGTTCGAACAAGGAAGAAAAAATGCTCCTTGCCTTATATTTATTGATGAAATAGATGCAGTTGGCCGTCAACGTGGAGCAGGTCTTGGAGGTGGGAATGATGAAAGAGAACAAACTCTCAACTCCCTCCTAGTCGAAATGGACGGATTTGACGGGCATGAGGGCGTTATCATAATCGCTGCTACGAATCGTCCTGATGTTTTGGACAATGCATTGCTACGACCAGGAAGATTTGATAGACAGGTTGTTATTGACTTGCCTGACCTAGAAGGCAGAGAAGCCATTCTCAAAGTTCACGCTAAAAAGATCAAACTTTCTGATGATGTTGAACTAAATTCTCTAGCCCGTGCGACCGCAGGGTTTTCGGGTGCCGATCTTGCTAACTTACTTAACGAAGGTGCACTTATAGCCGCACGCCGTCGAAAGAAAGTTGTCGAAAGAATAGACTTAGACGACGCTCGTGAAAAAATCTCATTTGGTCGTGAGCGTAGACGCGTAATGGACGAGGAAGACCGCAAAATTATCGCCTACCATGAAGCAGGTCATGCTATTGTTCAGGCAGAGATAGATGACGGCCTACTCCCAATTCACAAAGTCACTATTATTCCCCGTGGGCAAAGTCTTGGAAGTACAATGTTTACTCCCAAAAAAGATATTTTGAACCACAGTAAAAGAAGAGTACTAAATCAAATTTGTTGTGCTATGGGTGGAAGAGCCGCTGAAGAAATTGAAATTGGTGACATTACGAGTGGTGCAGCAGGTGACATTCGTATGGCAACCAATATTGCACGGAGTATGGTTTGCGACTGGGGAATGAGTGACCTTGGCATGATTTCTTTCGGAGACAAACAAGATCAAGTATTCCTTGGTAAAGAACTTAGTCGCGCCCAAAACTACAGCGAAGAGACTGCACAAAAAATAGATATTGCTATAAAAACAATCATTGATGAGCAATATGCAAGGGCCAGAAAAATCCTTGAGGATAAGATAGACGCCCTTCATACATCAGCGGAAGCCTTACTCGAACATGAAACTATTGAAGGTAAACACATTCATGAAATCTTAGAAAAAGGTAAAATCCTTTCTCCAATTATCACTTCAAATGACAAACCCGAAGAGAATATCGTTGAAGAAAAGGATGAAGACTCTAAGGAAGTCGGAGACAATAAAAAAGCTGAGGGTGACCTTGGCCCAGATGTTGAACCGGCGGGTGTCCCAGCCTAAATAACTTACAAATTTCTTGTAATATTTGTACATTAATTGTAAAAGAATCTTTATGAGCAGGCACCCAAGTTTTAAACCCCCTGGTGGGCTTACCAAAAAAAGAAATGTTCTCAAGCGTTTTGAACGCGTTGAATTGCTTCGCAAACGCGGGCAATGGAAGAATGGTGATAGAGTTGTTTCATTGGTCAAAACAAAGCCTGAAGAATAATTAGCTTCCAAACTCTACCCATTCAGCATAAGTCGAACTAGAATCAACGCTCCATGCCACCCATTGGGGCGTTTTATATTCATGAATCGCGTGAATTTCTTCAAAAAGTTCATTTTCCTTAGCTTCCGAAAACTTCAGTACAACCCTCCATTCACTTATTTGATTATAGTTATTTTCCCAGAAAAATGACGACTGAATAGGTCCTTCAATTTGAGCACAAGCAATCAATTTTTTATTAAGCAACTGAGACACCACATTTGTTGCATTTTCTTTTGAAGAGAATGTTGTTAGTGCAATACGAATTTTCTTATACTTCATCTACTTTTTATAAATCACAATCAACCCACATCCAAGGATAACAGTGAGAGACGAATACCTACAAGAAGCCCAACAAATAGTTAACGATCCTAATACGCTTATAAATATGGTATCTAGGAGATCAAAACAACTTAAGCATGGCAGTAAGCCACTTGTGGAGTCGCTCGAGAAACTTGAACCCGAAGACATTGCATTGAGAGAAATCATTGAAGGAAAAATTTCTTATCAAGCATGGCAAGAGTCGGATGAAAGTTAATCTTGAAGAATAATCTCGTTTAAACCATTACGGTACGACTAAAAATGTCGGCCAAAAAAGATAAAGCGGAAACACTCCCGCATATCACCAATACAAAAGCCAGACACAAATTCGTTCTGGGTGATAAATATGAAGCCGGAATACAATTATCAGGTACTGAGGTAAAATCAATACGCCTGGGAAATATTCAAATATCTGAATCATTTGCCCGGATTATCAAAGATGAATTATTTCTGTTTAATGCTCATATTTCCGAGTATGAGTTCGGTGGCACTGAAAATCATGAAACTCAGCGACCTCGCAAACTTCTTCTCAAACGAAGAGAAATCGATAGACTAAGGGCAGAGGTAGAAACATCGGGGAAAACAATTGTTCCCCTAAGAATCTACTTTAAAGAAGCTCTCATTAAGTGCGAAGTCTCTGTTGGTACTGGTAAAAACCAACGAGACAAAAGGCAGGATCTAAAGAAGAAAGTTGCTAGTAGAGAAGCTGAGCAAGCCTTAAAGAAATCAATGCGCCAATGATTGAGATCATTCTATTCCAGCCAGAGATTCCACAAAACACTGGAAATATCGGAAGAATTTGTTCATTTGCAGGTTGCCGACTGCACCTAATCCACCCTCTTGGATTTGAAATTAACGATCGCAATCTTAAAAGGGCTGGCATGGACTATTGGAAAGTTTTGGATGTAATTGAACACCAAGACTGGCAATCCTTCATCTCTTCAGAACTTCGCCCAAAAAGAATCCATCTACTTACCACTCATGCAAAGGAAAGTATCTGGAAGGCGAATTTCAAAGAAAATGATGGATTGCTATTCGGAAATGAAGGCTCTGGAGCTCCGAATTATATTCATGAATGGGTGAGTAATCGGGTATGCATTCCCAAACAAAATGATAGTATGAGATCACTTAATCTAGCGGTGTCCGTTGGAATTGCTTGCTATGAAGCAATAAGGCAAATTAATAGCAATCATTGAGCTACTATGGGATTAAATCCCAAAGTTTCTATCCTGCTTCCATACAGAAACGCAGAGAAAACAATTCATCAATGCTTAAAATCTATAAAAAATCAGGATTTTCATGACTGGGAAGCTCTTCTGGTGAATGATTGCTCGTGCGATTTATCATTTGAAATTGTTAATTCTTTATCACAAAAAGATCCAAGGATTCGGTCTCTCCAAGCGGAACGGCCTTGCTTTGTGACTGCACTAAATTACGGGATATCGAAAGCTCGTTCAAAAATTATTGTCAGGATGGACTCCGATGATCTAATGCATAGCAATAGGCTCAGCATTCATTTTGAATATCTCAAAAGAAACCCTGAAATTGGACTCGTTTCAAGCAAAGTGAAGCATATTTCAAATGCAAAATCCAACTTCAATTCACAAGGATATGCCGAGTATGTTAAATGGACTAATCAAATTCTGTCCCATCAACAAATTCTATTGAATCAGTTTAGGGAGTCTCCTTTTGCACATCCTTCAGTTACATACAGAAAGATATTAATTGAAAAATATGGTGGCTACAGGAATGGAAATTTCCCTGAAGATTATGAGCTTTGGTTGAGGTGGCTATCTAAGGGCGTTAAAATGGAAAAGGTAAATCAAATTCTAGTTGATTGGTTTGACTCCAAAGAAAGAATGTCAAGGACTTCACCTAGATACTCCAAAGATGCATTCCAAAAAATAAAGTCCTTCTATCTTAGAACTTGGATTAAACAAACATTTGGAGATTCCAAAAAGATAACTGCTTGGGGTTGCGGTAAGGTAGCGAAAAAACAGGCGACATATCTTTTTGAAAACGGAATAAATATTACATCTTTCTATGAAGTAGACTGTAAAAAGATAGGCCACGATTTTTTAAATGCTCCAATTTTACCAATTGATGCAATATCGGGAGATCGAGATGAACTTATTCTAGTTTTATCAGGAGCGAGATCTGCCTATCAAAAGATTTATAATTTCTTATCAGCCAGAAAACTTCAAAACGGAAGAGATTTTCTCTTCATTGCATAATTTGTAAATATTGAAAGTTTACCGCTTGATTGATCAGTTGGATAAATTTAGCAATTAGTCATGATAAGACTCTTAACACCATTTCTAATTTGCACTTTTTTAACTTTCGCTACTTTTGCTGAAGTCCCCAAAGGGTTTGTCCCACTGTTTAATGGAAAAAATCTTGATGGTTGGTGGGGTGCCAAAACTGAGGACCCCGAGAAGTGGATGAACCTATCCATAGAAGAATTTCAGAAAAAATGGGAATTGAGTCAAATTGACATCCATAAGCATTGGACTGTAAAGAATGGCGAACTAATCAATGATGGTAAGGGTCTTTATTTGACAACTGAAAAGAACTATCGAGATTTCGAACTTATATTAGAATACAAAACGGTAGCAGGTGCTGATAGCGGAATTTATCTAAGAGGAATTCCACAAATTCAAATTTGGGACAGCACCAAAGAAGGTGGTAAATGGAAACTGGGTGCTGACAAGGGATCAGGTGGCTTATGGAACAATGGACCAGCTGGTACGCCAGGAAGGGATCCCCTCGTAAAAGCGGATAAACCGTTTGGAGAATGGAATAAATTCCATATCACGATGAAAGGAAATCTTGTAACTGTAATTTTAAATGACCATCTCGTTGTCGATGAGACTCCACTGATCAACTACTGGGACAGAAAAACTCCCCTTGAAAAAAGGAAACCACTTAGAGAAAGAGGTCCTATTCAACTACAAACTCATGGTGGTGAAATTCGCTGGAGAAATATTTACATCAAAGAACTTTTACCAAGCTGCTGTGCACCTGATGACGAGATCGGCTTTATATCACTTTTCAATGGTAAAGATTTTAAGGGTTGGAAGGGACCTCTTTCAAATTATGAAATTAAGAATGGCGCCATAATCTGCAAGAAAGGGAAAGGAGGAACAATTTACACTGAAAGAAGGTTTAAGGATTTTTCAGTGAAATTAGAGTTCAAACTACCGGCTGGTGGAAACAATGGACTAGCAATTCGGTATCCCGGTAAGGGTAATGCAGCGTATGATGGCATGTGTGAATTACAAGTTCTTGATAATACTCACCCGCGATATGCTAAACTGGACCCCAGGCAATTCCATGGTTCAGCCTACGGAATTACAGGAGCAAAAAAAGGGTTTCTTAAAAAGATTGGAGAATGGAATGAGCAAGAGGTGATTGTAAGAGGTTATCAAATCACTGTTTTTCTTAACGATGAAATTATTCTTGATACGGATGTTTCGAAAGTAAACAATTTCATGGCTAAAAAGTCTCATCCGGGACTATTACTAAAAGAAGGGCATTTTGGTTTTGCTGGTCATAATGACCCTGTGGCTTTCAGGAATATACGGATCAAAGAGCTAAGGTAGCATAAATTATAGTACAAATTGTCTACTGCCCTTTTGAATACAAGAGCATTCGAATGAGCATAATCTCGCTTGTTAGAAATACAGCACTAACAAATAAGGCAATCCAAAATAGCTTACCATAAAGTTTATAGTTTCTGACAAAAAAAATCATCGGTAAGATTCCGAGCCTCAGTAAACATAGGCTATTAATGAAAACTAAGATCCAACCGATTACATACTGCCAGTCACTCATTACAAATTCTATGATATGATTGTCTTATTCAAAATAAACCCAAGCCATAAATCTATTTCTTGGACGAAAGTGAAAGGAATCTTTTTTGAATATTTTCTCTGATATTGCAAAAGCATGTAATCAAAGTCTTAACTCTTTTGGTATTCATGCAGAATGCTATCTTTTGCCGGGAGGAATCGGAATCAAGTTCAATGCCCAAAATCAAAATAATCTTCAATTATTGGCTGATTTTCCAATTGTTGAGGTTGATTTAAGTGAAATTGAAGATTTTGATTTTTCTTACCTTAACCAATCAAGGATATCTTCTATTATTTTACCGCCAAATTACTCGAGACCATTTAAAGATCTTGAAGTATTCAACTTACAAAAACTGGCAGTAAGAAACGCTCAGGCTTCAGACTTTGAGTCACTATCCAATCAACCCATTCAGGATTTGAAGTTACCCGGTTCAAAAATTAATTGTCTTCGCTTTTGCTCAGAAATGCCTCTGAAAAACTTGGATCTTTCAAATACGAAAGTTACCGATTTAAACCCCGTTAAAGATGCAAATATTTATTCTTTGAATTTAGCAAAAACAAATGTTTCTGATATTTCTTGTTTGAGTACCATCTATTTTGAAGAAATCAACCTTTCTGCCACTGAGATTCTTGATATTGAACCAATTTCTTTGGCAAAGAACTTGAAAAAACTCGAGATTAGATCAACTAAGATATCCGATCTTCAGCCTTTATCTGAAACAAATATCGAAGAACTGATACTTCCGGGAACAATGGTTGAGTCTATCTCAACACTTTCATATGTCCCCATAAAAAATCTAAATATCATTGGATTACACTTGGATTATTTGAGCAGTCTTGAAACTATGCCAATTGAATTCCTTGCATTTTCACCTGAATTGATGAGTAAAGATAACCTTAATTTTATTAAGACCTTATCCATAAAAAATCTTCGGGGGCCTACTGATTTAAATTATTTGGGGTGTAATGATTTCGTTGAAAAGTACAAAAATCTTTTTCAACCAGATTAAGCATTTTTTATTCAAATCTTGTCCCCTTTATATTCTACAGATAGGAAGTAACTGTGCCTAGAGACGCATTAACTAATATCAAAGACTACTACGATGTAGTTGTAATTGGTAGTGGACTTGGAGGACTTACTGGTGCCAACTGCCTGGCCAAACAAGGTCACTCAGTCCTACTTCTTGAACATCACTATCAATTTGGAGGTTTAGCAACTTGGTTTAAGAGGGCAGGAGGACACATCTTCGATATTTCCTTACATGGATTTCCTGTTGGAATGATAAAATCCTGCAAAAGATATTGGACGAAAGAAATCGCGGACTCTATTGTTCAACTCAAAAATATCCGCTTCATAAACCCACAATATGATTTAAAAACAACTTTTGATCGTTCTGATTTTACCAAAATTCTTCAAAGCACATTTGCGGTTGCTAAAAATAAAATCGAAGAATTCTACGATCACCTCGCCAATATGGATTATTTTGCAAACGATTCTAGATCTATTGGTGATTTGCTTGAAGAATTTTTCCCTGGTCGGAATGAAATCAAAAGACTTCTTCTTGAACCCATCTCTTACGCAAACGGTTCATCTTTAGTAGATCCTGCAATCGCATATGGCATAGTTTTCTCAAACTTCATGAAAAAGGGAATTTACACCTTTAAGGATGGCACAGATTCCCTCATCAAGAAAATGGTTAAGGAATTGAGAAAAAATGGGGCTGACCTAAGGAGGCAATGTCTGGTCCAAGAACTCGTCACCAAGGAAGTTAATGGCCAGCATAAAGTTCAAGGTGTTGTAGTGAATGGGAAAAAAATCAAATGTGGAGCAGTTCTTTCTAATGCAAATCTCAAAAATACAATTGAGAAACTATTTGGTTTGTCAAAACTCCCTAAGACTTTTGCTAACCAAGCAAAGAGCGTTCGTCTTAATTCCACTTCATGCCAAGTATACATCGGCCTTAAGAAAGGAGCAAGTATTCCCGATGTAGGCGATCTTATTTT
>JAYZJX010000010.1:0-11347 GCA_036164015.1 Verrucomicrobiota bacterium | reverse complement strand
TTCATGGACCATCCATTTTCCATAAATTCGACTGCCAGCCAGTCCAACAATTCCGGGTGTGTGGGTGGTTCGCTCTGGGATCCAAAATCTTCTTCCGTGGAAACGATACCGGAACCAAAGAACTGTCCCCACCAACGATTGACAATCACCCGTGCTGTGAGTGGATTTTCAGGATCGACCAACCACTTAGCCAAGCCAAGACGGTTCTTAGGCCATTCCGGTTTCCAGTCATTGAGTACCTGGGGTACATCCGCTTCCACCTTTTGTTCTGGGGATAAATAACTGCCACGTGCCATGACATAGGTATCCCGTTTCTCATCCATTTCCACCATAACCAAGGTGGTGGGTGGGGTAACTTTCTTTATGGATTTCTCAAGATCCCCGACTTTCTTTTGTAGGGCTAAAAGTTTTGGATTTTCCTGATCAAAGATCGCCCGTAATTCCCTCTCTTCCTTACCGTTCCGTTTTTCCTTGGCCAAAAGTTCATGGAGTCTTTTACTCTCCGCTTCACCTTTTTGCACTCCATCAGTGGAAAGAGAGAAACGTGGACGGCCCACATTGCGCCCTCCTCCGTAGAGATGTTTCATTTCGATCTGTAATATGGAATCTTTGTCCAATACCAGTGGTTCGTTAAATTCCGCCTGTACCCAGTGAGCTTTTCCAAATTCTGGAGCGATTGCCCATCCATTACGGGTATCCAAATTTCCATCAAACAATTGACTTGGCAAAAATCCTCCCTGATTAAAATCAGCGACCACCCGTACAAAATCCAATGGTTTTGATGCCCCCTCCACTTTTACGATCATTTCGGTAAGGACGAAATTGGGATTGGCATTGGTGGTGTTTCTGCCCGGTCCATTTTGTTTCATGGACTTATGGAGCATGGTTTCCAGTTGAAATGATTTCCAGGTACCGGCGGGTACGGTCACTTCGATTTGGTATGTGGATTTGTCTCCGGATTTTCCTTCCGCCAACAGGCTACCATCCTTAACGATTCGCAAACTTTCCCCGCCATCTGAAACTGCCTTGGTGGGGTTGAGTACTAGCCACTCAGATTTCTTCTCTTTTGTGATTTCAAATTTTCGCTGAGTCCATTCTTTGTATTTCCGATTCGCTTCCTTTTGCATGATGGTAAGCTCCTCTTTTTTAACTTCAAGTTCAGCATTCAAAGAATCCCATTGTTTTTGTTTATCCTCAGGAAGCGGAAGTTCCATCTTGGGTCCCCAAAAATCAAAGGATACTCCCCTACCGCTTTTATTCTCCACTTCAAGGGGTGTGTTATTGAAGAAAGCAAACATTTGAAAATATTCCTCCTGCGAGAAGGGATCGTATTTATGACTGTGGCACTGGGCACATTCCATAGTGGTACCCAGCCAGGTAGTACCTGTGGCATTCACCCTGTCCACCACCTGATTTACGCGGTTCTCCTCGGGATGAACCCCCGCTTCCACATTGCATGTAGGGGTGCGGTGAAAGCCAGTGGCAATCTTTTGATCGATGGTTGCATTGGGGAGCAGGTCACCGGCAATCTGTTCGATGGTAAACTGGTCAAAGGGCATATCCTGATTGAAGGCATTGATAACCCAGTCACGGAATGCCCAGCTATCGCGCAATTGATCCGCCTGAAAACCATTGGAATCGGCATACCTTGCAAGATCTAGCCATTGGCGTGCCCAGTGTTCGCCGTATCGGGGAGAAGCAAGCAGACGGTCGACCACTTTCTCTTTAGCCTGTGGAGAAGCATCATGCGTAAAATTTTCAAACTCTTCGAGTGTTGGAGGCAAGCCGGTGAGCCCAAGACTAACCCGGCGAATCCATTTTTCCTTTTTTTCAGGCTCGCTGGGAGCCCATTCTTTTTCATCCAGCTTAGAAAGAATAAACTGATCAACCGGCGTTCTTACAAAATCCTTGTGCTCCACTTTGGGTAAGACAGGTCTTTCAGGAAGCACATAGGCCCAATGCTTGGCATACTGAGCACCGGAAGAGACCCATTGGCGCAGAAGTTTTATATGTTCTGGCTTGAGAGCATCACCCTTGGGTGGCATCCGATCATCCATATCGGTGGATACCACGCGATGAAGAATTTCACTTTCTTCCAAGTCACCAGGGACGATGGCCGGAAATCCAGACTTACCTCCCTTGTAAGCAAACTCAGCAAAGTCGAGGCGCAAACCACCCTGTGGATCATCGAGCCCATGGCAGGCAAAGCAGTGTTCGGATAGAATCGGACGAATCTGCCGGTTAAAATCAATTTTCGCCAACAATAGGGAAGGCAATAGCAATAGAGTAAATATTTTAACTTCCTTGCTCATCCAGAGTAGTAAATTAGCGTATCTATTTGTTCCCCAAAAAAACTTATCTTCTTAGGGAGCATTGGGAGGACCGCGACGTGGTCGACGATCTCCCTGAGGGTCGGGTGTTCCGGATGCCTCAGCTTGTTCGCGTTGGGCTTGAACCACCTTAATGTTCATAACATCCGCCTCCACTTTCTTTCTGCGTTCCTCATCGGTGATTGATTGTGCCCAGGTAAGAGCAGTCTCGGGATCCTTTCTGGCAACCTCCCTGACAAAGCGTTGAATCGGCTCATCCATCAATTCACTGGAGGGAAACTGATTAAGCCACTCAGCCGTCGCCGTAGGGTCTTTCCGTGCCCATTGGGTAACCACTTCTTCCATGCTCTCTGAACGGGCTTCTCCTTCAGGCATTTGGGTCACCCATTCTGCCGCTTCAGCAGGACTTTCTCTCGCCCATCGTTCTGCCACATCCTCACTTACTCTCACTTTGACATCTGACTCATCCATTTTTTCAACCCACTTTACGGCACGACCAATATCTTCTCTGGCAATTTTCTTTCCGATTTCACCAAATGCATAATTCTTTATCGAACCTTCGGGCAGATTATCAGCAAAATGGATCGCAACATCCTCTCCAAGTTGCCAGGTCTTTTCGACCAAAATGGAAGCGGCTCGTCCACGTGTACGTCCGTAAGGAAGGGTGGTCATCAATTCGGAGGCACCGACAAGATCATTTTCTGACATTCCGCTGATAATTCCGATATAATATGGATTATCCTCGCCCTCAAAATTTTCATTTGCCCAGGCAATTGCTCCAGCGGAATCGTATCTTGCCCATGAATCAAGCACCGAACCCGTTCCTATCCTCTGATCGAAACCATCGAGTTTTTTGGTCCATTCGAGTGCAGCCTGCGGATCTGACTGTCCCCAACTATAGGCAAGCATACGAAGCTCGCTAAAACGCTGGGGGCCTTCCGGCAAATTTTCATAAATTTCCTTGGCTTGCTCGATACTTTCGGAAGATCCATCCTCCAATAGTTCAGTAAATGCCCTTAGACGAACAACAGGATTGGAAGATTTGATTCTATCCTGAAGGTCGGGGGTTCGTAATTCGGAAATCCTTTGCTCTTCCGAATTCGGGTCGAATGTAGCCGTGTCATTTGAGACAATAGTTTCAGTTGGAACTCGAACTGAAGAAGAACTTGGAGATTGTTGAGGTTTTTCTTCTTCCTTCTTGGCCATGGAAGAAGAATCATTGGGCAGTGATTGAATACCATCATTGGAATAAGCAGAATCTGTCCCCTGTTCCAATCCAAGCCAGTAGGTCAACAAACCCGTGGCTATCCATAAAAGTGCAATAAAAGCTTTGTTCATTGATTCAGGAATTGTTGTTTAAATTTACATTTTGTAGATTGAAGAATTGATGTATCGCAAGCAAGACCCAAGCGAATATAAATGAAAATCCGCCGATGGGAGTTACCGTAATCAATCCCGCCGGTCCTCCAAATACCCACACATAGATACTAAACGAAAAAAGGATAACTCCCACGGTCATAAGAATTCCGGAAACAACCCATAATTTTGCTCTTTTGTAATCAATTTTGACGATCCCCAAAAGAAAAAGGACCAAACCATGAAACATTTGATAATCTACGGCATTCGCCCATGCACCTTTCATTCTGGGAGTTTCGGAAAATGCATCTTCCAGTCCGTGTGCACCGTATGCACCGAAGCCGATTGCCAAAGTTACAAATGACGCACCAATGACACCAAAGCTCGGGTACTTTATGTATCCTTGCTCCACTAACATTTATTGGTTTGATTGCACATTTTCATATTACATAAGTTATTTCCATGAATGATAACGGCAAGAAGAAGTATTTAATTGCAGATATGAAAAAAATCTCACCCACCCCCTGCCCCTGCGGACAGGCAAGAAGGGCATTTATCGAACCTGGCAATGACACTGCATCCTTTCATATCGTAGATATTTCAGAAAACAGCCGCCCTCATTATCACAAGAAGATGACCGAAATTTATCATGTACTTGAGGGAGAAGGAACCCTTGAGCTCGATGATGACCGGTTGGATTTAAAACCCGGAATCACCGTTATGATTAAACCGGGATGCATTCACCGGGCAGTGGGGAAGCTGAAATTAATCAATGTCCCCGTTCCCACTTTTGATCCCTTAGATGAATGGTTCCCGGAGGATGGAATCGAAAACGCCTAGAGATGCATGCCAAATTTGGCCAGAACTTTGGTCATCGTAAAGTAAAGAACTCCAGTCAGAGCAATCCCCAACCCAAGAGATGTCGGAAAAGAAATTCCTTTCCTCAACATCAATGGCATGACCAAAAACATGGGAAGTGATGGTAGAACATACCAGAAAGTTCCAACTGAATGAGCCGCGATCTTTTCGACCTCCACTTTTTCCCCGTACATCCAAATCATTCCAAGAACAGAAACCAGAGGGAGAGAAGCCACCAAACTTGCGAGCAAAGGGAGCTTTTTGGAAAGTTCGGATATCAGAACAATAATTCCTGCTGAAACGATTAATTTTACAATATACCAAATCATTTCCTTTACCCGTTTGCTGATTCTTCTTCGTTTACCAAATGAATGGTCTGCGTGGGAAAGGCGAATTCAATGCCAGCGTCGTTGAAGCGTTGCAGAATCTCAATGTTCACCCGCTCACTGAAATCCATGTAATCCCAATAGGCAGGTGGGTGGTACCAATACATGCACTTAAAATCGAGCGATGAGGAAGAAAAATCGCTGAAATAAACCCGCGGAAGCAATTCGCCTTTTGGATCCAAACCCTCGTGGTCCCTAAGAATATCTTCGAGTATCTCCTTCGCTTCCTTTACCTTGGCCGGGGATGTATCGTAGGTTACACCGATAGTAAAAATGCGACGAATAAAAGGACGCTTGGCAATATTGTGAATCGATTTATTGGCCAGTTCTCCATTGGGAATGGTGACTTGGTGCCCATCCAGCCTTCGCAGTCGGGTGGATCGAAGTCCCACTTCTTCGATAGTTCCGTCGTGCCCATCATAGTTAATACGATCGCCTAAGCCAAAAGGCTTATCGGTAAAAACAACCAAAGAGCCAAACAGATTTTTCAGTGTATCCTGGGCAGCCAGAGCGAAAGCTAGACCTCCAAGTCCGAGTCCTGCAATCAAGGCACTTAAAGGCTTGTCGCTTAGCGACTGGGCAATACTGACAACAGCAAAAAGTACTACGGTAACACGAAGACTCTTCCGCACAATCGGTACAAGCATATCATCAAATTTACTTTCGGTCTTTTCCGTCTGTCGTGTAAGCCAAGAACTGGGAACTTCTACCAAGTAGTAGGCAAGGAGAGCAACGGCCACCACCAGCAGGACTTCCAAACCCGTAATAACAACGGTCTCAGCCAAGCCTCCTGCTTCACCAAGATTTATAAAATAAACCCCAATCTTGATTCCTCCCCAAACCCCAAGAAGTGGTAGAGATTTACCTAGCGAGGCAAGAAACACCCGGCGGGTTGATCCTTCCACTGATGAACCGGCAAGTTTATTGGTCCAAGCTTTTAAAATACGGGCAAACAGCCAGACCACGAATACGCAGACAAAAAAGATTGCGATTTGCCCCCAACTGTTTCCGGCCACCACATGATGGTTCATCCATTCAGGTAATTGATTTACAAATGCCAAAGTTTTCACATCTAAATTTGTTAGAATTTATTAAAAGCTTACTATAATAAATCGATCCAATAAAATAAAACAATTTGCAAATGAAGAATAAATTAATCCGTGCCCGACTCCTGGAATTTGCAAGAAAGCGGGGAAAATCTAAAACTTTCTGTCCATCTGAAATTGCACGAAGTATTGATAAAGAGAACTGGAGAGACTTGATGCACTCAGTTAAATTGGAGGGCAAGAAAATGGTTAATGAAAATTTACTACAGTGCACACAGAAGGGGAAACCCTTGGATCCTCTGCATGCAAAAGGGCCAATCCGTTTTGGTTTACCTTCTCACTGTAGTTCAGTATAATTAATCTTATGAGCCTTCCCCCAAAGTCACCTCCACAAGATTCTAACAAGAAAGTAAGAGCGGTTATCAGTTGTTTACTTAAAAATGGTGATGACATTCTAATTTTGAAAAGATCCAAACATGTGGGAAGCTTTCAAGGATACTGGTCATGCATCTCAGGATATCTGGAAAAAGGAGAAAACCCCTTACAAACCGCATTTCGGGAAGTCTTCGAGGAAACCCAAATCCAAGAGAATCAAATTAGAAAACACACTTATGCAGGCCCTTTTTATCCAGAAACAGAAGAGGTAATCTTTGAAGCGCACTGGTTTTTGCTGGAATCCAAAACCAAGGAAATAACCTTGGATTGGGAACACGATGAATGCCAATGGGTAAATCGAGAAAATTTACCTCAAGGCTTGGTTCCTTGGCTCCCTACTTTGATCGATCACCTGTTCGCTCAGCAGTCGGCCGAATAAAGTGGAATTCTATTGCTCGCTAGGAGAATCCGAAGAAGATCCCGGTTTCACCGTAAAAGATTTGAACAACTGAAACAACGGTGAACCTGTAGTTAAAATCAGGGAAGTATCTTTGTTAAGAACTTCTTGGTAGCTTTCAAGAGTCTTCAAAAAGCCATAAAACTCTGAAGTCTCAGGACCTTGATCGTATGCCTCCGCATAGATTGCAGATGCCTTGGCATCTGCTTCCCCGTATATTTCCTGAACAGTCTTGTATGCCTCGGACTCGATTTCTTGGAGATCCAACTCTTTTTTACCGATAATTTTGGCAGCTTCACCTTCTCCTTCAGAACGAAAACGTGCAGCGATCTGCTGACGCTCACTGACCATACGTTCATATATCCTTCTACGCACTGTTTCGTTGTAATTAATTCTTTTAAATCGAATATCAAGAAGTTCTATACCAAACTTTGCCAATTTTGGGCGGGCATTTGTAAAAATTTCATCTTCAACTTTTCCTCGACCAATCTTAATCGGATACAAAGTTCCAACTTTTCCGATTCCTTGGACCAAAGCTTCATCTGTTTGAGCAACCCGATCCTTGTTGGTCCTGATGATCTCGATCAATTCATGCTTCGCCACTGCATTTCTTGTAGCACTGCCAAGAATATCATCCAAGCGCGACAAAGCCCGCCTTTCATCACGTAAACTCTCAAAATATATCGTTACATTATCTTCACTTATTCGCCAACGAGCAAAAGTATCGATAATCAAATAAGTTTTGTCTTTGGTAGACATCTCGCTTGAGGGACCATTCCACGGAAGGAATCTTTTTTCGATTCGATTGACCTCCTGAATAAAAGGAATTTTAAAATGAAGGCCAGCTTCGGTCTTCGGTTCTCCTACAGGCTTCCCGAATTGAGTGATAATAACCTGCTCCGTCTCCTGCACGACAAAAGTGCATAGATAAAAAGCGATAAAAAAGAGGATAATGAATATAGCATAGAGTTGTGCCTTCATCTATTACCTCCATTTCCGTCCTGATTGAGTTGCAACAGGGGAAGTATCTGACTGGCATCCTCATCAAGTATGATCTTCTTTCCCATCTTCGGAACCATTTCCTTCATAGACTCCCAGTAAAGGCGGGTTTTGGTGACCTCGGGAGCTTTTTTGTATTCACCAAACATGGCGTTGAAACGGGCAACATCACCAAGGGCTTCATTCACCCTCTTAAGAGCGTAACCTTGAGCTGCCTGAATTTTCTGGTCGGCTACACCGCGTGATCGTGGGACTTCTTGGTTATACTCACCGTTTGCCTCGTTGATCATTCTTTCCCTTTCCTGCTGTGCCTGATTCACCTCGTTGAAAGATGCCTGCACGGGCGGTGGAGGATTCACATTCTGCAACTGAATCTGGTCGATCGCAATTCCAAGTTGAAATTTTTTAACTGCATCATCCAAACGATCCCTTGCTTCCTCTTCAATTTCTTGGCGCCCGATGGTAATCACCTCATCTACCGTACGGTCTCCTATAACAGTGCGCATCACAGATTCTGAAAGGTATCGAAGAGTCCCTTCAGGATCAAGCACCTTGAAAAGATAGTTTCTGGCATTATTGATACGGTACTGAACGACCCACTCTACTTCTGCGGCGTTCAAATCACCAGTTACCATACTCTTTTCCCTACTCCTGGTGCGACTCTCAGCAAATTGACTGTCATTGGAACCACCAGCCGTCCCATAGCCATACTCTTGCTTAAGCTGTCTTCGGACTGGCAGAACATACACATTATCGATTCCAAAGGGTAATTTAAAACGCAGACCTGGATCTACCGTTTTGTGGTACTTTCCAAATCTGAGAACTACACCTTCGGATTCGGCTTGAACAGTGTACATCGAAGTGATGAAACCGACAACTACAAGCAATCCGACAAGTATCCAAAGGACAAAACCTTTTCGTAACAGGTCGGGTATATTAATTTCAATTTGTTGACTCATTTTTATTCAAATAAATTCTAAATCAAAGGCATGGTCAATGGTGGATCAACTAACTTACAAATCATTTGATCTTGTATTTGATCTTCATCGACCGTTCCACTTCGATTGCGTTGTAGGCAAAACTTTCTTTTGGCTCTTTTTCGAGCATTCGAATAGTCTTTGTAACAAAAGGTATGTCTTTCATAAAAGGCTCGTCCAAATGATAATAACGATGAAAAGGATAGGTTACACTGTTATTTCGTAAAGAACTACCCGACTCTGAATCAACAACCTCAAAATAAGAAAACCCATTAGTTCTTGTAACTTCTGCACAGCGTAATAAGCAAAGGTCCCCAGTTGCAGGGTGGTTTCCTCCCTTAAAAGTTACTCTTTGTAATCGCTCTCCCAAAATAGTCTCATCATAGAAAGCAGGTCCATACAGTCCTCCCAACCCACAACCAGTAATGAGTAGTAAAAGTGTCATGTATAAGGAAGTTAGAGATTTCATCTAGTGACTATTTGTGATCCAAAATCTATAAGCCCAGGAAGGCACAGGCAAATGGTCAAATCTAAGAAGCCGTCCTTTTAGCTTCTCGTTTGCGGGTGGTGAAGTCGAGAATCCGTTTACGCAAACGGATACTTTTAGGGGTAACTTCCACCAGTTCATCCGGTGCGATATATTCAATGGCACGCTCTAGCGAAAATTTGATTGCCGGAGTAAGAGCTTCGCTCTTGTCGCTCCCTGCAGCGCGGTGATTGGTTACATGTTTGGCCTTGGTAGGATTGACTGGCAGATCCTCAGTTCGGGGATTCTCTCCAACTATCATGCCTTCATAAACTTCTTCTCCAGGTCCAACGAATAATTTGCCACGTGTTTCTATATTACGAAGAGCGTAAGTCATGGATTCACCTTTTTCCATGGATACGAGGGTGCCGGTACGACGGGTACGAATATCGCCGGAGTCCGGACGATATTCCTTAAATAAATGGGACATTATTCCCTCTCCACTCGTAAGATTTAGCAACTCAAATTCAAAACCGATTAATCCACGGGTTGGAATAGTTGCTTCCAATTGGGTTCTTCCCCGGTTTGCAGAAATCGATTCGACAATTCCTTTGCGATTGGCAAGTGATTGCATACATCCACCAACTGCATCATCTGGAACTTCCAAATAAACCGTCTCAAATGGCTCATGGGAACGACCTTCAATTTCCTGCTTAATTACGGTCGGTCTACTAACCAACACCTCAAACCCCTCTCGCCTCATTTCCTCAACTACAACAGCAACCTGCATGGCTCCACGGGCATTTACTTTAAATTCTGTAGACTCCCCAGTATCCTCAAACTTGATCGAGATATTTGTGCGAGCCTCACGAATAAGGCGTTCACGGATTTCTCGAGAAGTTACCCTGTCCCCTTCCCTTCCTGCCATGGGACCGTCATTGACCGAAAAACTCATCGAGACCGTGGGAGGGTCAATTTCCACAAATGGTAAAGTGTCTGACTCTTCAGAACTTGCAAGAGTTTCCCCAATATCCAACTCCTCCAAGCCAGCAATTCCCACAATATTTCCTGCCACTCCTTCATTTGCATCCTGAGTGGAAAGTGCAGAATACTCAAAAACTTTCGAGACTTTTCCGCGGATAGGGTCAGCATCTTGACGTAATCGCCAGATCGGCTGTCCCACTTTTACGGTACCTGAGAGTATCTTACCTATTCCAATTCTGCCCACATAGTCAGACCAATCCACATTTGAAACCAACATTCGAAAATCATCTGATTCTTCAATCTGAGGAGCAGGAACGGAATCCACAATCGCCTGAAATAGAGCTTGCATATCATTATCCTTATGGTCAAGGGATAATCTGGCGTATCCATCCTTTGCACTGCCGTACAAAAAAGGAGCATCAAACTGTTCTTCCTTTGCTTCAAGTTCGAGAAATAATTCTAAAACCGAATCCTGCATCTCTTCAGGTCGTGCATTGGGACGGTCGATCTTGTTGACAAATACAACAGGATTGAGTCCTGCTGCAAGTGCCTTCTGCAATACAAAACGAGTCTGAGCCTGAGGACCTTCGTAGGCATCAACGACAAGCATGACTCCATCCACCATTTTCATGACTCGCTCCACCTCGCCTCCAAAGTCAGCATGACCGGGAGTATCTACTATGTTAATAAGATATTCGCCCCAACGGACGGATGTATTTTTGGCCTTTATGGTTATCCCACGTTCCTTCTCCTGAGCCATGGAATCCATTGCGCGCTCATCCAATGACTGGTTCTCGCGAAATGAACCGGAATGCCTGAGCAATTGATCCACCAGGGTAGTCTTGCCATGGTCAACATGAGCAATAATGGCAAGATTTCGAATACGGTCTGGAGTTAGAGAATTCATGAGATAAAAGCGGATGAAACTATCGATCCTTTGCCACTCTTACAAGACTAGCTTTAATCAAATATTTACTTTTTAAGAGGTTGCTTGGATATCCATTGTATCAAATTTAGCAAGGCTCGGGCCCGATGGCTAATCTTTGCTTTTTCATCCAAGGAAATCTCAGCAAAAGTTGAGTCACTCTCATGCGGAAGAAAAAGGGGATCATA
>JAYZJX010000009.1:0-6066 GCA_036164015.1 Verrucomicrobiota bacterium | reverse complement strand
TTTCAGAGCCTTTTGAGCAATGGAAAGCTTCTTTTGGCCCTGTTTTTAACTTTCCCATTTGGAGTCCAAAAAAGAAAATTTTATTGGCAACGGCGAAAGCAGAATCTGAATTGAGAAAAAAAGAATGGAAAGCAATTATTTTTCAGGCAATTGAAGAAATCGAAAGTTCAACAAAATCTTACATAATGGTGAAAAATGAATATGCTCTTGCCAAAAAATCATCTCTAGCAACAAAAAGTATCCTTGATACATCCAAGGATAAGTTTCGGGCAGGATTGCTTTCAGAACTACAACTTTTGGAAGATGAAAGGCAGTTTCTCAAAACAAATATCAGGGAGATTGAGTCAAGGTTACAGATTTTCCAGTTTGCCCTTAATCTTTCTAAATCTCTGGGTTTAAGTATTGAAGAAATTTAATTAAATTTACTTTGACTTCTCTTTAGACCATTCAATGTATTTCTGCGATAAACCCGACTTTTGCGGATCTCCTAAATGAAATAAAAACCGATAAGAGAAGGTAACGCTTTCACCCAATTTTAAATTCATATTTCCCGCTCCCTCTGGTTTAGATTCAAAATCGTGCTGTCCAAAGGGGTTTGCCGCTACCAAGCCATAATCTCGAGCATGCCACCAAGTAGGATGTCGCGGATTATAAGGGTGATCAAAAATTGAAATAGCCACATTTTGTTCGTCAAACATGGCCCAATAAGAAATCCAAGAAGCACGCTTACCCCAAATCGGCTTACCAATTACTCCCTCACTATTCAAGCAGGTACCCCTGGCAACTTTTCCGTGTAATCTAAATTCCGGTGCCATCCTTATGCCCATACTACCTTCCTTCGTATCTCCCAATACAAGATCTTCCACCGTCGCCATTATCGTTATTTCTATATCGATAGCCCGCTCATCTTTGCTGAAACTGAAAAAGGATAGTTTTCTTTTATCCTGGCAAATGGTCTTTCCTTCTCCATCTTTCCAAAAATTCGAAGCCGTAAATGAATCTTCCTTCATTTCTAAAAATTCATCATGATAAATTTTCCCCTTTTTTTCACCAACTGCCCAAAAATCCACCCCATTTACATCTCCGTGAGTATACCATAAAGAAGCATGGTGAGGATGATCGGATTCTTCACCCTCAGCTTTTTCCTCAAAAGGAAACTTTCGGGTCATGGCTTTCTGCTGAGGTCCGATTACAGGATAAAGTACGGGCTTGGATCGTTTCTCATCCTTATAAATGTATTGGGTAAATAAATCTTCTCCTGCTTTTATAACAAGTTTACCATTCTCTCTGAGAATACTTATTTCTCCGGCATGAACCACTGCAGGTAAAGCCCAGAGGAGGATATAAATAAGGTATAAGTGAACTGAGTTCGGGGACATAATAGAAATGAGATAAGTAAATGAGGGTCGTTAATGGTCAACAAACTATCTGACTCGAAAATCCTTCATTTTGTTCAAGACAAAATTCTTTTGTTCAAGAGGAACTTGGTCATCAAATTTCATAAATTCTTCCAACCTTGAATCTGGGAGATCATATATACCTTGCATAGCTTGTTTTTGTGGGCGCCCAAATCTGTTTTCGCCATCATCCACTCTGCAATAACGGGTATTTCCTTTTCTGTGGTATAGAAAAGCCCACTCATCCACAGCCAAGCCAAAAATAACCTCAAAGGCTATGATTTGCTTCTCTTGATCATACCAAAACGTGAGGCAGGTCGTTCCATCGACATACCTTACACGTTCATCTTCGCTTACTAATGATCTGTTGGATGTGGGCTTCAGCATTGCCAATGAAAGAATTTAGTGACAAAGGAGAGACAAATACGAGTGAAAAAAAACCTGAAAGAAAACAGTTTGATTGAGGAATGCACCAAAGAATCGTGTCAGTTTCCCAATACCTGTAAATGGAATCAAAAGTGTATGCAAAAAGAGCTCGATTTGAGCATTTCAGCGAAGAAGACCGATTCTAACTGTTCAGGAGATAAAAATATGCAAGAGACTAAGAAAAAGACCTGAGGGACTTGGGCTTATCCAAGATTTCTTTTAGCACAAAGGCTTGCTTAAGTGAGTTTCTACTAGAAAAAAGATCTCTTTTGATCCAGGAATGGCTCCCTTGTCTACTGTTTCTTGAAGTATCAGTGGGAAAATCTTGTTCTTTCTTGATTGCTACTGCTTGAGGCAAGATATCTTCATTTGAAAGAAGCTTCTCATCCTCAGTTTCGGATTCCACTTCTTCGATAGGCAAAGGTGGGGGTATCGTATCAGTAAATTCTGGTTGCAGTACTTCAGGTTGGTTTGCACGCTCCCATGCTTCTCTAAGCACATCTCGTAAAGTCGGATTTTTCCCATCCGAACTCGATGTATTTGCCGGTTTACTTTTTGGAGTTGAGGAATCTTCGTTCTTTTTCTGAAAAAATTTGCCTACGAAAGAAGCAATAACCAGTCCGATAATGAAAAGAGTATCTATTGGAATATCAGGCATTACTTTTAGAATTAATTATTCTTGGTCCGTACCCTTGGAAATACTTTCACGCATCTCTGTATCAGCTTCAACATTTCGGAGTTTGTAATAATCCATTACGCCAAGATTACCGCTTTTAAAAGCTTCTGCCATTGCAAGGGGAATTTGCGCCTCGGCTTCAACCAACTTTGCCTGCATCTCCTGAACTTTTGCCTTGTTTTCCTGTTCAAGTGCAACCGCTGCAGCTCTGCGGATTTCAGCCTGAGCCTGAGCTACTTCTTTGTCGGCAGCAGCTTGGGAAGAACGTAAAGCGGCTCCTCTATTTTCTCCAAGATCCACATCGGCTATATCAATGGATAAAATCTCAAATGCTGTTCCCTGATCCAATCCACGGTCCAAAACTTTTTCAGTAATTGAATTTGGATTCTCCAAAACGGCTTTATAATTTTCGGATGAACCGATCGTGGAGACTATGCTTTCCCCGACTCTTGCAATTACGGTTTCTTCCTGAGCACTTCCCACATAACGATCCAAATTGCTCCTTACCGTGACTCTTACGCGTACTTTTACTTGTATCCCGTCTTTCGCAACCCCGTCGATAGTTTCCCGACCTTCTATCATACAATCAATTACCTTGGGATTAATTGATGTTCGAACCGCCTCCAGTACCGATTTACTTGTTCCACGGGTGGCAAGATCAATTGCACAGGCACGATCCCAGGCTAATTCAATATTTGCCTTAGATGCAGCAATCAGAGCTTGCACAGTCTGAACCACATTACCCTCAGCAAGATAGTGAGCCTCAAGTTGATCGGTTTCAAGAGGAATACCTGCTTTCACTGCAGTAATTCTTGCATCCACAATCATTCCAACTGGCACACCCCTCAGCCTCATCGCAAGCAAGGTGGTAAAACCAACGGTTGCTTTCGCTAAAAATGCTTTCAACCAAGTGTTGAAAAACGAGATTATAACAAGTGAAACGACCAATCCAATGATCGCCAATAGTCCAATAATAATCCATTCAATCATAATTCAAAAAATTTATTTCAGTATTAATTAGTAAATCAAACCATGCAAAATCAATCGACACGAACCTTTAAACTAAAGTTTTCGATCGAAACGACTTTTACAGCTGTATCCTTATGAATTAATCCATCCTCGCTAACAGCATCGTATTCTTCATTTTCCACGACAATCCGTCCAGCCGGATGTAAATCTGTTAAAGTAGTGCCAACTTTTCCAACAATTTCAGGTTTTGCTATTTCCTTATTGCTGGATCCCTGAATGGAATCACCCATAAATAGCCTTTTTCCCACAGGACTTTTGGATAGCCATTTAAACTCAATAAAAATCAAAATTAAAGCTCCCAACCCGCCTCCAAGAAAAGTGATCGAAGGAGCAAACCATCCACCGAACTCCTGATGTGCAAGATATGCGGCAACGAATAAGCCCAAAAATCCTAAAATGCCCAGAATACCGCCAGGAACAATGGCTTCCAGGCCAATCAGTACATAACAAAGAAATAATGCTCCAATGACTTCAATCATGATTCGATCGGCTTAACCATAAGTTCAAATTCAGATACCTTAACAACTTCAACTTTTTCATCTTTGGCAATCTTTCCCAGACGTGATCTCGCGTCGTATCTCACGCCATCAATCTCAATCTGTCCGATCGGATACAATTCAGAAATAGATTTACCCTGCTTACCAACTAGCTGATTAAGTGACATCTGGTTATCCTTGGATTCAGCCGGTTTCTTGAGAGTGGTAGCGAGTACTAAATTTTTCCAGATAGGCGTCTTTGGTAAGAACTTGGAAACAAGTATGCCAAACAAAAATACAAGCCCCAAGGTCTGAAGCATTTCCCACAAGGGTGGACGGATGACCTCCATACTCCATTCAAAGTCAGGGGTAGGCCAGACATCTACCATTGCCCAAAAAATACCCCCCATCATTAGGGCGATTCCAAGTACACCAGGTATAACCAGTCCGGGTACAAGAAAAATCTCAACTAGTACTAGGCACGCCCCTAAAAGGAAAACGAGTAATTCCTCCTGCCCCGCCAATCCTGCAACATACTTTGAGCCAAAGAAAACAAGCAAGAGAATTATTCCAGCTACTCCGAAAATGCCAAAGCCGGGAGTTTTAAATTCCACAAATATACAGACCAAACCAATACTTAAAATTAGAGGGGCTATTCCGTTGAGCCAAAGTCCGGTTTCCTCCGCCCAATTGATTTCCATCTTTTCAAGCTTCCATTGACCCTCACCGTACTTCTCGTTCATTAATTCTTCAACTGAATCATATACGCCAAATCCAAGCAGCGGGGCAGGGGGGGTACCATATTCCTGGCACGCTTCCACTCCGGTCAAAGTAAGTAATTCTCCCGGTTTTTTTATAAGACCACCCGTTTCGGTTTTTAAGGGTTCCCCTTCGATAATCAGGCTTTCATTGGCATCCATCATTGCTGCCATAACCTGAGAACGGTATCTGTAATCTCCGGCATAATTTCTAATTTTTGCTTTCAAGTAAGAATTGATCTTTCTTTTCATTGAAGAGTCAATGTTTGCACCACCTCCACTTACAGCCTCTGCTGCCCCGATCTGTGACTTAGGAGAAAAAGCTATTTCACTTGAAGCAATTGCGATGTAAGCACCAGCCGAAATTGCCTCGTCATTGACATATGTAATAATCTTACCGTCAAATTTCTCCAAATTATCGATGATTTCTTCCATAATTTCCAAGGTTACACCCAGTTCACCACCCGGGGTATCCATATCAAGAATCACTAAATCCGCTTCAGAACGAATAGCATCCTTTAATCCTCGGCGCAGGATGTCCAATATGGGAGCTCCAATCTGATCTCGAATAGGAATTTGATACGCTTTTGTAATTCTTTTGTCGGAAGTATTGCTGAGACTTAAAGATGAGGCATTCACATCCGACTCATTTTCATCAGCAAATATCTGACCACCCTTTTCGAGCCAACAGAAAACGATTACAAAAAATAAAATTAAAATTTTTGATAGCATAAAAATAGAATAATATTTTGTTTGATTAATGTATTTGCGCAAACAGGAAAGAATGGACAATTGAATTACATGGAAAAAATCAGCTATCAGGATCAGGAAATTAGAAGATGGGATGTTGGCCCATCTACTTTCTTAGCATCTCCGGAAAAAGGGGCTTTGCTTATGAATTGGCACCTGAACATGTCTGATGGATCGGTGAGAGATGTAATCCACTGGCCCGAATCGCTTGGCGAAAAAGGTCTCCGGGGAGTTCATGGTGGCATTCCCATCCTTTTTCCATTTGCAGGAAAATGTTTTCATGAGGAAAAAGCCGACCATTGGATGCCTTACACTGGCAGTCCGGTCGCCATGCCGATGCACGGCTTTGCCAAGGACGCAGATTTTTCTATTCGCTCAATTGATCAGGCCGGTTTCGAGGTGGAATTAATTCAATCTGAACTAAACAGGGAATCCTATCCTTATGAATACACCTTCACGGTTATTTATCATTTCCTGGAATTATCACTGCAAATCAGTCTCGTAATGGAAAATGAAGGCAGAACCCCAATCCCATGGTCCGCCGGACTGCATCC
>JAYZJX010000008.1:0-7309 GCA_036164015.1 Verrucomicrobiota bacterium | reverse complement strand
TTAGAGGTTTTGGCAAGTCCAACCAAGGACCTTTCGCATTGGAAGGAAGTAGGCAATTGGAATTTTTCGAGCACTCAGAATTTAGGAAACTGGAAACCCGAGCCCAATACCAAGGTTTTGGATGCCAATAAAAGTGTAACTTTCAGTACCGTAGGAAAGGATGCAACTTTGTCATCAAGCCCGTTCTATCATGTCGGTCCCTTTATTGGTCTTGGCTTTGATCAAGCTGGAGGTCCGGAGAGGAAGTCTTCTTTTGATCCCAAAATGAAATTCTCTCAAGGAGATAAAATTCTCTCATGGAAAGTGAAACCCGAATGGAAAGATGGTCAACTCTACGGAACTGTATTTTCAGCTGAGAATTCATCTAACTACTTGCTGAAGGAAATCGAAACAACCGCTCCGGTTTCGTTACCAGTCAGTCTTGGTAGTGATGATGGAATAAAGGTTTTCCTCAATGGTAAAGAAGTACTCGCGAACAATGTGGGTCGTGGGGCAGCTCCTGATCAGGAAAAATTGGAGCTAAGACTAAAATCCGGTAAAAATGCTTTATTAATTAAAATACATAACGGAGGTGGCCCATCAGGTTTTTACTTTAAATCTGGAGTGAAAGAAGCGACGCATCCAAGTCTTTCCCTCACGCAAGATTTGCCCGCTGCAAGTTATGTATTACAACTGGAAGGGATTACAAGGACTGATGGAGTAATGAGAGTTCAATGGGGTAGTGGGAAGGACGAAAGCCAATCAATCAGAATTAACAAAAAGGAAACTTGGTCAAATCACCGAGTAGATTTTGTGGCACAGAAAGCGATTAGTAAGTTGCAGGTCTTTTTCCAAAAAGGCGCAAATGTACGCTCAATCAAAATTCTGAGGAACGGTTTGCCCACCAAGTTGTCTTTTGAAAATGCACTCGCTACCTTCAGCCAAGGTAGCTATCCGGTTGCCTCTGCAATAGATGGGAAAGTGGCACCTTCTGCAAATGGTTGGGCGATTGCCCCTCAGATGGGAAAAACCCACTTTGCATCCTTTCAGGTTAAATCACCCGTTAGTTATTTTGGGCCGACTGATTTGCAGATCACTCTTAAACAGGAATTTCAGAGCGGTCAGCATTCGCTTGGGCGTTTTCGCGTTGCGGTAACTGATGTTCCCAGACCCGTTAGTTATGGTCTACCTTCAGAGGTTAAGGAAATTTTTGCCATCGATAAGACCAAGCGTACTCCTGAACAAAAGAAAAAACTGATCGAAGAATACAAGAAGTCAGATCCTCAAAGAGTTAGACTTGCCAAGATCTTTACTGAAGCGAGTAAGCCACTACCAAAAGATCCAAAACTTTCAACTTTAGAAAATGTATTAAAAACAGCAGAGTTGCCTCTTCCGCTTCCGCCGGAAGTTGCCCGACTTAGAAGAGCCCGGGATTTGAGTGCCAAGCAACTTGCGAACAAACGTGTGATTGGTGCTCAGGATTTAGCGTGGGCATTGATTAATACGCCGTCCTTTCTTTTTAATCGTTAAAAATCTAACATTTTCTTCTTTCAAATAACAAAACATCTAAAGTAAGATAAAACTATGATCGCATTATCAGGAGAACTCGGAAAAGATCTTTGTGACCGTCATCTTCCCATGAGCCGAAGAGATGTACTTAAAGTGGGAGGGTCGAGCATGCTTGGACTTTCACTTGGTGCAATGCTCCAGATGAAGGCAAATGCATCACCCGCAAAGTCAGGTGGCCCGGGGTGGGGGCAGGCTAAAAGTATTATTATGATTTATTTGCAGGGAGGGCCAAGTCACTTGGATCTGTGGGACCCCAAACCTGATTCCCCTGAGAATGTACGAAGTATCTTTAAACCCATTCCCACAAAAATCCCCGGTGTCAACTTCACTGAGCTTTTGCCGAATTTGGCAAAAGTAAATGATAAGTTTACTATGATGCGTGCTGTGAGTTATACGCCGAAAGGATTGTTTAACCACACGGCTGCTATCTATCAGATGATGACCGGTTACACGACTGACAAGGTAAGTCCTTCCGGTCAGTTGGAACCGCCAAGTCCCAAGGATTTTCCAAACTTTGGTTCCAATATTGTAAGGTTACGCCCGAGCAATGAGCCAATGCTTCCTTTTGTGATGCTTCCCCGTCCATTACAAGAGAGCGGAGTAGTTGGTAAAGGTGGGACGGCTGGATTTTTGGGTAAAGCTTTTGATCCCTACACTCTTTATCCTCCTGGGAGTGATATGGATATGGAGAAAATGGCCAAGATTCGAGTGGACGACCTTGAGATGCGTCCTGATATGTTTGGTGTCCGTCTTAAAAGAAGGGCAATGTTACGCAATTCGATCAATGACGCTATGCCTGTAATCGACAAGGCCGTTGAGCAATACAACTTGGATACCCACTACGACAGGGCTCTTGATCTAGTATCTTCGGGAAGAGCCCGTGAAGCTTTCGATCTTGGTCAGGAAAAAGATGCAGTTCGTAATTCTTATGGTAGAAATACTTTCGGACAAAGCTGTTTACTTGCACGCAGACTGGTCGAGGCAGGAACTCGAGTGGTTGAGGTTATTTGGCCCAAGGTAGCTAATTCAGATAATCATTCATGGGATGTTCACAAAGGACTACCAAAAAGAATGAAGGATCAGTCAGCACCTATGCTAGATATGGGCTTGTCAGGTTTGATGACGGATCTTGATCAGAGAGGCTTGCTTGATGAAACTATGGTTGTATGCGTAGGTGAGTTTGGCCGAAGTCCTGAGAAAGGGGTAAGTACATCCGGAAATGGGAACAGTGCAGATGGGCGTGACCACTGGCCTTACTGTTACACTGGAGTCATTGCAGGCGCTGGTATCAAGCGTGGCTATGTTCACGGTGAATCCGATAAGACTGGTTCCTCCCCCCTGGAAGACCCCGTACATCCCCGTGAATTGCTAGCCACTATTTATCATGGTTTTGGAATTAATCCGGAAACCATTGTGTACAATCACTTAAATCAGCCACGCGAATTGGTGAAAGCCCAGGCGGTTACGGAACTTTTTTCCTGATCTTTAGTTCAATGATTCCAAAACACGCAACGGTTGTTGCGTACATCCTAGTCTTTATCTTTTTTGGTTGTTCCCGAAAAGTTGATCCGGAAACTGCCGACAAGGAAGTAAGAAAACTACTCCAAGAAGTGCCTGGCTTTGATTGGGCACCTGCAGATTCATCACGACTCGCTTACATTGATAATGATAATGAACTGCCTGTACCTCCAAAAGACGACAACGACTCGCGTCAGGTAACCCTTAGAATTCAAAAGAGTGATGCTTATAAAGATGGCAATGAATCTTTGACCGGTGAGAATAAGGATTGGGAAAAATCACTTCCTGTGGATGGCAATGGCACGATTCTTTTGGATCTGGAAACTGCCATGTCTTTGGCAATTCTACACTCTCGTGATTATCAGCAGCAAAAAGAAGCCTTATATCTCTCAGCTCTCGATGTAACTTACGAAAGATTTCAGCTCGGTCCTCTGCCTTTTGCCGGAATTAGCGGACAAGTGAGTCAGGAAATTGATGAGGATCCCACCGATTTCCAATCCAAAGCACAAGCTGGGCTTAGGGGTATAGCTGGTAATGGAACCAATTGGGTCGCCTCTCTTGCCAATCGCTTAAGTATTGAGCTTAGCGATGGAAATATCGAGCTTGGTGGCTCGCTGGCAAATTTAACAATTACTCAGCCATTGCTGCGCGGAGCAAGTAGAAGAATTTTCCTTGAAGAACTTACCCAAAGTGAACGCTCGCTTCTCGCGGATGCCAGGAGTCTAGAACAATTTCGGCAGGGCTTTTTCCTCGATGTAGTGCTCGGTTCCAATCCCTCAGGGAATGTGGGGAATTCGGGTACAATTTCTCCGGTTCCTCCACCCAATACCGGAGTTTCTGGATTTCTCGGGCTAGTACAGGATTTACAGCGAATTCGGAACCAGGAAGCAAATGTTGTGAAGTTGAATGATAGTCTTTTGCAGTTGGAAGCAGCATTCGAAGCCGGAAGAATCGGAAGCCGTTTACAGGTAGACCAGGCAAGGCAGGCACTTTTTAATGGGCAAAGCCGTTTACTCGCTGCGAAGTCTTCTTATGAAAACCGACTTGATGGATATAAGATTTTCCTGGGATTACCTCCTGCGTTGGATATTACGGTTGTGGATGATTATATCCAAAGCTTCAGGCTTACTGATTCAGCTCTGGTTAACCTTCAGGATGAAATAAATCTTATACTTTCGAAGGTTCGGGATCCGGAAGTATCCCAGACTATTGATGACTTGAAAGAGATTTCCACGCAGGTTATTTCGCTAAGACCCCGTGCAGAGGATAGCTTTCAAAAATTAATTTCTGATTACCAAAGCTTCCAAATTGTACTCCCAGAGAGAAAAAAAGGATTTAATAGCCTTCGGGAGCGTTCTGATCTTCGTGAATTGGGTATGGGTTCAGATGCATTTAAAGACAGTGACCTGGACGATTTAGTTCGTGATTTAAATACTTCTATATCCACACTTTCGGCAGCTCTTAAAGAATTTGATTCAGCACTTAGTGAATGGATTGAGAATGCAGATGACATTCCCGTTGATGCAGCCCGTGGAAGACTTTCCGTTTTGCTTAATGGTTTTTCCGGAACCTTACTTGAATTATCCTTAGCCAAGGCTTCCGCAAGACTTGAGTCAATTGTGATGGAGGAAATTAAGATCCAGCCTAACGAAGCTGCAGGCATCGCTTCAGACAATCGGATGGACTGGAAGAATAATCGTGCCAAGTTGGTCGATGTATGGCGAAACGCGGATCTTGCCAAAGATGATCTCAGGACTGATCTCGATGTTGTACTATCCGGTACACTTGGCTCGGATTCAATGGGAGCAGGCCAGTTTGAATCGGACGAAAGTAGGGTAAGGGTGGGACTGGAGTTAGACACTCCTCTGTCAAAAGTCAGAGAAAGGAATCGATACAAAGCTGCTCTATTGAGATATCAACAGTCGCGCCGTGCCTATTTGGCATTTGAAGACAGTATCATTAGGGCATTTCGGGAACACCAACGGCTTTCAAAATTATTTCAATTGAACTTTGAGTTGAGTAGAGCAGCAGTCCGGGGGGCAATTGCCCAGGTAGACCTGGCCAGAATGCGTTTGGATGAGCCTCCCCAACCGGGAAGAAATGCACAATTTGGAGCGACTACTGCCAGGGATTTAGTTAATGCGTTGAACGATCTATTGGATGCGAGTAATAGTTTTGTTGAGGTTTGGATGGGTTATGAAGCCATGCGTATGCGTTATGCCTATGATCTGGGAACCATGAAATTATCAGACAACGGAGTCTGGTTGGGTAATTAAATCCACCACTTTCGTTGTTTGATATCGTTTTAAATGACTAGTCCTAACTTGCTCTGCTTATGCTATTTAATAAAATAAGTAATATGTTTTTACGAAACTCCACAAAAGGCTTTGCTTCCACCAACACCCTCATGGGTTTGGCGGGAGCTGGTGTGCTTTCATTGCTCTGGTGGTTGAGTGATGACGAAGACTCTTTAGAAAATGAAGTACAACCGCTTTTTGAAATAGTAAAGTCTGCAGAATTTAAACTGGAATTCATTGAACCAGGGGAAATCGAGAGTGCCGAAAATGTTGAGATAAAAAGTGAAGTAAGAAGCCGCAGCTCCACAGGTGTTAGCATACTTGAAATTGTACCTGAGGGATCTGTAGTAAAAAAAGGTGATTTTTTGGTACGACTCGACGATGCCACATTGCAAAAGGATTTGCTACGACAACGAATTTCCGTGCACCAAGCCAAAGCCACCCTTGTAAAGGCAACGGCTGATGTGGAAGCTGCCCGACTTGCCTTGCAGGAATACCTAGCAGGCTCTTTCAGGGAAAGTGAAGAGCAACTGGAGAGTGCGGAATTTGTGGCAAAAGAGAACCTCAGGCGTGCCCAGGAATACTTGTTATACAGTAAAAAACTTGCTGCCAAAGGATATGTTTCTGAAGCCCAATTAGAAGCTGATCAGTTTGCCGTTGAAAAAGCAGGTAAGGAGTTGGATCTTTCTCAGACCAAATTGGAGGTTTTGAGAACTCATTCTAGGAAGGCAAAAGTCAATGACCTCAATGCATCCATAATGACTGCCGAGGCACGTCTGCAATCGGCTGAGAATTCTTATCAACTTGAAAAAACTCAGGAAATTGAAATCGAAGAACAAATTCAGAAATGTCAGATTTTCTCTCCGGCAGATGGAGAGGTAACTTATGCCAACAAGAACAAATCAGGCACAAATGATGGCCTTCTTATCGAGGAAGGTAAGTCAGTTCGGGAAAATCAGACAATTATTCGGTTGCCAAATGCTTCCCTGCTTCGTGTGAGGGCAAAAGTGAATGAAAACAGGATCGAACAGGTTCGTGCAGGAATGAGTTGTGACATCCTCATCGATGCGATGAGAGATCTACAGCTCAAAGGAAAGGTTGAGTCGGTTAGTGAGTATCCCATACCTTCCATTAGTCGCTACACTTCGCATATCAAGGAATATGCCACAGAGATTGTGATTACGGATCCTCCCCCTGGTGTCCGCACTGGAATGACTGCTAAAGTAACGATCAATTCCGAGCACATTGATCGTGTATTGCAAATTCCCCTCACTTCCGTTTTCAGAGTGGATGGTGAGACTTTTTGTCTTGTCGGTCATGAAGATGATGAAATGCAAATTCGTTCAATTGAACTTGGTTCTCATAACATGAGCATGGCAGTGATCAAAAGTGGTTTGGAAGAAGGTGAACGAGTGGTACTGAATCCTGATCACTTCAAAAACCTCATTAAGCTGGATAATCAAAACGAAATTGCGCAGAAGTAGTTTCTTTCATTTCATTTAGATAGACGGATTAAGTCGCTGGATATGAACATTTCATTCCGTATCAGCAACTTGACAAAAATCTATGAAATGGGAGATGAAAAGGTGGTTGCTTTGGATAAAGTTTCCCTAGAGGTGCCTGAGGGTGATTATGTAGCAATCATGGGTCCTTCCGGTTCTGGTAAAAGTACACTACTTAATATTCTAGGATGCCTCGATAAACCGACTTCCGGAAACTATCAAATTGGGGGTGAATCGGTTGAGGAGATGAATGATGAAGATCTTTCTGCCCTTCGTGCCAAATCAATAGGTTTTATTTTTCAGTCCTATAATCTGATTCCCTATTTAAATGTTCTCGAAAATATTTCTCTTCCGGCCAGCTATGAGAAAGAATCGAACCTCGATGACAAAAAAGCCAGGGAACTCGCCACAATTGTTGGACTAGGGGACCGTACCACTCATCTC
>JAYZJX010000007.1:0-14124 GCA_036164015.1 Verrucomicrobiota bacterium | reverse complement strand
AGCCATTTAAATCTTCTTTTATTTCGATGACCAAATACGCAAGGAAGAAAGCATAAATTCTTCCAATGCGGACTCCTCTTTTAAATTAACCTCCAAAAGACCAGTTATTTTTTCAAGCTTTTGGATGACTCGGCCAAGTTTAATGCCATGGATTTCCGGATTTGGAATTTCTTTTTCAGAATCTGTTACCAAATTACGGGTGTATTCTGAGATTTCTTTAAGCATTCCGGTTCGAATTCCTCGCCGAAGACCACTTTCAAATGCATCTTTTTCTTTATCCTCCAGAGTGCTACTCATAGCTAAGAGAGATTCCTTTGTTTTTACGTCGGCAATCCTTTTTAGTAATGCAACAAGATTACCTAACAGACCATATGCCATAAAAACAGGGGTCGAACGGTCTTTCTTTAGTGCTTTTCTATTTAAGAGCAAATTAATCCATATCTCATAATCTGTGAGCCAATTTTCCCAGTCCGGATCCTTTTGCTTTCTATTAATTTGATCGAGTCGAACAACAAGGCATCGACTTAGAATAGTTGGCAGAATTGCATACGGTCTTGTTGTTAAAAGGAGCAAATAAGTCCCCCTCGGTGGCTCTTCTAGGGTCTTTAAAAATGCATTTGCAGCCTCTTTACGCATGCGATCCACCTCATGGATGATAGCTACTTTATTACTGGATTGATGTCCCGTCCGATTAAGTAGATCAATGAGTTCTCTTGTTCTTTCAACGGTAATGATTCTTGCTTTTCCAGATGGACGTAGATGAAACAAATCCGGATGTTCATTTATACCTTCAGGAACCTTTAAAATTTCTTTGTATAATTTAACCGCTGAATCTTCCACGAACTGAAGATTCTCGCTTCTAAGTATCAAGCCGTGATGCAATGCACCAGTCTTGTGACGCTCGCAAAGGGATTCGATTCTTTTCTCAGCAATGGAAGTCATTCCAAAACTGTTGCTTAGTCATCCTGAAAAAAACGGGAATGTATCTCGTTCCAGACCTCCACCTCAATTTCGTCAGGTTCTCCCATTCCGTCGACCACAAAAAAGCGCTCGGGTAAACTTTTGGCAAGGTGTAGATAACCTTCTCGTACTTTTCCATAAAACTCCACATTTTCTTGTTCCATGCGATCTGGCATATCGGAAACCCTGTGCTTGATTCTTTCCAGCCCAACTTCCGCTGGGACATCTAAAATTATGGTTAGATCTGGTACAACATCACCCACGGCAAATTCGTTAATTTGCGTCACAGGATCATCCGCGATTTGTCGGGCAACACCCTGATACACGGTTGTGGAATCAAGAAATCGGTCGCATAGAACAATTTTGCCTTCTTGTACGGATGGATAAATGACTTCACGGACAAGTTGTGCCCGGCTTGCTGCAAAAAGCAAAAGTTCAGTTTCAGGGAAAATGTTTTGGGAAGAATCCGCATGCATAAGCAAATGCCTAATATCCTCACCAATAATGGTGCCACCTGGTTCGCGCGTTACAACTACATCCCGATGATCGATTTCTTCAAGACGATCAGCAAGAAGACGGATTTGCGTTGATTTTCCACAACCTTCGGATCCTTCGAAAGATATTAAAATTCCTGGTTCGCGACTCATTTATAAGTTTATGGTTTTATTGCTGTTTAAGTAGTTCAATTATTTGATTTGTGGTTGGGCTTTGTGCAGTTCTCACATAATGACCCGAAGTACAAGTTGCCAATGCAAGGCAAGTAAGCGGGGAAAATCCGTTTAACTTTGCCGCACAAAAGCCTGCATTAAAATGGTCACCTGCTCCAGTGGTAATCTTTGGGTTGTCAGTAAAAGGCCCTTCGGTCCACCATGAGCCGTCTTTTGTAGCGCATGCAGCAGAATCAACTGGATGAGTGACTACGCAGGAAATTTCCAATTTGCGACGAATGTCAGAAGCCATTTTCTTTAAAGATTCCTCACTCTTATCACCCTTGGAGAGTCCTAAAGTCTCGCAAACTTGAAGAGCTTCATTGAAGTTAAGGCCTAAGCAGGTTTCAGCGTATCCTTGGAATCTGGAGATTACCTGCAAGACTTCCAGGATATCTTCTCGAGAGCGCTTGGCGGGATCGGTAAGATCAAAAAAGAATAAGCGGGAATCACGAGGGGGAAGGTTCGGGAGAATCTTATCAACAATCTCAGACAAAATGGATGTCATTCTGGGAATCATTGTCCAATTAACGATAGAGACCAAATCGCATTTTGATAAAAGATCGATAAAAGGTCCTTCGCCAGCAGCTTCTAGGATTCTTTTGTAATTTATTTCCTCCAAGCTGACCATATTGCCCATCATGATTTTTCCATCCTTAAACTCTAGGGCAGTGGTGATTCCAGGTTCGGTTAAAGAAATAGCGTTAGTCTTCTCGGCAAAGTCCTCGAAAACAGGATGGATGGAAGGATTGCCGAGAGCTCCAACATACCTGACACTTAGACCTAGAGAAAGAAGTGCATTTGCCATGATAGGTCCATTTCCCCCTAGTTTTTCAAATCGAGGAAAGAGCTCTAGGTTTGCACTTTTTCCGGCTGCTGCGGAGATTCTTGATCCCAAATCAGCAATTGTTTCGACGGCATCAAACTGCTCGCCCATCCCGTGTCTCTTATCGACAGGCGTGACAATTTTATCTACAAACCCATCAAGTCCTACGAGGCTTTGCATTCCTGAAATGTGAAAGCTTTTTTCATTTATTTCCGCTAAAACTTTTTCTGAAATTCGCATACTTTGATGCCTAGAAATGTTTGGACAAATGGGCAATTCAATTCGATTAAGACCACTTAAGTTGGAAAATGAATTTGATTGATTTCATATATTTTAATACAGATGTTGAAATTGGTGGAAATTTTGGAGAAAGGATAAGTTATGGGAAATTATGGGATAGATGTATTGGCGTCAATCAAGGTGGTTGAATACTTCGCGGATTCAAACTTTGCAGGAAAGGTTGTTATTTTTGTTTTGGTTTTTTTGAATTGCACGGCAATTGCCTTGATGTGGTCTAAATTTCAAGAAATTAAACGTGCATTGCGCAATAACGCCAGGGATGAGAAAAGGATCAATAATTTAACGGCTATTTTCGATTATGATGATTCACTTTTTCCTGGTGAAGGTAGCCCTTATTTACGAATTTGTTCGAGAGCAATGGACGCGGCCCATCGGGGGAAACAGCAGGGCAAGGTGAGGATGAATTATGTTGAAAATGCAATTCGCAGAGCTTTGGCAGAAGTGGGAGACCGCTACGAAGCAAAAATGTATTGGTTGGCAACGATTGTATCAGGTGCACCTTTTTTAGGATTATTAGGTACAGTATGGGGAGTCATGGATGCTTTTGGTACGATGGATGCCGGTGGAGCAACAATTGAGCACTTGGCTCCAGGTGTTTCTGGTGCTTTGTTAACTACGGTTGCTGCTCTTTGCGTAGCTATTCCGATTGTATTTGCATACAACGGGCTTCTTGGAATGACTCGTGCAGCAATGACTAAGTTGGAAAATTTTGCCAGCAACTTGGCCGATAGGATTGAATTGGAAATGGATGCTTAAACTTCTTACCTATGGCTAGAGACTTTAAGAGGCAAAATAAACTGGCGGTAATTTCTGATCTGAATGTCACCCCGCTGATTGATTTGGCGTTTTCACTGCTGATTATATTCATGATTACTACCCCTGTTATAGAACAGTACAACCGTATTGATCTTCCTTCTCAAAAAACATCCAAACCTCAAAAGCCTCCTGAATTAAGCGATCAATTTATTACCATTGAGGCAGACGGAAAATTTAGATGGGGAAAAGATCCAGTTTCACAAAAAGACCTAGAAAACAAGCTGGATGAAGTTGCTGCTAAAGATGGCGAACAACCAACTATTCACATTCGTGGTGATCGAACGCTACCGTACCAAAAAATTATGGATGTGGTAAACATGCTAAAATCACGTGATCTTTCGAAGTTAAGTTTAGATACTAAAGCGGGATAATTGTAATTGTCCAATTTTTGGACAGAATTTAATGTGCAATTTAAGCTCCAGTTAATCCAGCCATTAAACATCTCACTCCAGATCAAAAAAAACATGCCCAAGAACGCTTGATCGCAGAGCTCGGGGAGAATGTATGTACATCAAAGGACGAATTATATTCAGTTTCATATGATGGGTTGAAGGTGAAAGGTGATCCCGATGCGTGGATTAAAATCTATAACCCTGAAGATGTTGGAAAATGTTTATCACTGGCTAATGAATTTTGCGTGCCCGTAACTTGTCGAGGAAGTGGTTCTAGCCTGACGGGCGGAGCAACTCCTTTTCAAGGTGGATGGGTTTTGGATTTGTCTTCGCTAGATAATATTGAAATCGACAAACCTAATAGATTGGCAAGGTGCGGCCCTGGAGCAGTCGTTTCCAATCTACAGGAACAGGCTGCCAATTATGGTCTCTTTTATCCCCCGGATCCATCTTCCAAGGGCTTTTGCACAATAGGAGGTAATGTTGCCTGCAATGCAGGAGGGTTAAGATGTGTCAAGTATGGTGTTACTCGTGACTATGTTCTTGCTCTTTCAGGATTTTTGCCAACTGGAGAATTTGTTAAGTGGGGTAGGGCAACGAGAAAATTTGCCACGGGCTATAATTTACGTGACTTATGGATTGGCAGTGAAGGTACCTTGGGTGTGGTAACTGAAATAACTCTTAGGCTGATCCTTGCCACTGATCATCGTGTAACTTTTTTAGCCGCTTTTGAGAATGATGAATCAGCGATGAGTGCACCGCTTGAATTGTCAAGACTGGGCATTCAACCTTCTATTCTTGAATACATGGATCAATGGACAATTGATTGCCTTCAAAAATATGTGGGGGCAGAAGTTTTTGCTGGCATTAACCCGAGCCCAACTCTGTTAATTGAACTTGATGGTGAACTTGAAGTTCTTAATCGCGAAAGATACATTTTGGATACTTGGTTAAAGCAGCATTCCCTTAATCATAGGATTGCTGAAAACGAGGATGATGCGGAGGAATTATGGGAAGTTCGACGACAGGGTTCCTCGGCCATGAAGAAATTAGCTAATACCAAATTGAATGAAGACATTGTTATTCCTCTCAACCGTCAAGTAGAACTGGTTTCTTTTGTAGAAAATCTAAGGCAAGAATTTCATCTCAATATTGGAGTCTTTGGCCATTGTGGAGATGGAAATCTTCATGTAAATTTTATGTATGATGAGGACAATGAAAATGAGACTGACCGGGCCGTTTCCGCTCTTAATCTATTAATGGAGAAAGTGGTTGCCTTGGGGGGTGCGATTAGTGGAGAGCATGGTGTTGGCTTAGCCAAAACACCCTTTGTTCAAAAGCAATTCAATGATGCTGAATTGAAAGCAATGAAAGCAATAAAGAAGGCACTTGATCCAAAAGGAATCTTGAATCCTGGTAAAATTTTTGATGTCTTCAAACCATGGACTTACAAAAAAGAAAAGGTCGTTCTCTCATGGGAACAACATGATTAAGTAATCAACTTATCACTCAATGTTATGAAAATTTATCTCTTACTATTCTGTCTTTTTTTGTCATCGACAATCCTGAAGGGACAAGCCGAAAAGTTACATCCATGGACGGATGCACAAGGTCGTACATTACAGGCTTCATTTATAAGTTTTGATGGTACAAAAGTAACCATAAAATGGGATGGACAGATTGTTCCTATTCCTCTGGCCAGTCTTTCGCCTGAATCTCAGAATCTTGCCAAGCAACTTGGAGCGAAAATGAGTGTATCGCCCCCCACTCTTGATAAAAATAAACTACACTCTTGGACTGATGTTCAGGGCAGGACTTTGGAGGCAAGATTTGTAAGACTTTTTGCGGGTACAGTAACAATTGAATGGAACGGTCAAACGGTTCCTCTACCTATGAGCAGTTTGTCTCCTCAGTCGCAAGCCCTTGCTAATCAACTTGCTTCCGCCGGTAGCACAACTCCGAAGCCTGTGCAGTCGACTCCCGTTACCCCCACCCCAAAACCAGAAGTTGCCGCGGTTAAACCTACCGTGGTTACCGAGGATGTGGCCTTAGATCAAGAGCACAACTGGCAGGCGACCAATGGTTCGTTGATAAAGGCCAAGTTTATCTCGATCGAAGGAGAAGATATTAACCTGCTTATGAATCAGGGGCGTTCTGAAGTGACGGTTCCATTATCAAGACTTACGAAGGATTCATTAGCGTTAGCAAATAAGCTGAATAAAGATCTTATTGAAAGAAATAAAATGCGTCAGGAAGAGGCGAATAAACGTCAAAAAATGAAAGTTCCTGACTTAGCTGAATCAGACCTTAATCGATATCATAAATGGATGAGCTCCACAGGTTCTGAAATCGAAGCCATCTATGTTGATGCGGGTGAAGAAGGAGTTACTTTACTTATGAGAAATAATCCCAATCGTCCCTATGAATTGGGTTGGGAAAGACTTAACCCCGAGTCGCAGGCTTTGGCTGAAGGCCTGCGTCGTTTAAAATCTGAGTTGATGCCTATTAATCCACGTATTGCGGAAACAAAGGGGGGGAGCCTCACTCATTACACAGAAGGGAAATGGAAAAATTACAATACAGTCTTGGAAAGTGCGGTTTACGATGTGGCTTTACATCGCAATGGACATGTCGTTCATCTTTGGCTTAAGAACGAAGCAAAAAAAGGAGAAGAAGGATTAGGGGAGAGAGCCCAGAGAAATCCTTTGAGTATTAATTTTCGCCCCATTTTTTATTTAAATCCAGGTGAAAGAAATCGGCAATGGAGGCATCGAAAGATTGTTTCTTTCGATGAACCACCTCCGGTATCAATGGATCGGGAAGAAACAACAATAAAAGGCACTTTCGATAATAATGCGACTTTTGAATATACGATGCAAATTAATCATAGAGGATTGAGTTTCTGGGGCGAAATCGAAGAAGATCGCAAAGAAAAATATCCAACCAGCTTTTCTATAGCTTTTCATTCACCGAATTTTATTCCAAATGTTACAAATATGCAGTTGGAAGACATTGAACCATTGGTTGGGGATGGAAGTCTTTACATAGACCCTCTTGAATCGAAAAGAGCAAAAATTCCAATGATGACAAAATGGGATGACATTATGAAAAAGTTCGCGGGTGGGGAATGGAATCCGATTAAATCTGCTGAATTTATGGGTAAACCATTTGGTTCCCATAAAATTAAAATTACCCCAACTAGTACGAGTGGGATGGTATTTCGATGGAGCAAGGGATACTCTGGGATTTATCCTTTTCAGGCCATTCATCTTTCGCACAGCACGGAAGATAGTTATAATGCAAGAATTTCAAAGGAACCAGGGCAATTCAAAGATAGAAATGAAATCCCTCGAAATAAAAGGCTAAATGTAAATATAATTCGTGGTCGTGGATAAAAAACTAAAACTTTTTGCTCTTTTTATTTTTTTCGTCTGTCCCCATGTAAGTTGGGGAGAAAAGATTCGTGTAGCTTCTTATAATGTCGAAAACTATTTGGTCATGGATCGGATGGTTTCGGGTAGATGGCAGGAGGAGTATCCTAAACCGCAAAAAGAAAGGAGGATCATTCGTTCAGTTATTAACCAAACAAATCCAGATATTCTTGCCATTCAAGAAATAGGAGAGCGTTTTTATCTAAATGAGCTGTGGAAAGATTTAAACAAAACCAATGCAGTGAGGTTTAAATATTCCGCTTGGTTGCCTGGAGTTGAAGGCGAACAAAGGCATCTAGCTCTTCTGTCCAAATTCCCGTTCTCCATTAATAATGAAATAATAGATTTAAGTTTTAAATATTTTGAAGTTCATAGATCGCCAAGTCGTGGTTTGCTTGAGGCTGAATTTTCAACGAATGGCAAAAACTGGTCTCTTTTTAATCTTCATCTCAAAAGTAAATGGACTGAACGCCCTGATGATCCCGAAGCTGCAATTAGGAGGGAAAAAGAAGCACGGGTAATTCGGGATTATATTCGTTCCAAGCACCCACCGTATAAAGATCCAATGTACCTAGTCTTGGGTGATTTTAATGACCATAAGAATTCAGCTCCCCTTCGCCGTTTCTTACAGGTCAATAATTCAGAACTTTCCAAAATGGTTCAATGCCAGGATAAACAAGGGCATTTTTGGACGCATTATTGGGATAAGCAGGATTCCTACTCTCGCTTTGATTATCTTTTGGCATCACCACCATTATTCAAACACCTGGTGCCCGACTCTCCAAAAGTTGGAGGTTTTCACCTTTGTTTATTGGGTTCAGACCATCGCATTGTATACGCCGATTTCGAATTCTGAACTAATACTGGTAGATATCAGTTGTTGTCACTCCCATTCTTGATGGGCCAAGGCTTTCCAACCTTTTAACTGACTTTGCATACGATATTTCTTCAATTTCGGGATATCTCCATGAGTCGTCGACAACAATTATTCCATTTGGCTTTATTAAAGATTGAGCCCTTTCAAAGCAGAGCACTCTGGCTGACCATGTAGAGTCAGGACCAAAATGATCTTCTCCATCAATTGCAATCAGATCGTATTTATTTTCCAATGATTTGTAATAATATTTCTTTATCAGTTTAAATCCATAAATTCTCTGATTCTATCATTTTGGCTACAACATCTGGTAAATTTTCTTTCCACCCTTTTTTCCTTTGCACAATTTGCTCAAATACATCGCGGGAGAAAAAGCGCATGTTTTCTCGATTACATTCCTGAATTGTTTCAAGAAAGCCATTTTCCCGGATGTATTTATAAAGATTTCTCAAATTATCGGCTACTAAAAGATTTTCTACATCAATTAAACCACTCGAAGAATCTTTTACACTTACATTATCACCTCTTCTAAACTGCTCCCGGTATCTCTCGAAAGTTTCCTGTTCAACTGGATAGGCATAGATACGGATGTTATCTTTGAAAAGTACACCAAATGCTTCTAAAATACCTCCTTCGAGATTAGAGTAGTATTCTTCTTTAAAAATATCCGCTAAATTGTTCAGACCCATCACCAATCCAATAGGTTTTTTGATTAGTCTTCTAAGATAGGATGCAAGTTTATAGTATTCAAAATAATTCGATACCAGTACTCCGTAGCCACAGGCATTGATTACTTCTATACGGGAAATAAAATCCTCATAATCAATCGAACCGTCATTGGCGAGGCTACCTAGGGTAAGTTCCATGAATACCATTAAGTCGTTATCCACTATCTGTTCTCTAGACAAAAACTGCTTTTTTGCTTTTTCAAGCATATCTAAGTTTACTTTGGTTACCGGGCGGAAACTTCCACGTTCAATCAAGCATGACTTTTTATATAGTACTTCGGAGGCTTGCACTACATATCCTTGCTGATCGAACATAATCGCATCGGTAAGACCGGATTGGGTAAGTTTTAGACACAGAATGCGATTGTCGAATTTTTCGAATTCCGGACCGTTAAATTCAATCATATCAATTTCAATCCGTTCAATATCAATTCCATCGGCAAGACTTTGGATAAAGTCATCAGGGTTTTCATGGTGATGAAATGCTCCATACACCAAATTAACCCCGAGCATTCCGATCGCTTCCTGTTGTAAGCGATTTTCTCTGTCGAGCATTCTGACATGCAGGATGATATCGTGGACTTCACCAAGAGGCTCAAGCTGGAATCGGATACCCATCCAACCATGACATTCATTACTCTTGCTGAAATTGAGTGCTGATACTGTGTTGGAAAATGCAAAGAACTGACTTTCGATTCCGCGATCTTCCGATAGTCTTTCCCTTAATAATCCGAATTCGTGAGACATCATCTGTACAAGTCGTTTTCTTGAAACATAACGTCCAGCTTCACCATAGATTTTGTCGCTGAACTTCATGTCGTATGCCGACATAGTCTTGGCTACAGTGCCTGCTGCACCTCCTGCTTGAAAGAAATGCCTGGCTACCTCCTGACCTGCACCAATTTCAGCAAATGTTCCGTATTTGGAAGAATCAAGATTTATTCGGAGTGCTTTTCTTTCAACTGATAGTTGTTCTGAACTCATGATTGGCAAATTTGTTGCCTTTTTCAATTCTTGCAAAGATTTTCTTCGACCTATTTGCAAAAGGTCTGTTTTTTACATGGATGAAATCTTTCTTTAAGGATGTTCTTAGAAGGATGGCCGTGCTCTTTGTTTCTGCCTTTCTTTTTGCAATAATATCATTGGTACTTTTTTCATTTTTTGCCGGCTCTTTTCTCAGTCCAACCGACGAGAAGATAAAGAAGGACAGTTTTCTGGTGTTAGATCTAACCATGAATTTAACTGATCGTCCGGCTGATGTGAGCTTTGAGGATATCACTCGTCAAGCCTTGACGGAAGAGGAATTGATTCCTTCATATCACTTAAGAGAGGTTGTTGATACAATTCTCGCTTCCTCCACGGAAAAGAACATTAAAGGGATTTTTATATCAGGGGGATTTGCTCCATCAGGGTATGGATGCGGATATGAGACAATTTTGGAATTTAGAAGGGCTCTTGAAACTTTTAAGCAAAGTGGGAAAAAAATAATCGGATATCTACATAGCCCACGCCAGCTTGATTATCTGGTTTATTCAATTTGTGATGAGTTGATTATGGATCCCGCGGGTACAATGCTGCTTCCTGGCTTATCGAGCGAGCAGCTTTTCCTGGGAGACACTTTCAAAAAATACGGAATTGGGGTTCAGGTTGTCCGTACTGGTCGATACAAGGGTGCAGTCGAACCATTTACCAATAATAAATTTAGTACGGAAAACAGAATTCAAGTACAGAATCTTTTGGACAGGCGATGGATCCATTATTTGCAAAGTGTGGCAACAGCTCGTTCTATGAAGTGGCAGGATTTGAATTCAACTTTGGCACAAAAGTTTTTATGGAAGTCCAAAGATGCAAAGAAAGCAGGACTGGTTGACCGGATAGATGATCTGGGTGGAGTTATAGAAAGATTAATTGAACTTGGAGCGGAAGAAGAGAAAGAAAACACCTTTGTACAGCTTGATTTCGGTACTTATTTGGAGCGATTAAGACCGAATCCATTGGACGAAGTAAATGATGACGATCCCAAAATTGCCATAATCTATGTTGAAGGTGCCATTGTAGATGGATGGGGAGATAATGGGGCGAGTGTAGGCGGAGATGAGATTGCCCGAAGAATAAGGAAAATTCGAAAGAAGCCTGATTCATACAAGGCAATTGTTTTAAGAATTAACTCACCGGGCGGAAGCGTTTCAGGTTCAGAGGCTATTCTTTTTGAACTTATTCGGGCAAGGGAAGCAGGTCTTCCGGTTGTCGTTTCACTGGGCCCTGTAGCTGCTTCTGGAGGTTATTGGATTGCCACTGAAAGTGATAAAATTCTTGCTGGACCCCAGTCCATTACAGGATCAATCGGCGTATTTGGGATTCTTCCCAATATTGAAAAGTTGGGAGAAAGTTACGCATTGAATTGGGATCGGGTGAAAACAAATCCTTCTTCTGACATTTTTTCGGTAGTCCGTCCTAAGACCGATGAGGAAGTTGAGATTATGCAAGAATATGTTAATCAAACATATGGCAGATTTTTAGAATTAGTGTCCAAAAGTCGGAAATTAGATTTAGATAAAGTGAAGGAATTTGCAGAAGGAAGGGTTTGGACCGGAAAAGAGGCACATGAACTTGGGTTGGTTGATCGCATTGGGGGATTGGGACAAGCTTTGGAGGAAGCTTCTAAAATGGCGAATTTGAGTGGCGAATTTGAAATAGAGGAATTTCCAAAAGTTCGAACCCCAGCCGATGCCATTGCCGAACTATTAGAGGTACGGCAAGAAGGAATCTCTCAATCCCCGTATTCAACTTTTTACCCTCCCTTCTTGCAGAAATTCTCTGGAGTTGCACCTTTGTTAAAATCATTTAATGACCCCCTTAGTATGTATAGTATACTTCCATGGTACCGTGCCCAACTGGGATTTAACTCATGGAACACCAAGTTATGAATAAAGAAATTACACTTAAATCAAATTGCATTGCCACGATTATCCCAGCGGGAGAAGAAGTAACGCTTGCTGAAGGAGCAACTTTTACAATTGCACAATCCTTGGGCAATTCGGTTACCCTTCGAGACTCAAACGGAATGTACAGGGTAGGCGAGGATCAACTCTCCTCATTGGGTGATGAAATAAAACAACAGGTTTTACAAGCTGATCAGCCTGAAGAAACTGAGGGTCCATTTGATGAAAAACAGGTCTGGGATGCAATGCGTGGATGCTATGATCCCGAGATTCCGGTAAATATTGTGGATTTGGGCCTAATTTACGATTTGCGAATAGATGAAGGGGAAGAGGGGAAGCAGGTCTTTGTGAAAATGACACTGACTGCTCAGGGTTGTGGAATGGGCCCTGTCATTGCTGACGATGCAAAGACTAGAATCGAAAAGCTTGGTAGCGTGGAATCCGCCCATGTTGATATTGTGTGGGAGCCTCAGTGGAACCCGCGTATGATTTCTGAGGAAGGAAAGAAAGTCTTAGGTCTCGAGTAAATAGGCAGGATATTCAACTACTAATGTCGTAGCAGAATATAAGTTCCTGATCTCTTAGATACATCTTGCCATTCGAAATCACTGGATGAGTCCAGACTTTTCCTTTGGGGTTTCTTTGGTTGGTTTGAGGCGAGATGGTGAATTCTCCTTTTGGGGTCCAACCTTTAGGAGTGGCTTCAATTAAAATGACCCTGCCGTCTCCTTCACCTAGGCAATAAAACATCCCATCTGCGTAAGCAATTGCACCTTTACCTAAAGCCTTCTTTTCGTTCCAAACCAATTCTCCAGACTTGAAGTTTTGGCAGACCCATCCGTAGCCATCTGAGTATCCATATAAATGATCACCGATTTTTATAACTCCACCATGATGATTTTTCATGATCTTATTGTCATAAACATCTTTGGCTCCTGTGGATGTGAGTTCAACGAGCTTACATCCAATTCCATAGCCAGATGAAATATAAACATGTCCATCACTATAAATCGGAGTGGGAATAACCGCTACCTTACCTGGCCAATCCGAAGACCAAACTAAATTCCCATTTTTGGCGTCCACGCCCACAAGTTTTTTCATGACCAGTTGAACATATTGACGCTTTCCCCCATGATTAATCACAATCGGGGAAGAATATTGTGCGGGGTCGGTAAATTCTTTGGAGCGCCAGAGGATGCTTCCTGTTTTGGCATCGAGTGCAGTCAAAGCTCCACCTTTCCCACCTGGAGTACAGATCACCCGGCCTTGGTCTACTAGCACGGATTCGGTGTAGCCCCACCCAGGTACTTTGCCTTCAAGATCCTTTACCATGTGAACGTCCCAAATTTTTTTTCCTGTTCTGGCATCCGCACATACTAGGTTACCCTTACCACCTAAGGCATATACTTTCCCGTCAGCGACCGTGGGTGTTGTCCGGGGACCATCACCCCAGCCGTTGGTTAAAAGTTCACCGACCTTGAGTTCCCAAACTTTTTTGTTCGAGGAAGAACTGGATACAGCTCTGTAGGCGATTAGTTTTTCTGAGTTACCAAAGGCACCCATGGTGTAAAGAGCGCCATTCGCGACTGAAAATCCTGCATAGCCTAAACCGGCATCATTACTCATCCATACTTTCTTTGGTCCGCCTGTTGGCCAGGTTTTAAGAAGTCCCTTCTCGGTTGATATATCATCCCGGGCAACTCCCCTCCAAGTTGGCCAGTCTCCTGCAGATACAAGTGAGCAGGCCATTGCGATAAGTACTGAGAAAGAAAGTAAGTTTTTCATAATTTTTGTTATCATTTGAACACATCGTGATCGTGCAAGCCGAAAGAAACTAGTTTTACAAAAAAAGGAGCCAGACACACGGACTGACTCCTTTTAAATAGATAGAAAAAGAATTATCTTTTACTTGGCTTTCGAACGGATTTTTCCAACCTTTTTCCAACGACCAGTTTTCGCAGAATCTAGTACCGCTTCACAGATATACTGAGTTTCCAAAGCGTCTCTGAAATCTGGGCGCAAAGGACGCTTTTTTCGAGATCCATAACCAGCAACAAAGTCTGCAAACTGATTGATGAAACTATGTTCATATCCAATATTAAGGCCGGGGACCCACCATTTATCCATGTATGGATGCTCTCCTCCATC
>JAYZJX010000006.1:0-5360 GCA_036164015.1 Verrucomicrobiota bacterium | reverse complement strand
CTACCTGCACGGTATTTAATTTGGCCCGACTCGTCCTTCTCAAGGGCTTTTTCTTCGGGGAGATCTGAATATTCAATAATCGATATCCGATCTCCGATAGATACGAAATTACCAAGTTTCTCGAATGGTCCAGTTTTGGTAAGGGAGCGGCTGGACATATCCGATTTCTGAAGATCATGTAATCCGATGAATAATGGATTAATGGTGCTTACCAAGGGATTATCCACCTGAAAGTATGAAACATGCTGAATTTCTCTGTCAGTCATATCTTTGATAGAGCCCGAATCAATCAAGGCTTTGAGGGAGCCTCCATGTCCATTTGGAGAAAGAGCAAGGCTGTCTTCACTTGCCAGCAGAAAGTTGCCCTCAAAATCAGTGGCTGGCATAACACCCTGTGCGAAAAATTTAATATCCTCCTTGGCCAGCCCGTAATAACTATTCTCTTCAAAGTGAGAAATAGTAGCTTCAAGGTTTAAGGGACTGCACATGATGTACCATGGAATCACAGTCTCATATTTCTCAGAAACTCCGCGAATTTGCTCGGCAAATAATTGAAAGAGAGGTTTGTTTTTGATGGGACTTACTGGAAGAGTACCCTTAGGTCCATCATATCCGAGACGGGTTCCCTGTCCTCCAGCCACCGTAAAAGCGGCGATTTTTCCAGCCTTAATTAGGTTTTCGCCATGAAGGTAACCTTTTTTATAAAGTGCATTCTGCTCAGCAGATTCTGGAATCAGAGGGAAATAGGCAGCAGGGCCATAATCCTTTGGCAATCCAATTTCGTTCTTATTAAAGATGCATTCTTCCAAGGCTGATTGGATGTCACTCCAGTTAAGTTCATCAGCTTGTTTGGCAAGATGAGTGCTTATGGAAGCAAGTTCCGTTATTCGTTGCTGGTTTTTTTTAATTATGTCCATTGCAATAAGTATTCCATACTTATTTGCAAAGATACTGGCAACTGCATCTATTTGAAACTTGTTATTCGGTATACGAAAATAATGGCACTTATGGTGCCTAAATTACGCAAGAAGTTCTAACTGCGGCTTTCCTTTATGAGCGACGGTGAAAGGTCGTACAGTTGGACTATACATTACATAGTCTGTTGGAATTCCCAAGGCATGTGCAATGGTTGCATTGAAATCAGGAATTGTCATCGAATTTTCTAAAACCTCTTCTGCTCCTTCCGAGGTTTTTCCGTGAACATAACCGCCTTTAAAGCCTCCTCCAGCAAGAACGCTGGTGAATGCCTGAGGGTAATGATCCCGCCCCACATTTTGATTGATTTTTGGAGTCCTTCCGAATTCGGTGGTTATGACAACCACTGTATTTTTCAACTTACCAATTTTTTCAAGGTCATCGAGCAGAGCGGCAACTGCCTGATCCATGGTATGGCACAACTCTGGAAGAGAGGTGAAATTATTTTGATGAGTATCCCAGCCACCATAACTGACTTCCACTGTACGGACATTTCTTTCCACCAACCTACGGGCAAGCAGGCATCCCTGTCCGAAAGGCTCATTGCCATAACGCTCTTTAGTTTTTGCATCTTCTTTATGAATATCAAATGCCTCAAGATCCGGGCTATCCATTAAGCGCACCGCATCTGCATACATGTGACTGTAGGCACGTATAGGTTTTGAATGGTACCGTTTAAGAAATTCAGCATCGATGTCTGTAGCCAGATTAAGTCTTCTTTCGAAGCGTGATTTGTTGACCATAGCTCTAGCATATTTAAGCCCTGATTGGGGTTCATTGATGGCCAAGGGTTCAAATTCGGGCTCAAAAAAACCACCGCTTCCGTGGAAGCGGCTCTCTTTTCCAACAAATACGGAAGCGGGTAAAGTGGGATTGAGTTTGCCACTAAATTTATGATACCAAGCCCCAATTCCTGGATGCCGAATGGTCGCCCGCTGTTGGTAGCTCGTGTGCATAAAATAATTTCCTTTTTCGTGGTCGCCTGCCGTAGAGGTAAGGGAATTTACGATGCAAAGCTTATTTGCGTGCTTAGCTAGATTAGGTAAATGACTGGATATTTGAATGCCATCGACATTGGTATTTATAGGACGTGTGGACCCTTGGTTTTCATGGCCAGTTTTTAAATCAAAAGTATCAATGTGACTCATGCCCCCTTCCATGTAGAGATAGATGAGTTGTTTATCTGATTCTGCAAGAGGTGGACTTGACTCTTTTGCTCCGATTGACCCAAGGCAATTAGTTGCGGAAACACCAAGGAAGGCTCCTGCAGCTAACTCCATAAATCGACGACGATTGTAATCTGATTTTATCATTGTATAAAAATAAATTGGCGAGAGTTGAGCAAAGCCCAAACCAGATCCTCGGTGGTTTCATCCCCGTGAGTTTCATAATCCGAAAGAATTCGTTCAACTTCTTGACTGGTTGGCTTTCGAGTTAGCATACTTCGGTAGATTAGATCGATTTTTTCCTCAATGCTTTCTAAGTTGTTTAACTGCCTGCCGAGGACAGAGTTTACATTGTGAATAGCGATATCAAGAGGACTGTTAAGCATATATAGTGCTTGCGGAACAGAGGCGTGGGTGGAAGCGTTTTCAATGACTTCTCTATCTGACTGGCCAAAGTCACGCAAAAAATGACCCCGCTTGGCTGGTGATTCCAATTCCACAGCCCGAGCCATTAATCGGACTACTTCGCGGAAGTGCCTAAGAGCTAAACGTTCCTTATCATCCCATTGTTTGCGTTCTTTAGGATCAAGTCCATCAGGAGCTTTTCTTGGCCTTGCCTTGGATATCTTTTCATTGATTAATAAGGTATCTTCGCTCCTTGGACTACCCATCATTGACGAGGCCATCATCATGGAGGGAACAGCCTGATTATCCTTTAGATCGACGAAAACCAACTCCCTGTTACGATCTTCCATATTTCGGACTTTTTGCTTTAATTCATTTGTAAGTTTTTTGGCAACTTCATGTTTGGATTCAGCATAAGCTGCCGAAATTTGCTTTTCAAAGGACTCCTGTTCTGACCGAATTGAACGGCGAAGGGCTCCTGCTTCTCTAATTCTAGGAAGAACTTCCTCAATAGGTCTTCCTTCGAGGCTATGATAAATTGCTTTGGTCCGGGAAATACGTTCCAATGTTCGTTTTCGGTTTGGGGTATAAGTGTCGACATTGGGAAGGATAAGGGTTGTAAGCGAATCCCAAATTTGTTCAGCACTCATACGTTTAAGAAGTGGGCCAGTGAAGAAAAATTTCATTCCAGCTGAATGATCTTCCAAGTACATTTCACGCCGAAAAAGTTGAGTATGAAAGAGAACATTTTGAAAGGCACGAATATTATAATTAAGATCCTGCATTAAGCTTTCAAGAAAATCGAGTAACTCAGGATGGCTTATTTCAGTTCGGTCAGTCAGGTTATCGACGGGTTCAAAAAGACCGTGACCAAAGGTATGTTTCCAGATCCGGTTTACAATCACCCGAGTGAAGCGGGGGTTTTCTGGTGAAGAAAGCCAACTAGCGTAAGCATTTTTTCGCTCAGCTTGATCTTCTATGTAAGGAATTTCCGGTCCAAACATGGTGCCAGGTTTAACGACATCATGTGGAGATCCGTTGTCATATTGATAATCGTGCGGAAGTTTGAGAGGCTTATTTTGGTGATGCCGTACTTGAACATTAGAAATATGCCCATAGAGCATGTTAACAGTCTGAGATACAGGGTTGTCAAAATCAGAAGCTTTTTTCCGTGCCGCCAGCCCATTCATCGCAGCTTCTCTAAACTCCTCTTTAGTCAGATTATTGCGTTTGAGGTACCCAGGTGCGTAGGGTTGACTGAGCCAATCGTCGATTTTAGTTTCATCATGGACATGGGGAAAGTCTTCAAAGCCAGCAGCCTTTTTGTAAGCCGCATTTTTTCTTTTTACAAAATCTTGATAAATTTGTTGACGATTTGATTTTTTAGTCACGCCCATTCGGACATCAAAATCATAGGTGTAAGCGGCCATCTTAAAATAATCCATCTGAGTCCACTTATCAAAGGGGTGGTCGTGGCATTGTGCACACTCCAGTCGAGTGCCTAGGAAGATCCGGACAGAATTCGACATATTATCGAGTGCCATACCTGCGTCACGCAAATAGTAAGCGGCAGCAGGATTGTCAAAGATCAAGCCGTGACCGCTGACTAGTTTGTGAGCAAGTTTATCATATGGCGTATTTTCTCTTATTTGATCCTTAATCCATTCCCGATAGTAAAGAGTGTAGTCGACATTTGTGGGTATGCGCAAAAGATCTGCCCAAAAATGGTAGTGGTGAGCAGTGTATCCTGCATCATTGGATAATAATTGCTGAGCTAACTCGGAATGTTTGTTTTTTGAATTTGAATTGAGGAAATCATTTGCTTCCGGGATTGTTGGAATCCGTCCGATAATGGAAAGATAGATTCGACGGACAAATTGTTCATCAGTAATTATAGGATTGGGTTGTAAATTTTCTTTTTCAAGATGGGTAAAAAGAAATTTATCAATTTTTTGGGCTGCTGATCGGGGATCTAAATTGCCAAGTTTTGACCCCGTTACTTGAACGAATTTGGAATTATTTATGGATGAATCTTGCTGATCTTCGCCAAAAAAATAAGAACAGATACCCACTATTAAAATCGCTAGTGTTGGAATCCCAGCGAGTAAAAAAATCTTCTGCGGTATTTTTTTTCTCTTTAGCTTGGATATTAAATTCTTTTCTATCTCCTCACCATAATTTTTTTTGGTCGATAAGGGTTTTTCGTGACAGACAAATTTCGTAGATTGATTAAAAATCCCTGGAACTTCGGAAAGTTTAATCCATTCCTTTCCGTCGTGGCAGGCTAAATCCGAACCCAAAATATTACCTTGCCGGAGATATTCATTGAGTTGATCAATTGAATAGGGGCCGAATGTTTTACCGCTTCGATAAATAAATACTTTCATGGATTACGGATTATCTAATAATTTTTTACTGTTTTTATTAAATTTCTATCTTTTTTGTAAAGATTATCAGGAATTGACGCCCGAGAAGGCCTTCGATCTTTCATGAGCTTTTGTAAGAGCCAATTTTTCATTTTGAATTTTAGCAATGGTTCTTTCTTTTTAGCAAATTTCCTATTTGGAGATAAAACTTCTAGTAATCGGCGTACCTTTTCATTATCCAAGAGATTCACTTTTTCGACCAATGTTTGATCTGTAGGGTCGGATATTGTGTAATTGGGGATGAAAATTCTGTTCAAGAATTTGATAATTATTGAGTGTCGTTTTTTTTGGAAAAATGTTTTTTTATTTATCAAAAAGTTGTTTGTTCATCTTATATTGTGGATTTTTTTCTACTCAAAAAAACTGAATTTTATAAAACCGTTCACCT
>JAYZJX010000005.1:0-6261 GCA_036164015.1 Verrucomicrobiota bacterium | reverse complement strand
GATGACCTTGTCACTAAGGTTGTAGATGCAATTGTGGGAGCGTCTCAGACAGGAAAAATTGGAGACGGTAAAGTATTTATTCTACCGATTGAGGAAGCGGTACGAATAAGAACTGGCGAAAAAGGAGACGAAGCCCTCTAAAATCTTAGAGAAGTCTAATCTTCATGTTGTAAAGGCCCGGTTTGGAAAAACCGGGCCTTTTTTGTTTAATTTCTGTCCATTTCTCAAAATAACCTAATTATTATGTATGTATTTTTTTCATTTTTTTAATTAAAATTATTCATGGTATAATTCCTGCATACATATTTTTCTTCCTCGCGAGCAAAAACTCACAAACACATAAATACAAATCAGATTCTTCATGAAACCAGTTATTTCCATCTTCGCCGCACTACTAATCTGGAGCGGTTCACTGCATGCACAAAATAATCAAACAGTAAACTCAACTCCTTCCTCGGAAAATTCTTCAGTAGTTTTATCTCCTACCAATGATCAATCGAATAATAACGAAGAAGCTGTAACAGTGGTTACCGGTGAAGAAGTGGCAATAGATTCTGGAAATACTGCCTGGATGATTACTGCCACGGCTTTGGTTCTTTTTATGACACTTCCAGGACTCGCTCTTTTCTACGGCGGTCTTGTTCAGTCCAAAAATGTTCTTTCCGTGCTGATGCATTGTTTCGCAATTGCATGCATGGCATCAATTATCTGGATCGCTGTCGGATATAGCTTAGCCCTCACTGAGGGAAGTGGTAAAGCTTGGATCGGAGGTAAGGATGCATTTTTCCTTAAACATTTGTCCCTTAATAGTCTGAATGGAGACCATCCTGAAACCGTATGGATTATGTTCCAGATGACTTTTGCGATCATTACACCTGCTCTCATCGTAGGTGCTTTTGTGGAAAGAATCAAATTTTCAGCCGTTCTCATCTTCAGTGGACTTTGGCTGGTAGTTGTATACTGCCCGGTTTGTTATTGGGTATGGGGCGGTGGCTGGTTAGCCCAAAAAGGGGTTATTGATTTTGCGGGAGGAATTGTTGTTCATGCAACTGCTGGTGCGTCAGCCCTCACGCTTGCTTACATGCTCGGTCGCAGGCAGGGTTTCCCACGTAGCCTTAAGCCACCACACAATCCGGGAATGGTTATGACCGGTGCGGCTATGCTCTGGGTCGGATGGTTTGGATTTAATGCAGGAAGTGCGGGTGCTGCTGACACAAGTGCAGGCATGGCTATGCTTGTGACTCATCTCTCAGCGGCAACAGCCAGTCTCGTTTGGATGATTGTTGAATGGAGAAAGACTGGAAAACCCGGCTTAGTCGGAATCGTGACCGGAACCATTGCCGGTTTGGCTACAATTACCCCAGCCTCCGGTAGCGTAGGCCCAATGGGAGCCATTGTCATAGGTGCATCCGCTGGTTTTATATGCTACTATGCTTGCAGCATAGTTAAAGAAGCCATGGGAGTGGATGACTCTCTAGATGTTGCTGCCGTTCACGGAGTTGGTGGAATCCTTGGAACTCTTCTGGTTGCTTTCCTTGGAGTGGAAGGAACATTGGGTGGCCTTGGAATCAATGCTGCAACAGCAGGAGAACAGTTTATAGTACAGGCACAAGGATGCTTGGCTGCGATTGCTTTATCCGTTGTGGCAACTTATTTGATTGTCAAAGTCATGTCCCCCTTCACCGGTGGAATAAGAGTTTCTGAAGATGAAGAAACAAAGGGGCTTGACCAATCGGCTCACGGGGAGAATGGTTACTCACTCAATTAAATCTAATTAAATTCAATTTCTAGCAATGAAACTAATCAAATCAATTATTAAGCCCTTCAAATTGGAGGATGTTAAGGATGCACTTTCAGAGATAGGTGTAGAAGGAATGACCGTTCTTGAAGCAAAAGGATTTGGCCGCCAGAAAGGTCATACCGAAATCTATCGTGGAAGTGAATATACTATCGACTTTTTGCCAAAAGTTGTGATCGAAGTTGTGGTACCTGATGACATCGCTGATAAAGTAATCGATACCATCGTTAAGGCCGCCAAAACCGAAAAAATCGGAGACGGCAAGGTATTTGTTATTCCTGTCGAACAGGCGGTTAGAATTCGTACCGGTGAACAGGGAGAAGAAGCACTCTGATTTAAAACCCAAATTTTACTTTTTTTCCCAAAGCCTCCTCTGACTAGAGGAGGCTTTGTAGTGTCCAAAGAAGCCAAACAACCGTTCCATACAATGGAAAGGCTAGTGCTTGCTTAAACGTTTCCATCCACGCCCCCGGTTTGGGTAAACGGCTTAGCCACTGTGGACAAATGGAAAGAATAAGATACGGGGCTGATAAACCGAGTGCAACGAAGGTAAAGATTGTAAATGCAGGTAACCACTCCATGGTTAAAGCTGCACCCACTGCAACCCCAAGAAACGGAGCCATGCAAGGTGTCGCTACTACGGTGGCGAGAACTCCAGAAAAGAAAGATGCTGCCATACCCTCAGTATGAGTCAGCTTTGCACCAAATCCAGTCAACGACATACCAATCTCAAAAACACCACTCAAACTTAAAGCAAAAATCAGCAAAAAGATGGCCAGAACGAAGACAAAAATTGGTTCCTGCAACTGAAAACCCCACCCAAGGTCTTCGGCTAACGAATCACGCAATATCAGCAAAATACTCACAAGCAACCAAAAAGAAAGAATTACACCCGCCGTAAATAGCAGACCATGCTTCTTAATTTGGCCAGGATCTTCCCCTGCCTGCTTAACAAAGGACATAACCTTCAAGCCAATTACTGGAAAAACACAGGGCATAAGGTTAAGAATTAATCCACCGAGAGCAGCGAATCCCAGAATTGCTCCAAATCCAAGTTCATGACTATCCGGTTGGTATGATTTGTATTCCTCAATAGCGAGTCTTACATTCTTTTTCGTTAAAATTTCTGGTAAAACTACTGGACTATTTACTTTTGATGCGGAGTGAAAAACATTCAATGGAACTCCTGAACGGCCAAATGATTGAAGAGACTCTAATATCACCGGTCCTCGGTCGGTCCAATCTGCACGCAAGGCAACCACTTCTTTATCTTTGAAAAGTGTAATGATTGAATCATTGGAATAAACCCTCTTGTTAACCAGACACGAAGCACACCATTTTGCCGTGTAATCAACATAAACAGCCTTACCTTGTTTTTTGAGCGATGCTTCCAATTCTGGCGACCATTCACCCCATTCAATCTCACCATCGACAGGCTTTTCTTCCCATGGAAAACCACACCAAATTCCAAGAATTAGAAAAATTCCAGCAATTACCCTGTAGCCTTTTACAACATTTCCAGAAAGGCCCGGAGAAGAGCTTTTCCCATATAGCCATACCGCAAAAGTGATCACCACCATTCCAAGAAATAGCCATAATGAATTCATACCCATACTATCTCCCATAACTTGGAAACGAGGTGACTCCGTTTTGATCTCACTTTTCAAATCACCATACCGCATCGAATCTAACTCCCATTCCAGAATCCATCCTGAACCAAGCTTTTCATGAATAAGTACTCCTGCAAGCGTGGATGCAGGCGGTAGATCATCATTAATCGGTAAGCTCCATTCAAGAGCTGAACTTTTAGCGTCGTAAGTGAATCTCTGTGATAGAGAGTGCCCAATATACTCTGTATCAGGAAAAAAATAAAATCCATCTACCTCAAAATCATTCAATACAGGGTTTTCCACACGAAAAGAAATTGAACCTTGTTGAATAGAAGCTGAAAGTTTTGTCTCAACTGGATAAGCGTTGGGCCACTTTTCCTTGGCGGACTCGAGGATGTCCAACTTTTCTTGATTTCTGGAAGATTCCTTTGCAACTGGTATTTCAATCGCTATTTCGGTATCAAAAGGGATACAGTTTTCCTCATTGCAAATGAGTGTTGATAGATTTCCCTTTATCGAAACTTTTTCTCCAATATCGTAGTCTTTATCGAGAGAAATTTCTGTAAGAAGTACAAAACTAGCTTCATGAACATAAATTACCATCTCAAGAAATTCATATTTCTTGGGTTTGGGAAACTGAAGAGAACCAAAGTCAACCTCATCACCAGACCATTCAATCGAAGTGGGATAACCAGACTCCCCGGCATTTTTCCAGTACATATGCCACTTTGGTAGAACCTTAACTTCTACCAGCAACCAGCCACTGTCGCCGGGTTTCCAAGTGTTCAAGTCTGAAGAAAGGGAAATTTCCACCAATTCCTCAGGAGATTGACCTGAGACTGAGACCGATGCGACAAGTAAGAGTACAAAGAAAACAAATTTTGCTCGCCAACCGGTTTTTTTAGGCAGCCTCTTTTGAAGAATTTTCAACTTTCAATAAATAACTCCAATTCAAGGAGAATTACGGTTCAGGGAAAAAGTGCCATTTGTACTTTCGACAAATTCAAGAACGGTTTCAGAAAGTTTACTCGGCCATGCCATATGCTCAGGCAGGGAGACAAAAAAATGGGTTTGAGGAATTTCAGAAAAGTTGATGTTTAGGTTGATCAGAAATTTCTCAAATGTTTTTTGCCAAGGAATATCAATAAGCCCGGAAATGTTTCCTTGATCAGACCTTAATCCCAATCTTTCCAGAGCAACCTGTTCAAGTTTGTTCAAGTCAGCGGGCAAATTCTCCTCTGATTCAATCGTCTGCAACCACCTTACAGCCGTTTCTTTGACAAAATTCGGTAAACCTTCGTCTGTTACAGCTTCAGAACTCATTAAATGTGGCTTATTGGACAAATCAATTCCCAAACCACTAAAATGTGCTTTAGGAATTTCCGATAGCTGATAATTGGTAGCTTTTCCCGTAAAAACAAAAATTAAATCCGGGTCATAACTTATTGCCATGGTCAGACCAAACCACCCTGCCACAACTCCTGGCATAGGTTTAACATAGAGTAACTCTTTAGGATGAAACCGACTACGATTTTCTTTAAGAGTGCCTATCTCTGCTTCCAAGGAGTTCAGCCAATCAACTGCGTATTGCTTATTTTCATTATTTGCCGGCAGAATAGTCTTTCCCAATGCAGCACCCTCCCTCAGATCCCAAAATAAAACCAAATTAAAATAAGATGATGATGAAAGGTTGGAAATCGATTCGACCAGAGATTGTATATTTTCAGTAAAACTTTTTTTTCCTTCTGGAGAATCAACCCGGTGAATAGAAGCATCCAAGAGATAAACTACGTGCTTTCCCTCATAGCTTTTTCCCATGATCTGAATTTCGCGGGCATGTTCATTCGGTTTAATAGGAGGAATCACATTCCCTATTGCAGGCATAAGGTCAATGACTGAGTCACCATTTGATTCTTCGCCATCTTTTAGGTTAGACCTATTTTTAATTTGCGTTGCTATCATTGCATCCAATTCTGGATTTGGTTGAACTTCGGAAGATGAATCCAATGCAAGATGGGCACCGCTTCGATTTCCTTCCTTTCCGTTCAATTGATCCTGGGCAATTGATTTTTTAAGACCTTCGTTTGTATCCGGGGTTGTGTATAAGAAATACCAACTGGCAGCCCCACCCAATAAAGAAAGGTTTAATAAAAGGCTTAACCAAAAAATTAATTTGGTTAAGCCACCACCGTTGGAATTACGGCGTACTTTGTTGGATGAATGATCTTCAAAAATCCTTCCGCCCTCTTGAAGAAGTTTGTTATTCCATATATCAAAATCCTTTTCAGAAATACCGTATTTCTGGCATTGTTCTTTCTTGGGTACATCCCTGAGCAGTGATTCTAAAATAATCCGCAGCTTTTGCTCTCCGGTAAATTTTGCCATCGGTTATATTTTACTCAAGAAAATGGTTTCGTGCAACCGCCAAAGCGGAGAGCGATGCAGTCTCCGTACGTAATGTCCATCTTCCAAGAGAAAAAAATTGGATCCCGCATTCCCTCGCCATTTTTTCCTCTCTCTGAGTCCATCCCCCCTCAGGTCCGATTAATAAATCAATAGACTCACTGATATTTGAAAATAACTCGCCGGAATATGTAGCCGAAATACTTGCCATCCACGCTTTTTTCTTCGGGCTCGAAAGATATTTTTTAAACTCCATGGGCTGATCAATCTGTGGAAGCCATGGGTTCCCTGACTGTTTACAGGCTTCAATTGCCAATTTTCTCCACTTAGTAATCTTACCTTCAACTTTAACAGAATCTATCTTCGCCTCGGTCCTTTCGGTAAAGAGAGGGGTGATTTGATTTACTCCCAACTCAGTCAAAGGCTTAATCAATTCATCCCACTTTGCAC
>JAYZJX010000004.1:0-9570 GCA_036164015.1 Verrucomicrobiota bacterium | reverse complement strand
ATCTTCAATGAAAGCACGAAGTTCCTGATACTCCCGTTCCTTACGGGCAGTCCATCTGCGTCCGGCGGATAGGGTTTCCCGTATACCGGATACCAAAATCATGCCCCGCATAGAGCCTTTGAAAGATTCAATAAATTCGAGTACGGATGCATGGACCCAAAGGGGTTCGATGGTGTGGCAGCGGGCATTCCAGTGGGTGTAGTGAAAATTTCGATCATTTGGAAAATGAAAACGTACCACCTGTTCAATGCAGTGTTCGAAGGAACGGGTGGACATTTGCCCCTGTTCATCATCATTTTCACGCATAAAGGAGAGGGTACGCTGGAGTTGTACAGTTTCCTCCTGTGTGGAAACACTCCCGATGACCGAGAACAAGGCGTTCAGGTTCTGAAGCCTGGTGTAGTCGTCCCGCTTAGTCGTCGTCTTCCCCACCAGTATCCCCCACACCCAAGTTTATGACTTCCTCGGCAAAGCGAGAAAGCCCATGGAAATCCTGGTAGAAACTTGCGTATCGCAGCCACGCGATCGCATCCACCTTGCGCAACCGTTGCATGATCGCATCCGCAATCGCACGGCTGGGCACCTCATTGTCGAATTCATTTTCAATCCGGCGGAGAGTATCCGAAAGCAAGGCATTGATCTGTTCCGCATCGATGGGACGTTTTGCAATCGCACGACGCAGGCCCATCGCCAGCTTGGTACGATCAAAACTTTCCCGCCGTCCGTCCCGCTTGACCACGACTAAATCCTCCCTCAGGACTTCTTCGATGGTGGAAAAGCGATGGTTGCATTGAAGGCATTCCCGCCGGCGACGAGTTGAAGCGACCTTACCGGCCCTCGTCTCCAGAACCTTCAACTCTTCTGACGAACACTTAGGACAACGCATTGATTTCGTAGGATTCCATATACCACACAAGTGTGTTCTAGCAGAGATTCAGGAAGTTCTTCAAGATTATAATTCCATTTTCTGTGGCGAGGGATTCCGGATGAAACTGTACGCCCCATACGGGAAGCTCACGGTGACGGATTCCCATGATCTCATTATCCTCGGAAGTTGCGGTGATTTCGAGACAGTCGGGGATAGTGGAACGCTCTATAACAAGGGAGTGGTAGCGGGTGGCCGGAAATCCTTGTGGCATATCCTTAAAAAGATCTTTTCCGTCGTGACTGATGCTGGAAGTCTTTCCATGCATCAGTTTATTGGCACCGATAATTTTTCCGCCAAAGGCTTGTCCGATTGACTGGTGGCCCAGGCACACTCCAAGCAAGGGGATTTTTCCTGCCCAATGTTCGATCGCCTGGAGACTGATTCCTGCTTTGTCAGGATCACAGGGTCCGGGGGAGATGACCAGTCCGTCAAATCCTTCGAGTTTGAGATCATCAATACCAATGGCGTCATTGCGCACCACTTCCTGTTCCGCTCCCAACTCGCCAAAGTACTGTACGATGTTGTAGGTGAAGGAATCGTAGTTATCGATGACGAAGAGGCGCATCCTGAAAAAAATGAAATTATACGGAATATCCCTGCTTGCGGGCACGCTCCTTGAGGCGGAGGGCATGGAGACGAATAAATCCACCAGCATCCTCGGGAGCATAATCGCTCTCATCATCATCCATCGATGCAATTTCCATGTCGTACAGGGATTGGTTGGACTTGCGGCCAACGGTGGTGATATTTCCTTTATAGAGTTTTAAGCGGACGGTTCCGGAAACGGTTTTCTGGCTGTCGTCGATCAGTGCCTGGAGGGCTTCCCTTTCTGGTGCGTACCAGAAGCCGTAATATATGAGCTCGGCATAACGGGGAATCAGGGAGTCGCGCAGGTGCATGAGATCACGATCCATAGTGAGTGTTTCCAATTGACGGTGTGCACTCAAGAGAATGGTGCCACCCGGGGTCTCATAGACACCACGGCTCTTCATTCCCACAAAACGATTTTCCACGAGGTCGACCCGTCCGATACCATGCTTGCCGGCAATTTCATTGAGTTTTTTTATGATTTCGGAAGGGGTGTTGGTTTGCCCATCGATTGCCACACAGTCGCCCTGCTCGAAAGTGAGCTCTATATACTGAGGTTCATCGGGCGCAACTTCAGGGTCAACGGTGAGCTTGTACATTTCCCGGTTGTCCGGAGTGGTGGGATCAAACCATGGATCTTCCAGAATTCCCGCTTCATAGGAAATGTGCCACAAGTTGCGGTCCATGGAGTAGGGCTTGGAGGCACTGGCTTCCACATCGATCCCGTGCACCCTGCAATATTCAATCATTTGCTGGCGACCAGGGAAGGTCTTGCGGAAGTCGGCGTCGCGCCAGGGTGCGAGGATTTTTAGATCGGGAGCAAGGGCGCAAAAAGTGAGTTCGAATCGGCACTGATCATTTCCCTTGCCGGTGGCACCATGGGCAACGGCAGTAGCACCGAACTCACGGGCGATTTCAATCTGTGCTTTGGCGATCAAGGGACGTGCGATCGAGGTGCCAAGTAAATACTGTGATTCATAGATCGCATTTCCGCGAACCATGGGATAAATAAAATCACTGGCAAATTCATCGACGAGATCGAGGGTGCGGTGAGCGGAGGCACCGGTGGCGAGCGCCTTCTCTTCAAGGCCATCGAGTTCCTCTTCCTGTCCGACATCGGCACAGTAGGTAATGACCTCTGCGTTTTGAGAGTTGGCGTACCAGTGGACAAGCACGGAGGTGTCTAGGCCACCGGAATATGCGAGTATGATTTTCATAGTTTAAAAATGATCAATTCAGGATTGAGTGAGTTGACGAAGGATTGCCTTTTGCATATGAAGACGATTTTCTGCCTGATCAAAAAGGATTGCCTGGGGAGAAGCGAGGACCGATTCAGAGACTTCTTCCCCGGGATGAGTGGGCATGCAGTGCATGAAAAGGGAGTTTGGTTTTGCTGCCTGCAGAATTGCATCCTTTACTTGATAGGGGGACATAACTCTTTTTCTTTCCTCAGCCTCTTCTTCGCAACCCATACTTACCCAGACATCGGTGTACAGAACATCGGCATCTTTGGCAGCAAGAACTGGATCGATCTGGTGCTCAAAGTTTTGGGGCAGGTTGTGTTTTTCCAAAAATGAGAGAATCTGTCCCGTGGGGGCAAATTCAGCCGGACCGGCAAGGCAGATGTTCAAGCCAAAAAGTGCCCCTGCCATGATCCATGAATTTGCCATGTTGCACTGGGTATCTCCAAAAAAAGTGAGTTTTTTTCCGGTGAGTGAATATGGATCATGGAGAGAACCGGTTGTTTCAAGAATTGTCATGCAATCGGCAAAGATCTGACATGGATGAAGGAAATCGGTCAGGGCATTGACAACCGGAACCGTTCCAAAACTGGCAAATTCCTCGATAATTTCATGACCATGGGTACGAATGATTAATCCATCCAAAAACCGGGAGAGTACTTTTACGGTATCTTCAATGCTTTCTCCCCGTCCGATTTGTGTGGATGACTGATCGAGGATCAGGGGGTTGCCTCCGAGTTCTCGTATCCCCACCTCAAAGGATACCCGCGTACGGGTGCTCTTTTTGTGAAAAAGCATCCCCCAAGTCTGACCTGCGAGGTCATTGGTTGGGCGTTGTGCACGGTTTGCTTTATAGGCAAAGGCATGTGTGAAAATTTCTTTGATTTCTTCAGATGAGAAATCGTTTTCCTGAAGGAAGTGTTTCATTTGCTTGCTTCGTTGGGTTGAAAAGTTGAGAGAACTGAATCCACAATTCTCATGGCATGATCAATCTCTTCATCGCTGACATTGAGAGGGGGCAGAAAACGGATGGCATGACCACCGGCACCCACCACCAAAAGACCGGCTTCTCGAAATTTTTTTACCAACGGGCCAGGGTCATTTTTAAATGCAAGGGCCAGCATCAATCCCCGACCACGGACTTCCGATATGAGATCGGGATACTTGGAGATAAATTGAGAGAGTTTTTGATGGAGTATTTTTCCTTTCTGCTTGGTTGCGGTAATCAAATCCTCCTTTTCCAAAATATCGAGAACAGCATGTGCAGCGGAACAGGCGAGGGGAGATCCTCCAAATGTAGTACCGTGACTACCAGGTCCAAAGGTGTCAGCATATTGATCGCTTATCCAAATGGCACCAATGGGAAAGCCACCGCCCAATCCCTTGGCCATGGCTACAGCACTGGGCATTATTCCTGATTTTTGGAAACCCAGAAATTCACCAGTTCTTCCTATGCCAGCCTGCACTTCATCGAGTAGAAGAAGAACTTTCCTATCCTCACAGATTTTGGAAAGTTCCTGAAGAAAAGAATCGTCAGCCTCATAGATGCCTCCTTCTCCCTGTATAGATTCAACCAATACGGCAACTGTGTCCTCTCCAATGGCTTGATCAAAAGCCTCGATATCATTGAGTGGAGCGAACGAGAAAGAGGAAAGCAGAGGCTCAAATCCTTTGCGGTATTTTGGAGAAGCAGTAGCAGATAGTGCTCCCATGGTACGACCGTGGAATCCATTTTCTGCGACCAAGATATTGTGTTTCGTTTGATCCTCATTTCTATTGCCCACCTTGCGGGCAAGCTTGATGAGCCCTTCATTTGCTTCGGCACCGCTGTTACAAAAGATCACTTTTCCTGGCCCGATTTTATCCACCAAACGCTTGGCCAGTCTTACCTGTTCCGGGATGGAAAAAAGATTGGAACAGTGGACGAGTTTGCTGGATTGGGAAGATACCGCTTCCACCCAATGGGGGTGACTGTGTCCAAGATTGCTTACCGCAATACCGGTGGTGAAATCTAAATATTCCCTGTTATTTGAGTCCCATACCTTGGTGCCCAGTCCACGAACCACTTCAATCGCAGGAGCCGCATAATTGGAAACTAGATATTTGCTATGTTCTGGAGATACCATGGGTAATCAGGTGGCATGAACGATTTCCGTACCAATACCTTCGTCGGTAAAAATTTCGAGAAGAATGCTATGGGGTAACCGTCCATCAATAAAGTGTACCCGGTTGACTCCGGAGTTGAGGGCATCGACTGCACTGTTTACCTTGGGCAGCATACCCTTGGCTATGACACCCTCATTCTTTAGCGAATCAACCTGATCGACAGGCAGACTGGAGAGTAAAGAATTGGAATCTTGAGGATTGCGAAGTAAACCGGGGACATCTGAAAGATAAACCAGACGGCGGGCACCCAAGGAGATGGCAACTTCGGCAGCTACGGTGTCGGCATTTACATTGTAACACTGTCCGGTTTCATCCGAAGCGGTGGAGGAAATGATCGGCATGAGACCATTTTCGAGTGCATCCTGAATAGGTGCTGTGTCTACTTTGGTAATGGATCCGACGAAACCAAGATCTTCTTCTAGCTCTAGCCTTTGACAAGAGAGAATTTCTTTGCCGGGAAGGCATTGGGTTTTGCAGTCGTATGAACTTACAAATTCCGCGACCTCGGCGTTCACGCTGCCATTCAGTACCATATCCACGATCTCGATCGTTTTGGCATCAGTTACCCGTAGACCATTAATAAAATTTGCTTCCAGTCCACGATTTTCAAGTTCTTTGGTGACGGCTTTTCCTCCTCCGTGCACAACAACAACTTTGATGCCGACGAAATTAAGAAAGACCAAGTCCTGAGCCACCCGGGAGCGAACTTCGGGATCTGGAGAATCCATAAAACTGCCACCGTATTTCACAACAAAAACAGATCCACGAAAGCGCCGGACATACGGAAGGGCTTCCATCAAAATGGCCGCTTTATTTTGGCTATCTTCGTACTCAATCATCCAGATTCTTATTCACTCTTATTAAAGTTTACATACTCCTCGCTAAGATCATTAGTCCATATCTCACCTTCAGCTTTACCCATGTTCAGATTAAGCGTGATTATGAACTGCTTGGCTGAGACCACCTCTTTCCATTGTGACTTGTTCCCAACCATAGGTTCTCCTTTTTTGAGAGCAGGAACTTCATTGTATGCGAGATCAACTTTATCAAAATCCATCCCGACCTTGGCATACCCGGCGGCATCTATGATTCTTCCCCAATTTGGGTCGGATCCGTACCATGAAGTTTTCACGAGGAGGGAGTTAGCAATGCAACGGGCGACTTTTTCTGCGTCTTCCGTAGTCTTTGCTCCAGTAACTTTCATTTTCACAAACTTGGTCACTTTCTCACCATCGGACACACATTTTTGAGCGAGTGCTGCACATACAGTTTTCACACCTTCACGAAAAGACTTTTGGAATTTTTTGGATTCCTTACGCAATTGAATTCCTGAATTTCCATTGGCCATGATGAGAACCGTATCATTTGTACTCATATCTCCGTCAATTGTAATTCTATTGAAGGATTGGTGGACGGCATCGGAGAGAATCGTCTGCAATTCACTTTTGGATGCATCAATATCCGTAGTAAGGAACGCAAGCATTGTTGCCATGTTTGGTTCAATCATTCCCGCCCCCTTAACGACTCCACCAATCGTTATGTCTCCAACAGATGCGGGAATTTTGACTGAACATGATTTGGTGCATGTATCGGAGGTTAGAATTGCTTCCTGGAAAGCTTTTGCTCCATCATATTCATTACTTATGTCGTCAGCAGCATTACGAATGCCAGCAGTGATCTTACTCATAGGAAGGGGTTCACCGATACGACCCGTCGAACAGACTAAAACCTCTTGTGAATGGATTTTAAAATGACGTGCCACTTCAGAGGCCATTTTCTTGGTGTCCAGTTCTCCTTGTCTGCCCGTACATGCATTTGCGTTACCACTGTTTGCAACGATAGCATGGAAGTAAGTCTGACTTTTCTCTTTAACCAGTGATTCACAATAGCGGACGGGTGCAGCTCTTACATCATTAGTAGTAAAAACACCAGCCACCGAACAGGGTTTCTTGGAATAAATGATCCCGAGATCGAGTTTGCCGTCATGCTTTCCTTTTACATCGCAGGGAACTCCTGAGCAAAAGAATCCTCGCGGTTCTGTTAAAGCGTCTCCGTCATCATAGAATTTCATAATAATCCTGCGGTTTCATCAAGTCCTTCGCATACATTGAAGGATTGGATAGCCTGTCCGCCCGCACCTTTGATTAAATTGTCTTCAGTGGAGCAAACAACAACCCGACTTGTACGGGTATCTAAATGTGCAGAAAAGTCTACACGGTTTGTTCCGACAACATGGGAGACTTCAGGAAAGGTGTCTGTTGGTAGTACCTTGGTAAAAGCACGGCCGTTGTAGAACTCATTCCAACATTCGTAGATCTTGGCAAAGTTTGAAGGATTCGAGATTTTGGCAGAAATGGTTGTACAAATGCCACGATTCATGGGTGCAAGGTGTGGATGAAATGACAAAAGTACAGGTTTTTTTGCAAAAATGGTGAGTTGTTCTTCTATTTCAGAAAGGTGACGATGTTTAGGAAGCCCATAAGCAGAAGCATTTTCATTTCTTTCGCAGTAAAGCAACTTTTCAGAGGCATTCCTGCCGGCTCCGCTTATTCCACTCATGCTGTTTATTACTATATCTTCATTTTCCAAAATTCCCGATTCTAGAAGTGGAGCAAGTGGAATCAGAATACTCGTCGGGTAACAACCCGGGGAGGCAATGAGTTTAGATTTATCCCAACTTAAATCATTGAGCTCAGGAAGTCCATATTGTGCGGTTTTTAGAAGATCTTCAGCAGGATGTTCTTCTCCGTAGAATTCCTTGTAAACTTCCACCGAATTAAGCCTGAAGTCAGCAGAAAGATCGATTACTTTTTTACCCGCTTCAATAAGTTTCAGGGCATAATGAGCAGCAGTACCATGAGGCAATGCGAGAAAGAAGATATCTATATCAGAATCACAAATTTCTTGGGATGTGGGGTTGGAGAATGACAAATCTGAGGCAAGACCGGCTATCTGTGGAATGATCTGCTCGACTGATTTTCCAACCAATGCTCGAGAAGTAATCGCAGATAAATCTGCAACTGGATGTCGCAGAAGTAATTTTACAAGTTCTCTACCTGTGTATCCTGATGCTCCGATTACGCATGCTTTCATATGGAATGACTAAAATAAGTTACAATTTCTAAAAACAACAAACCCCTCGCTGGAAGGGCCGAGGGGTTCGAAATAAAAATAAATTCTGGGTTCTTATCGTTTGGAGAATTGGAACCTCTTTCGAGCCCCCGGTTGTCCGGTTTTCTTTCTTTCTTTTTTTCGTGGATCTCTTCGTAAATGTCCTTCTTTTTTGAGGGGTGAACGGAGATCTCCGTCCATTTTTTCCAATGCCCTTGAAAGACCGTGACGAATCGCACCAGCCTGCCCTGTACCACCACCGCCGTTGACATTGACAGTAACATCAATAGCACCCGATTTCTCAGCAGTTGCCAAAGGGGCAATAATCATTTTTTTCTGCTGTTCGGTGGTGCAATATTCATTATGTGGTCGGTTGTTAATGGAAAATTTGCCTGTTCCTTCTTTAATTCGAACCCGAGCGGTACTGGTTTTACGACGGCCAGTTGCAACAAATTCTTTCGTAGCGGCTTTAGCACTCATAGTTATTAAGATTAGGAGAGTAGTGGGGTTGGTTTTTGAGCTTCGTGCGGATGTTCTTCTCCACGATAGACTTTCAATTTCTTAAGCATTGCACTGGCCAATTTATTTTTTGGCAACATGCCCTTTACTGCATTGGTGATAATAAATTCAGGACGCTTCTCACGAAAATCGGCAACACTACGATACTTTTCATTTCCCATGTAACCAGAGTAAAACATGTATTTTTTTTGTTCTTCTTTTGCTCCAGTTAATTTGATTTTATCGGCATTCGTAACGATAACAAAATCTCCAGTATCAACATGTGGAGTATAGGTGGGCTTGTTGCGTCCACGAAGTGCATTGGCAATTTGGACGGCAAGACGACCAAGGATTTGGTCGGTAGCGTCAACAATTTTCCAATCATGCGTGGTCGTTTCTGCCTTTGCTAGTGTAGTTTTCATCAAATTTTGGGGAAATGAATGAAAATGAAGAAAAATTGACCACTCGTCAATCCTTCAATTTTAATATTACGGACTTACACTTAGAATTGACCTGAACCTAGGTCAGAGAGAGTTTGTTCATAAAACTTTCTTCCGTAACCCATTACCCGATCCGTATTGTCAAAAACCACGGGCATGTATAGTTGTTCAATATCTTTGTTTGCTAAAGGTCCATCATCCGTGCCACCTTTACGGATTTTATAAAACCACACGCTTCCCCAATCATATCCCTCGATATAATTTGAAACCCCAGAAAGACCGAAAACTTGTTGTTTCGTCATTCCAACAGATAAACCCATGAGGTTTTCTATGTTGTCTTTTACATCTGCATCCCTGTCAGAAAAGGGGTTTTTAGATTTTTTACCACAACTTGCTAGGGTGAATACGAGTGCGAACGATAGTAAAAAAGGGAATATCCTGGAGTGAGATTTTACTTTCATATATTTCTCTTATCTTTTCGTATTAGCAATGTGCAACCTCAATTTTTAAGTTTCTACATCTTGTCATTGAAGAAGAATAAAACTTAAGAGGTAATTTTTTCCAATGCTTGATAACTTCTCGCAATCATTTCGCGTGG
>JAYZJX010000003.1:0-20811 GCA_036164015.1 Verrucomicrobiota bacterium | reverse complement strand
GTGAGTTTTCTTACCGATAATCTGACCCGTGCTTATGGGGAATTTCAAAGCACAGAAAGACAGACAGTGCTCCGGCGTTTGAATCGTCATGAGTTACGCAATACCCTGCGTGATCTTCTTTTTTTAAAGGGACCCGATTTTGACCCTGGAGCAAGGGCATCAAAATTAGTTGATAATAACGGTAATGGGAGCGTTGAAAGCACAGGCACTGATCCACTGAGGTTTTTTCCGGAAGATGAGAATGATGAAGGCTTTGTAAATATTGGCAACCATCTCGTTATGTCTGACTTTCTACTCAAATTGACGATGGATGCGGTGGAGGAAAGCCTATTGCGTACCATTCATCTCGGGCCTAAACCACTTCTACAAAGCCAGCACTTCAACGGCCAATTTATCAATGGGAGGGTAAATGGGGAACATCCGGTGGAAACGATTTCCCGCGAGATGGTAAAAGATCATGAAAAGTTAGTCGTGGGTTATGATAGATACGGAAGATTCGTACCCACAGAACTCCGCAGGGGAGTTAGCCAGGAAGCAAACTATCGAATAAGTCTTGAGGTGTCTGCCCATAACCCAGAACATCCATGGACAGGGATCATACCTTCGCATCGAGATATTGGTTTTGAACTATCGCTTAGCATTGCAAGCACATCAAGAGGCGGAATAGCAGGACCGACATCTCGGAATCTGAAGGTTTGGAAAGTTCCTGCGGATGGAAGAAAGCATCTATTTAGTCTGGAAACCTGGCTGGATAAAGGTTGGACGCCGTGGATAGGTTGGGAAAATGGACCAGACTCCAAAGGGTTGCGCGTCGACAAGATCGTCGAACAATTTTATCCGGACAAATATTTTAAGCGACCTGATAAGAAAATAAACAAAGAAGGGCATGATAATTGGACTGTGAACCTTGCCAAAGTTTTACTGAAAGGCGGATACAGAGGACCACATATTAAAATCCACAGCTTTTCGATTGAACCGCTGATTGAAGAATGGCCTCCAAAGAGTCAAAAAGCATTGTTTGGTTGGAATAACATGGAAGGCATAGAGGTGGAAAAGCTGGTTCGTAATTTCGCTTTCCGGGCATTTCGCCGTCCGGTGGAAGATCAAGAAATAGAGCCATATCTAAGATTGTTGCAAAAAGAGGATTCGGTTTCAGGTAATGTTATGGAAGAGGGGATTAAAGAGATGGAGTTTAAGTTTTTCCTGGGAGAGTGGAATAAATTGCCCGACTTTGGCCATCTGGTTCCAGTGATGGAGGGAAAAAACAAAGTTGGGTTCATCGATATTTCCAAGGCTCCTGCTAAGGAAAAGTTCGGTGCTGTCTTTTCGGGGATGATTGAGACAGCTGTGGATGGTGAATATTTGTTTAAGATGGCTTCAGATGACGGAGCGAGAATCCGGATCAACGATCAGATCGTATTGGAACATGACGGCTTACATGGTGCTGTTTTAAAGCAAAAGAAAATTAGGCTAAACCAGGGTATTCATAAGATCCGGGTCGAATATTTTGCATACGGTCAACCGAATAGTTTTCGTGCGACTTGGGGCTTAGCTGATGGTAACCAGCTAAGATTATCAAAGGATGGTTTTGAACAACCCAGAAAAGAAAACCAAGTTCAAGGATTACCCCCTCGGATTCGTAATCTAATGAATGTGTATTCAGCCATCATGTGTTCGCCTCAATTTCTATACCTTGAAGAAAATGAGGCAGATCTCACTCATTATAACATAGCTTCCCGTCTGAGTTATTTTCTCTGGTCATCCATGCCCGATAAACAGCTCATCAAAATGGCAGAAGAACAAAAACTTCAAGACAGGAAAGTACTTATTTCTGAGGTAGAAAGAATGCTAAGGGATCCAAGGGCGGATGCATTTTCCGTTCATTTTCCATCTGCATGGTTGCGTTTGGATAAACTGGGTAAAATGCCTCCTTCCGGAGGTGAGTACCAATTTTATCGCAATGTAAAGATCGAACCGATGCTAGCCGAACAGGTTACGCGATATTTTCGTGATATGTTGACCGCTAATTCATCTTTGGAAGAGTTTGTTGATTCCGATTTTACCTACATGAATCACCCCCTTGCAAAATGGATTTATCGAAGGGAAGGAATTCGTGGCCATGTTTTGAAGAGGGTGGATGTTGACCCCCGAAGGGGTGGTGGAATCTTCACCTTACCCGGGTTGATGACGGCCACTGCTAATGGTGTTGATACATCTCCAGTGGTTCGAGGGTCGTGGGTATTGGAAAATATTTTCGGCACACCGCCTGCTCCTCCACCTCCAGATGTTGAACCATTGCCCACAGATACCCGATTGGCGAAAACGATTCGCGATCAACTCGCACTTCATCGCAAGCATGCTGCTTGTAACAATTGTCATCAAAAAATAGACCCCATAGGTTTTCCTTTTGAGAATTTTGATGTGGTGGGTCGTTGGCGAGACCACTACAAGACAAGCAAAACCAGAGTCGATCCTTCATCCATTCTTTCAAATGGCAAGGAAGTGAGTGATATTCTTGACTTCAAAAAATACTTGATGGAAAAAAAAGAATTGGTGATCCGATGTCTTACGGAAAAGATGCTTATTTATGCCACTGGCCGAAAACTGGAAGCGTTGGATCGTGGCGAGGTTGATAGAATTGTAAAGGAGTTGGCAGAAAAGAAAAACCGGCTTAAGGATCTAGTTTGTCTGGTTGTCACAAGTGATGTTTTCCTTTCAAAATAAACCATTTTGTAATCATGAAGTGTTGATTTGGTGGTTCTCACCTTCAACTAGATAATGCCTCACTCATTTAATATGAAGTGTTTGCTGAAAGGGCTAATTTATAATGCTCACAAAAAATAACCTTACAAGGATTCAAAGATTGGTCTGCTGTTTACAGATTCCAGTAGGTCAGGTATTGCGAATCTTTGATCAGTAGACCGTCATTTAAAAGCACCGGGGGAGCCCAAGTCTGATTATCTGATACTGTGTAGCTTGCCACATCCTTAAACTCCTTACCTGAACTAGGGAAAATATTTAATTTCCCATGATTACTGAGTGCCAGAACATGATTCTTGAAAGATAAAAACATGGCATTTTGAGCTGTCCGCGGCTCGCCCTGCCATAATATTTTTCCATCTAATGGATTGAGGCAGAAAAACCTGCCTGAGGCGTAGTGGGATAAACCGAAGACTAAATTGTTGGCGATCAATGGAGACGCCATGTTGAGGGCAACCTTTTTCTGAGTCCATACCTTGTTCACCTCCCAACTTCCATTTTTAAATGTTGGTTCAATACAATAAACGCCTCTGTTTTCCCCTCCAAAAATAACTTTGTTTTCATAAATGACGGGAGTAGTCATATTCTGGTTGTGGGTCCGATGGGGAAACGGAAATTCCCAAAGTAATTCCCCTGAGTTAATATTCACTCCAATAAGTGATTCATGATTTAGAACCACAACCTGATGCAAACCTCCAATTTTCCCGTGAATTGGGGAAGAATAACATGTTCCATTACAAGGCAAAGACCAGATGGTTTTTCCGTTATACTTATCAAGAGCCATTAGGGCTCCCTTTTCATCGTTACCAAAAAGATTGATAATTTTACCACCTAAAACAGTGGGCGAATTGCTGGCACCCCAGTGCGCATGAGCTTGCCCAAAGGGTTTCCCCGGAACTTTACTCCACTTTCTTTTTCCGTCTTCAGCATTCCATGCGGACAAAATACCAGAGATTCCCAAGGTGTATAAAACTCCATCTGAGTAGACAGGGTTGGCTTTTGGACCTTTCCCGTGCTTTTCTCCTCCTCCTCCAATTGTAAATTTGGTTTCATACATTTCACTCCACAGAATCTTACCAGACTGCTTGTTTATACAAACCACATATTCTGCGTTATCTTTTCTGGTGTGAGAAAAGATTTTATTTCCTTCAAGAATAGGTGTGCCGTATCCAGAACCCAAATTGATTCTCCATTTCCGTATCAGTTGGGGTGGCCATTTTTGGGGAGGAATAAAGTCTTTCACAAGTCCAGTTTTATCTTCGCCCAACCACTCATGCCATTTGTTAGACTTGGCAGAAGAAATACTACAAAAAAGAAAAAAAATCAGATACTGAATACCTGCATTTTTTAATCTACAATTGTCTATTATTCGTGAAAGGGTGGTGGGGAATTTTCTCGACTTCATATTTAAGAGACAAAAAAGTATAGCTTATAAATCAATAGAAATTTGAATGACACTGAGGAATAAGAATAAATGTAACCTTTTCAGAATCTAGCTGTATGATCTTATAAGCAATTCCCTTTTCATTATCATTCATTACCGTTAAAAATAATATTTATGAAAACAATAATTAGCATTCTCTCCTTGATCCTAACTTTTTCCTTGGGGGCAAAAACGTTTGATCCAAATAAAGTGTCCAGCACATCAAACTGGATAATGCACTTGGATTTTGATTCAATGAGGGAATCTGAAATAGGAATCTTTGTTGAGGAAAGCTACAACAAAATCCCAGGCGTCCAAGAGAAATTAGATTGGGTTAAAAATAACTATGGTATCGATATGCAAAAGGTTTCCAATTTTACCATGTTTGGTTCAGGGGAAAAACATAAAGCGATCGGTATTATGGAGGGTGGAGTGAATTCCGAAAATGTTGCCAAATTTGCTGATTCTCAGGATTTCATCTCCAAGAATAAGATAGGTAAGTATGAAGTTTTTTCCTTAAACAAGGGAAGGCATCCTATGGCATATGCACCCTTGAAAAAAGGTAAATTGATTGTTGGACCTGACGATAATTATGTCAGTGAAGGAATTGCTCTCGCTAGGGGTAAGGCAGAAGGCTACGGGGGACATTCTCTTCTCCGCAAACTCTTAAAGAAATCATTGAGCCCTGGCTTTATGGTTTTTGCTGATCTTAATGGGATTTCCGAGGATATTGATATGGACCACCGTGCAAAGCGAATGACTGAAGTCATGAATGCTTTTGGTATGTCGATAAATGAGCATTTGGGTTGCCTTAAACTTTCTGGTATTATTGAAGCAAAATCTGAAAAGAGTTCTGAGCAGATTGAAAATATGATCAGGGGTGGTTACGCCATGATGAAAATGAGTTTCCCCAAAGATCAAAACATTGATTCCATGATTCGTGATTTTTCAATTCAGCGAAATGATTCGACTCTACATATTGATCTGGAAATATCAGTGGATGCGATTATCGATCGCCTTAAAAAAGAAGCCGAAAAGGCGATATAGTATTTAAATATACTTTTCTTTAAACTGCTTTAGGTTGCGGTAAGATACCTGAAAGTTGGTAGTGAGCTAATCCCCCAAAGGGGTTGATTCAATTTGATTGGGTCATCTAAAAGTGAAGTTGATTTTGGAGTTTTAGAATTTTCTCATATTCTAAGTTCATAATTTGAATTTTTGTGATAAATAATGTAGTTACAATTGACTCCGTCAAAAAGTCGTTTGCTGATGTTTCAGTGCTACGAGGGGTTGACCTGAAAATAAAATCAGGAGAACGGGTTGCTCTTATGGGACCAAGCGGAAGCGGTAAATCCACTCTTCTTAACTGTATCTGCGGTATCGAAACTGTGGACGAAGGAGAAATCTATATGGATGGTGAAAATCTCGGGAAACTTTCATCTCGTGAATTAGAAAGATTGAGGCGTGAGAAAGTGGGTTATGTTTTTCAATCCTTTCATCTTCTTCCTACTCTGAATGCTTTTGAGAATGTAGAATTTTCCGCTCAGTTGGCACGGATAAGCCAAAAAGAAAGGAAGAGACGAGTGCATGAGCTTTTGGAACTGGTTGGAATGAACCATAGGGCCAAACATCTTCCAAATTCTCTTAGTGGGGGTGAGCGCCAGCGGGTTGCAATTGCCCGGGCTCTTATTCACAAGCCAAAGTTGGTGCTGGCAGATGAACCAACGGGCAGTCTGGACTCGGAGGCAGGAGCTCAAGTACTGGGTTTATTGGAGAGCCTATCCGATGAATTCAATGTATCCCTGCTGTTGGTTACCCATGACAAAGCATCAACTCGAATTTGCAATCGAGTGATTATTATGAAGGATGGGTTATTGGTTTCTTGATCGGTGTGAGTTCTTTATTATCACATGTAGAAATCGCTTGGTTGTTGCTTACAAAAACGACTTTCAGACATTGGCGAAAAAAAGCCGGACATTATTTTCTGCTTGTTGCAATAGTCGCTGTTGGGGTCGGTGCGTTTAACGGGATTCGACAGGCAAGCCGTTCTGCTACAGCCAACTTTGGCCTATTCAATCAGGCGATTTCAGGCCAAAGTGATTTTCTGATCGAGTCCTCCATCCAGAGGTTACAGGAAAAAGACCTAGATGGTTTGAGTACTTTGGCAACCGATCCAGACTGGCATCTTGTACCAGTGATAGAGGGTTCAGTGACTGCAATTCGAGCAGATGGAAAGGAAAATAAACAGCTAAAATTAGTCGGGCTTGATTTATTATCCATCGGTAACCTACCAAATATAACGGGAGACCGGTTCCAGTTTTCCGATGATGAAAGTAAATGGTATAACTGGATCGGAACTGATAATGAAGTCTGGGTGGGCAGAAAGTTAGCCGAAGATTTAGGGCTGGAGGAACAAAGTGTCATTTCCATTCTGGCTAGTGGACGTATGTGTGAGATGAAAGTAAGAATGATCTTAGAGGATAAACGAAATAGGTTACCAGACGATCTCGTGCTTGCTGATCTGCCTACGGTCCAAAATCTTCTAAGTCGTCCATCTGAATTAAACCGGGTAGAGGTCATCGTTCATCAAGCTTCCAAGCGCGAAGATAAAGAATATCTGAGCCTGATTAAAAAGAGGCTCGAGGCTAACATCCCATCCAATCTAATTCTATCCCCAACTCAGGATCGTGCTGCTGACCGGGCGGCTATGACGGCCGCCTTCCGACTTAATCTTACTATTCTCTCTCTTATTGCCATCCTGGTAGGTGCCTATCTTATTTTACAGGCACTTGATGCGGCGGTTGTACGCAGGCGTGGGGAAATAGCCACCCTTCGGTCCATGGGCGTGGATGGAGGAGTGTTATTTGCTATCTATTTATTGGAAGCTCTCTTTCTCGGCATTATTGGTTCGATTGCAGGAGTGGGTGTTGGGTATATTTTGGCGTTGGGAGCAGTGGGGATGCTATCGGAAACCGTAAATGTCCTTTATTTCGCCACCTCAGTTGAGGCACTCTCCATTACTGTGACCGATTTAATTATTGGGATTGGTTTGGGTGTGACCTTTAGCCTTTTGGCAGGTTGGATACCGGCAAGGGATGCAACTCAGACTCCACCCGCACAGATTTTGGCAAGGGGTGACTGGTCGCCTGGATTTCACTGGTTACGAAATCCGAGAATGGGATTGATTTTATTATTTTTGGGTTCGCTAGCTTTGCTCTTTCCAAGCTTTGAGTTGGGGGGCGGTTCGAAATTGCCAGTCGGAGGATTCGTGACTGCAGGCTGCTGGATTCTTGGATCGGCTCTCTTGTCGGGGCATTTACTAGTTCTAATGGCAGGGTGGTTTCTTCCCTTTTGTTCCGGGTCAGTTTCCAGATTGGCATGTAGTCGTTTATATGATGGTTCCAGTAGGCATCGACTGGCTGTGGCAGGACTGGTGGTTGCTGTAAGTATGGTGACGGGAATGTTTCAAATGATTGGCAGTTTCCGTGATACGATCGAGGAATGGTTTGATGTTCGCTTTCAGGCGGATCTCTATGTTTCCGAAAGAGGAGTGACTGGAGCAGGTAATTTAAATGGAATCGATCCTGAATTGATGAAAGAAGTTTTGAGTGACCCTAATATCAAATATGCGGATGTCATGCGGATATGTTATGCCAAGCCGGAAGAGGGAGTTACGGTGTTAGCAGGGGTTGATCTTGATCATTGGAGCAGGGTTGCACGCCAGATATGGTTGAGAGAACCGGGAGAACTTAAACCAGAGCAGGGGGCGGAACCGGCATTGGTCAGTGAGGCTTTTGCCCGTCGTTTTGATTTGCTTGATGGTGGTGCAGTCGAACTAGAAACTCCCGTGGGAAAAAAGAAAGTTTCTCCGGTAGGTATTTTTTGTGATTACGGAAATGAATTTGGAATGGCTGCGGTCGACAGACAGAAATGGATCCAGTGGGTAGGAAGCGACCGTCCGATAAACGCCAGCCTATTTCTTGATGATCAAAGTAAAGTAAAAGAGACCCGTGAGCGATTACGATTGGCTTTTCCCGGATTGGATATTCGAAATGAAAAAGAATTGAGGGATGTGGCACTCGGTATCTTTGAGCAGACTTTTCAGGCTACTCATGCACTAAGCATTATCGGATTACTGGTCGCGTTTGCAGGATTACTGCTCGGACTCTTATCGATTTTCGATGAATCCAGCCAGACCTGGCAAACGCTTAAACATCTTGGTTTTTCCAGTTCACGCTTTGTGCTTTCGGCTGGTTTGGAGGGCGGAGGTATCGGCTTGGCGGCATGGTTTGCGGGAGTGATTGCCGGCTTGTCAATGGGCTGGCTGTTAATTTTTGTGATCAATGTGGAGTCTTTCGGGTGGACCTTGCTGTGGACTATTCCAATTGGAAATATTCTTCTTTTTGGAGTGTTGATTGTATTGGTTGGATTTACATCAGGGGTATGTTCCGCAACTTACTGGAGGATGCGAAGAAGATGAAATTTGTTATTTTTATGTTAGTGATATCTTGTCAGCTTTTATCTCTCGGTGCTGAGTGGATTCAGCCACCCAACTTTTCAAATAAAGGCTACCCGGTGCCTTCGCCGGATTACACACCACTGTTTCCCAAAGATCACGGTGCCCATCGGACCTACGGGTTGGAGTGGTGGTACTGGATCGGACATTTGCAAACGGTCGACGGAGACAAGAAATTTGGGTTTCAGTCGACCGTTTTTCGGTTGGCTGGTGATCCGTTTGATTCGAATGATTCCACTGCTGAACGCTTTGGGAATAATCAACTTTACCTTGCTCATGCTGCCCTAACCGATCTGAATGACGGACGTTACATTCATCATGAAAGAGTAATGCGGGAAGGTTGGCAGGGGCGAGTAGGGAAAAACAGTTTGTCTATTAAAGTAGGGGGTATTGAAGCAAATATGCTGGAAGATGGACAAGGCCATTTTCTTTCAACCCGATATCCTAATGGTGGGCAGTTGGAATTGGAATTAATTCCATTAAAGCCAATTGTTCGTTTTGGGGACCGGGGGCTAAGCCGAAAAGGAGATGATCCAGCATCCGTAAGTTGGTACTGGACTTATACGAGGCTCCAAGCGAAAGGAAAACTTATCTATGAGGGGGATGAGATGGAGGTAAAAGGTGAGGCATGGATGGATCATGAGATTTCATCTAGCCAGCTTGGGGAAGGACTTGCCGGATGGGACTGGACGTGCATGCAACTCTACGACGGAACCGAGGTGAAAGCCTACAGGCTGCGCAGAGAAGACGGGAGCAGTGACCGGTGGTCCTCGGTCTATTGGATTGATAAAGAGGGAAACACTGAGCAGGTGTATGCCAACCAATTTTCGTGGATTGAGGAGAGCGAATGGACGAGTCCGAAAACGGCTCTTACTTATCCAACCACTGTCAAGATTTCTGCTAATCATCCAAACCGGGGAAAAGTAACCTACCGAATCGAACCTCTGATCGAGAATCAAGAATTTTACGGAAATCAGGCAGACAATGCCTACTGGGAAGGGGGCTGCAAAGTAATGGATGATAAAGGCGACACAATTGGAAAAGCTTATCTAGAATTAGCAGGCTATGGCGGGGGGCTTGGTGCAAGACTTAACAGATGATATATTTTTGGACTTCTCCGGGTTAGATTGAGCCAGTTGGCATTCTACTTTTGCACCTTCCCAAGAATTAAATTCTTTGAAATGGTAAATTTTTAACTTTTTTTTGTATTTTTATATTTTCATGCGCTACAATTTAATATGTCCGACTCAAATTTCACCGAAAATTCCTCAGCCTCTCGGATAACCAAAGATATCAAAAATCATGTCGATGATCTTTTTACTAAAAATAGACTTACCGATTTTGATGAAATCCAATCAGATGTAAGTGCCTCAACTGTCATTCATCGAACATGTGGTGCCCTTCGAAAAGTATACAATCCTCCAAGACCATCGGGCGGAAATACAAGTAGTAACAGTAATTCCGCTCAAGTTATTGAGGTAGATAGCAGTAATAATTATGACAATCCCTTCCAAAACTATTTTTTGGGTCGTGTAAATTCTCTTGATGAATGCAAGAATAGAGGTTTTGCCAGGGTCAAGGATTCGTGTGGAAGAATAACTAATTTGATTTATCTCTTTCCGTAGTAGAGGCAGGGTGTTTGTGAAGGCTTTATAAAGCAATGGTAAAGCCTTTGTTTCTTGAATGAAGAAATTATTTCGCCAATGTGCGAATTATGAAAGCTTTTTCAAAAAAGAATTATGCATTCTGTCATGATTATTCTAATTTGATCGAGATTTGGCACTCTTTATCGAGTGCTAATCATTTAAGAATCAAGAAATTTGCAGAATCAGATGGCTATCCTCTTTTTGAAATTTCATCGGTAGCAAATGGTCCAGAAAAACTTATCTATCTTTCGGCAGGAATTCATGGCGACGAACCTGCGGGAGTATGGGGTTTGCTTTATTGGCTATTAAACCACATCAAGGTTTTACATGAAATAAATCTTTTGATTTATCCATGTTTGAACCCTTGGGGGTTTATTAATAATAGCCGTTTGGATTCAGATGGTAGAGATCTCAATCGTTATTGGCATAGTAAAAAGAAGTCCGCCATTTCGAGTATAAAAGAAAGAATCAATGGTTTAGATAGTTGCTTAGCTATAAATCTTCATGAAGATTTTGATGCTGATGGTATCTACCTTTATGAATCAACTGTAAGAAAAAAGCATGATGATCTTGCCCATGAGATTCTAAGCTCAGGGAGTAAGCATATACCGATCGATTCACGGAAAAAAATTGAAGGTAGGTGGTCGAAAAATGGTATTATTCGTCCGACAAAAGACTCCTTGCCTAAGGAGGGTTTGCCGGAAGCAGCCTTTCTTCAGGAAAATTTTTCTGGAAGAACCTTTGTTTTTGAGACTCCATCAGAATATGATCTAGGAATCAGGGTTAAGGCACACATTGCGATGCTCGAGAGAACAATGAAAGAGTTCCTGACAAAAGTTTAATACATTCTAGGGATTAGGAATTTCGATTGCAGGTAGGATAACTAAAAGTTATAAAAAGGTGTCTATTTTTTATCTTTCCAAACTCTCCAAATCCGATGAATGCATTTAAGGAAAATACAGATGTGATTCATCGCATCGACCCAAAAAATTCGCAGGAGATATCAACCCGATTTGATGAATTAGTTGATTTATTGGAAGGAGGAACTGATGAAGATGTAAAGCTGCATCTGCAGGGTTTTCACCACTCCGACCTGGCAGATGCGTTTGGATTGCTTCCCAAAAGTTTACGTTCCCGGCTGCTTGAATCATTTAAAAATGATTTGGATCCTGATCTGCTCTTCGAACTTGAAGACCATTTACGGCATGAAATTACAGATAATCTGTCTACTAAGGAGGTAGCGGATGTTATTTCTGAGATGGATTCTGATGAGGCAGTACAGGTGCTCGAGGATATGGATGTTGAGGATCGGGAAGAGATCCTTAATCAGGTAGCGGATGAGGAACGCGAAGATATCGAGACTGGCCTTGCTTATCCTGAAGATAGTGCTGGCCGTAGAATGCAGACAGAACTTGTCTCAGTGGGCAAGGACTGGGATGTGGGGAAAACGATCGATTTCCTTCGTGAAGAGGAAGACCTGCCGGAGGAATTCCTTGATGTCTTTGTAGTTGACGCTGAAGATAAACCGATTGGGGTGATTTCTTTATCTCGTATTTTGCGTTCTCCCAGACCCACCCTGATGCGTGAAATTTGTGATGACACCCAGGTGATTATTCCTGCGGAGATGATGCAAGAAGAAGTCGCTCTTCTGTTTGAAAAATACGATCTTACCACCGCCGGGGTCGTTGATCAGGAAGGCAAACTTCTTGGCATGATTACAGTTGATGATGTTATGGAAGTTGCACGAGAAGAATTTGAGGAGGATATTTTATTGCTTGGCGGGGTAGGAGAGGAAACAGTTGACGACAGCGTTTGGGAATCATCCACCAAGAGGTTCACCTGGCTACTCATAAACCTTGGTACGGCCATTTTGGCTTCCTTTGTGATCAGTCTGTTTGATGCCACAATTGAGCAGATGGTTGCCCTTGCCGTGCTTATGCCTATCGTTGCTTCGATGGGGGGAAATGCAGGTACTCAGACTATGACTATTACAGTGCGGGCACTTGCAACCAAAGAATTAACCACATATAACGCATTCCGTACATTTCGTAAGGAATTAGTGGTAGGTTTTCTGAATGGTTGCCTCTTTGCGGCCGTTACCGGAGTTATCACTTATCTATGGTTTCGTGATTTAAATAATTCCGGTTTACTTGGTGGTATCATTGCCGGAGCAATGATTATAAATTTGGTAGTGGCAGGAATTGCAGGTGTAGCCTTACCGCTCATCCTATCCAGGATAAAAATTGATCCTGCGGTGGCTTCAGGTGTCTTTGTCACCACGATTACAGATGTGGTTGGCTTCTTTGCCTTTCTAGGACTGGCTTCCCTCGTTCTTTTATAACTAATGAGTGAAAAAAGAGTTTTTGTTACGGGATCGACGGGATGTATAGGTGCACATGCGGTTGGTATATTATTGGAGGAAGGGTGTCAGGTTTTCGGTTTCAACCGCAAACCACCTGCAGAAATACCGATTGGGTATGAGCACATCGAAGGAGATCTTTCAGACAAGCAATCGATCGAGTCTGCCCTGGAAAAAACGAAACCCACTCATGTTTTACACCTCGGAGCTCTCCAGACTCCCGACTGTCGTGATTATCCGATTAGGGGGTTGGATGTGAATGTTTTGGGGACGGCTTATCTTTTTAAGTCATGCCTTAAGATGGATTTATCCCTCGAACGCTTTGTATTCGCTTCCTCGACTGCGGTCAATGGTCCTCGAGAGCTCTACAGTGAAGATGGGGTACGCCCCGAAGACCCCCTTCAACCCTTTAATCTTTATGGCTATTGGAAAATAGCGGGGGAGGGCATGGCACAGGCTTACCATCAGGAAAGTGGAGTATCCACCGTGTCTCTGCGTCTGGCTACCACTTACGGGCCCGGGCGTGATCGCGGATTTACCGCAGCAATGACGAGTGCACTGAAGGCAGTGGCCAAGGGGGAAAGATTTGAGATTCCTTACCGTGGTAAGGAAAATTACCACTTTTCCCATGATGTTGGGGCGGGTTTCGCCCATGCAGTTTTGGATCCCTTTTCTGGCTATGGAGTGTTTAATCTTCTCGGGAAAACCCTAGCCGTGGACGAATTTCGTGCCTTGATTAAAGATGAAGCCGAAAAAATGGGGCTTAAAGATTTTGAGCTTATTTATGAAGAGAGTGCCGAGTTAACCCCTTTTATTTACGACCTCAACTGCGAATCCACTCGCAAGACTTTCCCGAAGATGCCAGAGACGGAAATCAGAGATGGTATCCGTATCTCACTTCAATATTTCCTGGAAAGCCAAAAATAAAATTTCCAGGATTTCTGCTTTAGATTGGAAGAAAATTAAGAGAAATAAAAATATTTCTTGACTAAATACATATTTAGTGTAAATATGATTTTAAATCTCTTAAATAACTATGATACAAAATATAATTTCCCTTACCATCATCCTTAGCGTTTCATCAACCGGTTTCTGGTTTCTTACTCAAATTTAAGCTTTTTTTTAAAGATTGAGAAATCCTGCTTAGAAGAAATGCATATAACTAACAATAAAGAATATTTTTGTGGACACCTTCATGTCTACAGAGATCGTTTGGTAGAATTTCGTGTCATCTCTCCTTCTCCCCATTGGTGTTGGAAAAGTTTCCTCGTAGAGGGAATATTAGATCATCCGGTTATTTGTTTCACTTCCATTATTAAGAAAACACAAACAAGCCCACCTGTTGTAAAAGTATTTTCAAAAATTTCCTCATAGAGAAAGTATTTCAGTAAATCTGAAAAGTGGATTGCATTGAGATGAAATTCGCCTCTAAAGCAGATTTAAAATAATTGGGTCCACCCAGTATAGGATTAAGAATTATAAGTTAGGGGCCAAGTGATTGAAAACTTTTAACAAAAGTATCCCCCCATTGAGTGCAGTGACCCGAAAAACATTCACTCCTGTGCTGAACTGCTCTTTCTTTGGACTGATTATTTGACGGATAGGCAAACCGCTTCCTCTGTACTGCGCATAAGAACCTTTCCTCCGCTAAGGGTGGGTGTGCTCCAACATTTTCCGGTGATCAATTTTTTCCGTCCGAGTTCTTTGTAGTATTTGGGAGAGGCTTCTACCACGCTCAATTCCCCTTTGTCAGAAAGAGCGAGTAGGTGCTTGCCAGCAAGGATGACATTACCAGGACCATATCCATCCTCACTCCATTTAACGCGGCCAGTTTTTAGCTCGATACACTGGAGGGGACCGTCCCCGTATTTTTTGAAACTGAACATACCGTAGAGGTGACCTTCGTGGTAGACGGGAGTACTCCAGTGATTGATCACGTCATTGGGCTTTCGCCAGACCTGTTGGCTGGAGAATTTTGTTCCCTGCTTGCTAATCTTGTACAGACCCGCACCCACGCCGTATCCAGCCGAACAGTAGACAAAATCACCCGCAACGACAGGAGAGGCAGCGGTTGATACTTTGTAGGGAAATTCCTGACGCCACAGCTCCTGACCGCTCTTTGGCAGAAGAGAAACAAGTCCTGACTGGCAGAAGAAAATGATCTGTTCCACTCCGTGAATCTTGGTGAGGATTGGAGTGGCATGAGTTGCGAGCTCGGATCCGGTTTTCCATTTTACTTTTCCGGAATCTTTATCGAAGGCGAGGAATGATTCATTTTGCCCACCTCCGTAAATGATCACCAAATCATCGACGATTAGGGGAGAACAGGCGTTTTCCCAGCGTGGATTGATCCCAGCATGCTCTTTAAGCACATTGACCTTCCAGATTAATTTTCCGTCCTTGGCGGACAGGCAATAGAGGGACATATCGGAATCATAAGCCCATACTTTTCCTTCCAAAACGGAGGGAGTGGAACGGGGACCGTCTCCTCCTTTGTTGTCAGATGCTCCGGAATTTCCTCCGCCCGCTTTGTAATCCATGATGCCCAGATGAGTGCTCCACACGCGTTTACCGGTCTTCAAGTCCAGGGAAATACAGATCTCCCTCATTAGGCCGTCCTCATCTTCTTCTGCGATCAGGGTGTAGGCATTGCCATCGTAAGTGGTGAAAGAACTGAAACCGAGAGGAGTCTTTACTTTCCAATCAACCGAACTGGAAGATTTGAGCCAATTGGCAGAGGTGATTGACTCGTCGCTCAGGTTATTGGAGAACGGACCGCGGTGCTGGTTCCATTCCCCGGCATTCAGCAAGGAAGCAATGGATGAGAGAAGGCATACTTTTCCTAAAAGTGAAATATTCATGATTTTCTTATGTGATGGGTTGAGGGATTAAATTCAAGTACGATCTGTTGTTCGAGTATCTTTTTTTCCGAAACGAAAACGGAAAATAAGAATGGTCGTTATAAGGGTGACTAGGAAATACCAGGGAAACCAACCCAGCGCCTCCACGAAGACGGCATCCTGATAATTATCCTGACCGGCGGCGATTGCAGGATCAACCCCCTCAAGTTTAATCCAGGCAATCAGGCTGGAATAGAGCAAAGATACCGCACCGTAGGACACATTGGTCGAGAGACCACGGAAACTAAGTACCGTTGCTCTTTGTTCGGATGAAGCTTCTTCATTGAGATAACGACTCGCCAAATAATTCATGGATTGCATGGTGGCGTAGAGGAGAACAGCAGGCAGGATTCCCCAATAGGGTATAGCTTCAGACAAGCCAATCAATCCAACCATGAGTAGGGTAGAAAGCAAAAAAAAGTTTTGACTGGGTGTCCGATGCTCGGCCAGTTTTTTGGCAATCCGAGGGACAAAATAGCCCATTAGGGACATACCTGATGCGACCAGTCCGAAAGTGGCGAGTGGCAAATCGATTACACTCCAATAAGCACTGGCAATGGTAAGGAACTGACGAATCACATTGTCGAGTACCATGGATGCCAGAAGAATACCGAAAGGAAGGGGCGTTTTCCATACCCAGGATGCACCGTTAAGACTAGTGCGAAATGACTGACGCATAGTTTCAAGGACGGTACGGTTCTGGGATATGGTGTTTTGTTCCTTCATGCCGAGAGCGGCAATGAGTACGACCAAAGAAGAAAGAAAAGTGAGAAAGACCGGTGCCTTGACCAGGGTCTCCGCGGTAAAGGAGTAATCAATTCCCAGAGTAGCCAAGCAATAATTTATAAAATTTGAATCGTAAAAGGCGGACCCGGTCATCATCGCGAAGAAAAAAGCAAGCGAGGTGAATCGCTGGGCTTTTTCGAGTACTGAACCCCATTCCTTTTCACGGCCCACTTCTTTGAGAGAGTCATAGGCGAGGGCTTCATCTGCTCCGCTGACCGCGGCTTCCGCGATGCCGCTGATTATACGATTAAGGGCGAAGAGAAAAAATACCGTGGATCCTCCATCCATCGGGGCAATCAGCAGGGCAAGCATTTCAATGACCATGCAGATAGCTGCAATTACGATTAGTCGTTTTCGTCCTACGGTGTCAGCAAGGGCGCCCGAAGGTACTTCTAACAGAATAATCGAGATGGCCCAGATTCCATTGAGAATACCAAACTCTTCCCATGTCAGTCCATGCTGCAAGAAAAACAAGGCAAATACTGGATAATAAAAGCGGGCATTGAAGCACATTCGAAAACAAATGAATCGATTGATGTTACCCTGTACTTGTTTATCAGTCATTTAATCTCGGAAAAAATTTAGATGTATGAATCATCCAGAGCATGAAAGTAAAAAAAACATCCTATTTGCAAAGTGTCTTGCCAAAGAACACGCAAGCCGTTTCTTCCTTTTAGGATGTCCAATCGCCCGAATATTTTATGGATCTGTACGGATCAGCAAAGATTTGACACCTTGGGTGCATTTGGCAATCCCTACGCCCAGACTCCAAATCTGGACAAATTCGTCAAGGAGGGGACTGCTTTCAAAAATGCTTTTTGTCAGAGTCCGGTATGTGCACCAAGCCGGGCATCCTTTTTGACCGGCAGGTATCCGCGCACGACTCGTTGCCGTCAAAATGGCCAGTCCATCCCTTCGGATGAATTATTAGTCTCCTCAGTTTTCAATCGGGCAGCTTATCGCTGTGGACTGGCGGGCAAGTTACACCTCGCTTCCTGCTCGGATGGAAAAGTGGAAGTGCGCACGGATGATGGGTATGATGATTTTTCTTGGTCTCACCATCCCCAGCCAGACTGGGAGGAAAATGCATACACCCAGTGGTTGAAGAAACATGGACAGGATTGGCATGATCTTCAGGGAGAAAAAATAAGTCCTTATGTACAGGAAGGACCGCCGGCAGAATTTCACCAGACCACCTGGTGTGCGGAGAAGACCATCGATTTTATTCGTGAGAATCAGGGGGAGAACTGGTTTTTCAGTTTCAATTGCTTTGATCCCCATCATCCGTTTGACCCTCCTGCTGAATATCTCGATCGGTTTAATGCTGAGGACATGCCCCTTCCGTCAGAACACCCAGCAGAGAAGGATACCAAGCCAAGTTTCCAACTGCTCGACCGGATTTGGGCACATAATAACCCTGGCGAGTTCCATACTGAAGCGATGAGTGATAATGACCGCAGGCAGGTATGTGCAGCCTACCACGCAATGGTCACTTTGATTGATGATCAGGTAGGACGAATCCTTCAAGCTCTGGAAGAGAGCGGACAAGCAGAAAATACTTTGGTTATCTTTATGTCTGATCATGGAGAGATGCTGGGAGATCATGGAATTTATTTTAAGGGACCTCATTTTTATGACTGCCAGTTGAGAATTCCGTTAATTATGCGATGGCCAAAGGGAGGGATTTTGGCAGACCGAAAAATTGAAGGACTCATCGAACTAGTGGATCTGGCACCCACATTCCTTGATGCCGCAGGAATTGATATTCCCGAGCAGATGCAGGGGAAGAGTCTTTTGCCTATGCTTCAGGGAGGCAATGAGGCGGAATCATGTCGTGAACAGGTATATTCTGAATATTACAATTCTTGGACACATGGAGACGCATACGGTACAATGCTGCGAACGAAAGAAGAAAAAATTGTTGTTTTTCACGGAACCCAGCAGGGAGAATTTTATGATCTGAAAAATGATCCGGAAGAATTCTTTAATTTGTGGGATGATCCTGCGGCTGAAAAAAGAAAAAACGCTATGATTTCACGCTGTTTTGATGCCTCGGTTTTTACGATGGATCCTTATCCTCCACGGTTGGGTCCCTTTTAGAATTTTTCTTTTTTGAATAGGCTTGATTGCTAAAAATTCCGTGGCAATCTAAACCCCTTCCCTTAACTGAATTTTCAATGAACATACACGAATACCAAGCAAAGCAACTTTTTGCAGAAGCAGGTGTGGCTGTGCCAAACGGCACGGTCGCTCAAAGCGAGCAAGAATTCGATCAAGCCATTTCGGCCTTGCCCACAGGCAAACCGATTGTAGTAAAAGCCCAGATCCATGCTGGTGGACGCGGTAAAGGAACTTTTACAGATGGATTTCAGGGAGGTGTTCATGTGGTCGCTGATGGTGCCGTTGCTAAAGAAAAAGCACAGGCAATGCTAAATAATACCCTTGTGACCAAGCAGACCGGAGATGAAGGAAAAGAAGTTGGAACGGTATATTTTACAGAAGCTTCTGATATAGAGAAGGAATATTACCTTGCGGTATTAATGGATCGTGCCACATCCAAGCCTGTAATAATTGCTTCAACCGAGGGTGGGGTTGACATCGAGGAAGTGGCGGAGTCGACACCTGAGAAAATTCTAAAAGTGTTGGTGGATCCAGCCCTTGGATTGAGACCCTACCAGGCACGTCAAATTGCATTTGGACTGGATCTCTCTGGAGATTCATTTAAGCAGTGCGTAAAGCTTGTGACAAAGCTTTACAATTTCTTTTGGATGAAGGATTGCTCCCAAGTCGAGGTAAACCCTCTGGTTACTACGCCTGCAGGAGATGTGCTTGCTTTGGATGCAAAAGTCAATTTCGATTCAAATGCCTTGTTTCGTCATCCTGATGTGGTTGAACTTCGTGATCTCAGTGAAGAAGATCCAAAGGAAGTGGAAGCATCCAAATTCGATCTTAATTACATCGCACTCGATGGGAATGTCGCATGTATGGTGAACGGTGCTGGTCTGGCAATGGCCACCATGGATATAATCAAGCACTATGGCGGATCTCCGGCAAATTTTCTTGATGTGGGAGGAGGAGCCAATGAAGAACAGGTGGAGAATGCCTTTCGGATTTTAGTTTCGGACGATGCAGTCAAAGCAATCTTGGTCAATATTTTTGGCGGCATTATGAAGTGTGATGTGATTGCTACGGGAATCGTAAACGCTGCCCGCAAGTTGGATATGAAAGTCCCTTTGGTCGTGCGTCTTGAAGGTACCAATGTGGAGCAAGGTAAGAAAATCCTTGCTGATAGCGGTCTTGCCCTTGAGCCAGCAGATTCCCTAGCAGAAGCAGCAGAGAAAATCGTACAACTGGCAGCCCAATCCTAATTTAAGAGAAAGGAAATTTTTTAGATGAGCGTTTTAGTAAACAAAGATACACGCCTAGTGGTTCAGGGAATCACTGGAAGTGCCGGTAGTTTTCACACAAGTCAATGCATCGAGTACGGAACAAATGTTGTGGCTGGAGTAACTCCAGGAAAGGGAGGTCAGAAATTTCAGGATACTGTGCCTGTCTTCGATACCGTGCAGGATGCAGTAGACAGAGAAGGAGCCAATGTGGCTGCGATTTATGTACCACCTCCCTTTGCTGCTGATTCTATCCTGGAAGCGATTGATGCTGAGATTCCCTTGGTAATTGCAATCACGGAAGGTATTCCCGTGCGGGATATGGCAGAGGTGAAAGCACGACTTGCTACTTCCAAAACTCGTTTGATTGGACCAAATTGCCCCGGAATTATCACTCCCGGCGAGTGTAAGATAGGAATCATGCCGGGATATATCCATAAACCTGGTAAGGTGGGCATCGTATCCCGTTCTGGAACATTGACCTACGAAGCTGTCTGGCAAATCACTTGTGCAGGGCACGGACAGTCGACCTGTATTGGTATCGGAGGAGACCCGATCAATGGAACCAGTCACTTGGATGCGGTAAAACTTTTTCATGAGGACCCTGACACCGAGGCGATCATTTTGATTGGTGAAATCGGTGGAACTGCCGAGGAGGAGGCTGCCGAATTTATTAAGCATAATGTGGACAAGCCCTGTGCTGCTTTTATTGCAGGAAGAACAGCACCTCCTGGCCGTCGTATGGGACATGCGGGGGCTATTGTGTCAGGAGGGAAGGGTACAGCTGAGGCTAAGGTGGAAGCTTTGCTTGATGCTGGTATATCCGTGGCTGAGACCCCTTCACATATTGCTGAGGCTCTCTTTAAGGTCTGGAATCCTTAAATCTTAAAATGGATCAAGAACTTTTCCCCAAGCTCTGCATCTGGGAGAAGTTCATCCAAGTTCCATATTTTTGCGGGATGAAGACCAGAGGACTTTAACTCTTCTGTATAGTCGCCTCCCTTGAGATAGAGAATACCATTTGCCGGTGAATGC
>JAYZJX010000002.1:0-8409 GCA_036164015.1 Verrucomicrobiota bacterium | reverse complement strand
TTCTTGGAAAAGTCCTCATTTGCAATGGCCAAGAGGTTTTCACTCGCTTTCACTTCGGACTGACTTCTTAGAAGATTTTTGTAAACAGTTACTAAACTTGGCAACGCATCATTCATCCTGCCAGCAAAAGAATCACTTAAGTCTTTAAATATAGATTTAGCCTGCGATACTTTTTCTGCTGTAGATTCAACACTTTCCTGAATTCCCTCTGTCGACTGCTGCCATTCAACTTTTAAAAGATTTACATTCGATCCAACATCGTCTTCATTTTGCGAGTATTCAGAGAGAAAATCAGGGTTTTCTAAGCCACTGCGTAAAGACTCAATCCTATCCTCCAAATTGCGAGAAATATCGCTTATTCCAGATACAACTTCTTCAACTGTGGACGGTATATTTTCATCAGAAAATTCAAGCTGACTAAATGCAAGAGAACCAATACCTAAAACAGATAAAATTAATGCAACCCATCCTTTGTGAATGATTGAAAAAGAGAGATTTTTCATATGCATATGATGGTATTTCATGTTTGCAAACGCAAGTCTCTATTTATCTCGCATCCTCATCAAAATCATATGAAAATAACAACAATAAATATAATAATATGAGTCCAAAAATTCTTCTAATTATCTTTCTTTTCTCTGTGTCACTTGACGAAATTTTTGCTCGTATTGGTGAGGAGCGTCTTCAACTGGAACAAAGGTTAAATATTTCAGGTGGATTTCAATACCGGGAGGAAAATGTACTTTCCAACCGTAAAAGAGGAATGCCATACCAAAAATACCTGGATTACCTTCCCGACCGTACCGAAATTAGAATTTATTACAAAACTTTAGACGGCAGGAAACCATTGGCAAAGGAGATTAAAGCTTCTGGAATGCTAGAAGGTTGGGATGTTCATGTAATTTATGTAGAAGGTAAATCAGTCTTAGAAATATATAGAAGAAGTTCATCTATTAATGAATTTGAATTCGCTGCACTGCTTCGCTTGCAAACAGGACAGTCTTTTTGGGAAAAAAGGCAGACTGGTGGCGAAAATGAAACACCAATTACAGCCTTTGGGTTTGATTACGAAAGAAACGACAAAAAACTAAGAGCTAAAAAGATGGGAGCAAACACATTGTTAATTTGCTCTACCCCTTTTGATCAATTTCTTAAGAAGCAATTTCAGGAGGAACAGATGGAGTCTCTTCCCGCAAGCATAAAGGGGTTTTAAAAATTTGTTAATGGTGCCCGAGGAGGGGGTCGAACCCTCACATCCAAAGGATACCAGATCCTAAATCTGGCGCGTCTACCAATTCCGCCACCCGGGCTAAAGGATAAACAAAATCAAATTAGCTAAAAAAAGCAATCCTAGAAGGCATCCCCGAAGGGCCCCTGCCAAATACCAAATACCAAGGAGGTAAATGCCAGAAGTAATATGGCCAGTTTCAACAAACCTATTTGATCAAGTTTAATCCACGGATCTTGGGGTACTTCCTCGTCATCAAACCGAGATCTAGGTTCAAAACAAATAGCTCGGATCCATCCAAAATAATAGTAGATAGATATGACTACCCCAATGACCATCGCAGTGAGTGAAAAATAAAGCTTGGTTTGAAATGCCACATTAAAAAGCATCAATTTAGCAATAAAGCCGCTGAAAGGCGGGATTCCTGCTAATGATGAAACACCAACTAGGAGACATAATGCCAGCCATGGATGTTTTTTCAGCAAACCCTCAAAATTTTGGAATTCATAATCAGAATCTTTATCCAAAGTTATAAGGCTCATCACGCCAAAAATAATGAATGAAGCCAATAGGTACATGAACAAGTAAAAGTAGATAGCCCAAACTGCACGGTCACTATCCCCTGCAAGATGCATCGATGCCATTACGGCAACAAGAAGATATCCGGCATGGGCAACGCCAGATAATCCAAGCATACGTTTTAACTTTTGTTGTGCACATGCTGCCAAATTTCCGAAAAGAATGGTAAAGGTTGCGACAAAACCAAGTAATGGAAGAAGGAAATCAGTCATACCAAGCAAAGGCCCATTGACCAAAGTTAATAGCAAAAAGAAGCCGGCTGCCTTGGAAGAAACTGCAAGAAATGCAGTTACCGGAACGGGAGAACCATGATATACATCGGGCACCCATATTTGAAAAGGAGCAGCACCGATCTTAAATGCAATTCCGGAAAGCACTAAAACAACTCCGGATCGAAGAATTAGATTGTCTGGATTTTGTTCCAGAAGAAGTCCAACATATTCGAAGGACAAGAAATCCATCTTATAATCTCCGGGAGATATGGCACCCCATGCTGAGGGATTTGCACCCACGCCATAAAGAAAAACAATCCCCAAGAGTAAAAGAGCTGAACTTAAGGCTCCAAATACTAAATATTTGATGCCTGCTTCCAATGACTTTTCTGAAGAACGATTAAAGGCGACAAGAGGATAAAAGGCTAAAGCAACAGTCTCAAGTGCGACGAAAAGTATGATGAAATTGTTACTTTGGCATAGCAACATCAACCCGGCAGTTGCAACCATTGTCAAATGATGAAACTCACCAAATTTGAGTTTATTTACCGTCAAATACCGATTTCCGATAATAGAAACGCAAAGAGAAGAAAGTAAAAAGAAAGTTCGAATTACATCACCTTGAAAACCATGTCTGAGCATTCCCGAAAAACTCGAACGATCAAAAGTGTGATTAAACAATAAATAATCAAGTAAATGGTATATCAGTAAAACAGCTTGAAAAAGAACAGCAAAGATTCCGCAAATATTTTTTGATCCATTTTTATTTTTGGAAAATAAATCAACTAGCAGTACAAAAACGGCTCCAAGAGCTAATGTAATCTCCGGCCATAATTCACCCCAAAGATTATTCTCGGAGAATTGTAAAAATGAATTCATTCTACTTTCCGCCCTCCATATTTTCTTTATTGGAAGTGTTTCCGGTAGATACACCTTTTTTACCATTCACTAATACCTCGTCAACAGGGCAACAATCAGGAAGTCCAAAATTTGACTTGGGATTTTCAAGCGACTGAAAACGGGATGATACGCTTGTATCGATGCCCTCTGAGATACCCCTTGGCCACAAACCAATAAACAAGAGAGGCACAACAATAACTACTGTTGGTATTATTTCGAAAGGTTTCAAGTCATATATAGAATTCTTCTTCTCGAAGGCTAATAATTCGTCTGTTTTTGCACCGAAAAAGATACGAGACATCGCTCGCAGACCGAAGATGGCTGATAATATAATCCCCAGTGCAGCAAGAAAAAGGATAATGTAATTATCAGTGTATTCTCCCAGAGAAAGAAAGATCGCAAACTCTCCCCAGAAATTACCAAATCCTGGAAGTCCAATGGTTGCAAAAGTGGAAGCTGCAAAGAAGCAGGCGAGCATGGGAGTCTGTTTCGCCAAACCACCTATTTCATCCATCTCAAGGGATCCACTTCGCTTGTAGATAAAATTGGCTAAAAGAAACATCAACGAGACTGACAGTCCGTGGGCACACATCAGCATAACTGTAGCACTTGCACCAAGAGACGAGCAAACACCCAATCCTAGAAAGCAATACCCCATATGCATTACGGAACCATTGCCAATCATAGATTTAAGATTGCTTTGAGAAATAGTGATTGCACCAACTATTATAATATTGCCTAAAGCAAGCCATAGTAGAAATGGTCCCCAGGAAATTCCTCCAGCAGGTAGCAAAGGAATCGCTAATTGGACCAATCCATAAAGTCCAAACTTTTTGAGAACACCTGCATGCAACATGGAAACAGAAGTAGGTGCAGCCTCATACCCACGCGGTGCCCATGTATGGAAAGGAAAAAGGGCAACTAAAATCCCAAATCCAAAAAGAAGAAGTGCGAAAATTTTCTTTTGTGTCCCAACGCCTAAACCATCGGATAGAATAGCTTCGGACAAAGACGGGAAGTCAAATTTTGGAGCATCGACCAAAACATTTAGAGCGACCAAACCTCCCAATGAAATTAGCGCACCAAGGGTAAGGTAGATTGTGATTTCCAAGGCAACCGATCTTCTATCCCTGCCTCCCCACAAACCTATCATTATAAAAGTTGGAATGAGTGCAAACTCATGAAAAAGATAGTAAAAGAAAATATCTACGCTTGCAAATAATCCCATTAATCCGGCCTGCATGAAAGCGAGAAGCCCAAGATAAAGAGATATTCGATCTGCTTGTGATTTAATAGCTGCAAATCCTGCGGAAAAACCCACGATACCTGCCATAGCAAACAGAGGCGCAGAAACACCATTCAATCCAAGATGAAAAGTGATTCCAAGAGCCTGAAGACCCATTCGGTCGAAAAGTATTTCATATGAATAACCATCATTGTAAGGATCAAACCCGGCAAATAAGAAAATTCCCGCTATGAATGGAAAAGTGAAGGCAATCCAGGCAAGCCGCTTGGCTCGAGTATGATCATTCATGAAAAAAACAAGAATAATAATGCCTAAAGCTGCAGGTACTATGATCGCACCGAGAAGAAGTAATTGATCAAAAGTCATTTACCTAAAGATTGCTTCCTCCCAATATTGCATATGCCAAGAATCCAATGGTACCCAAAATGAACCAAAAAGAATAGCTATGAATTTTGCCAGAATAGAAAGATTTCCCCAAAAGGGCAAAAATACCAGCAATTCCTGCAGCCCCCCGAACCATTAATCCTGAAATAAAAAGTAATTCCATAACCTCAATAAATCTAAAGAAAGGATATTGAATTTTCTTTAAATAAAATTCATAAACCTCGTCAAAAAACAACTTACTTCTAGAAAGTTGAAAAAGAGCGGGCACTCTCTCCTTAATAGGCTCCTCGCTTATATTTTTGTTTCCATAAAACCTCCACGATATAAGTAACCCGCCGACCCAAGCTACTGCTCCTAGGACATTCATCCATAAATGATAGGGCATCTCACCCACTCTTTCGATATCTGGCAGCATGAAACTGACTAAGTGAGTTGGGTAAAGAGCATGAAAACCACCAAATACAGAGAGCACTCCCAAAACTATAAGCGGACCAGTCATTAAAACGGAAGACTCGTGGGCATTTGAAGATGATTTAGACCGAGGTTTACCACAAAAAGTCAAAAAATAGAGCCTAAACATATAAACAGATGTCAGGATTGCACCCAAGTAGAGAATAATAAAAACAACAGAGTTTAGGTTGTAAGCTCCCAACAGGATTGCATCCTTACTAAAATAACCTGAAAAAAAGTGAACCCCAGAAATGGCTAATACCCCTGCCAGAAAAGTGTAGGCTGTTAAAGGCATTTTTTGGCGCAAGCCACCGTAATTAAATATATTTTGCTCATGATGACATGCGTGGATAACAGATCCCGAGCCTAAAAACATCAAAGCCTTAAAAAAAGCATGCGTCATCAAATGAAAAAGAGCGATACCAGGCATACCCAAACCGAAAGCTGCGGCCATGTAGCCAAGTTGTGAAAGTGTTGAGTATGCTAGGATTTTCTTAATATCACTTTGCGTGAGAGCACAAAAACCAGCGTAAAGGCCCATCACAGATCCCATCAACCCTATAAGTTGTAATGCTTCTGGGGTGAACAGGAAATCTATACGGATAAGAAGAAAAATCCCAGCGGCAACCATTGTTGCAGCATGGATAAGTGCAGATACTGGTGTAGGCCCAGCCATTGCATCAGGAAGCCAAACATGCAAAGGAAATTGAGCAGACTTACCAATGAATCCACAGGCTAAGAGCAAACACAGCAAAGTTGATGTCATACCAGAGTCGAGGTCGGCAGTGACAGATAATTCCTGAAGATTTACGGTACCAAATGTCCAGTATGTCAAAATAATACCTAATAGAAAACCGAAATCTCCAATCCGATTGACGATGAATGCTTTTTTGGAAGCCTGACTGGCTTCATCTGTTTGAAAATAATGGGCAATTAGCAGATACGAACTGAAGCCAACTAACTCCCAAAAAACGAAAATCATTATAAGGTTATCAGAAAGAGTGATTCCCAACATCGAAAACATGAAAATCGACAGGCCACCAAAATAACGAGCCTTGGCTTGATCATCTGACATATAACCAAGACTGAAAATATGAATCAGCAATCCAACGAATGAAACTACAAATAGTAAAGTCTTGGCTGGTCCATCTATCAAAACGCCAAATTCCAGTTGCCAAGATGAGAGGCTGAACCACGGGGCACTCCAAACGAATACCTCATCCTCGCCCAACCCAAAAATAAGGGAAGATGCAAATACCAAAATTCCTCCTGAAGTTGCAACCGACAACAAGGCAGCGATATTCCCTTTTCTTCTTAGAAATATCAGAGTAATGAAAGCCGAAATAAGAGGTAAAAGAAGAAGACTATGTGAGGAGAGTTCAGCCATTTTGATAATTAGTTGGTAAGAACATTCATATCTTCAGAAAAAACACTACCCCTCTTCTTGTAAAGAGCTACCAAAAGAGCCAAACCTACCGCAACTTCTGCAGCTGCAACAGTCATGATAAAAAACACAAATATACTGCCATCTAGATTTAATGAAGTTCTAGAAAAGGTAACCAATGCCAAGTTTATCCCATTAAGCATCAGTTCCAGCGACATTAAAATAAGAAGAAGATTCCTTCTTAAGAGCACTCCAAAAAAACCAATCGAAAATAACAATAACGAGATAAACAAATAATGGGATGGTGAAACGCTTTCCATTTCAGTTTTTTGTACCTTGTTCTTTTTTGCTTAAAACGATAACGCCAACCATTGCTGCAAGCAAAAGGAAGCCGGATATTTGAAGAGGTAACATGTATTTGGTCATGAGACCAAATCCGAAGTTTTTCACCGATGTTGAAAAGTGCAGGTTGGTTCCATCCGTTAAAGCAGCAGAATCATTGATTGGAAGCCATTGCGAATCAGTTTTGAGCAACCCAGAATCTTGAATCATTATAAGAAAAACAACAACAAGCAGGGCTACCGCAAACCCTCCGGCAAAACCGGAAATCAACTTCATTCGAGAAGCTTTGCCACCATCCGGACCAACATCCAACAGCATGATAATGAAAAGGAAAAGTACCATCACTGCACCTGCGTAAACAAGTATTTGCAGGACAGCCAAGAAAAATGCTTCTAATAAAACAAACAGAGCAGCAACCCCAACAAGAGAAATGATCATAAACATAGCAGCAGAAACTGGATGTTTTGAACAAACCATTAGAAAGCCTCCACCAAGAGCAAGTGTCGAAAAAAGATAAAATAAAATATCTACAGTATTCACCGCCTACTTGATTAAGAAAACAAAAGTAAAGAATTCACTCAAACTCTTACATTACAAATAGGACAAACCCTCAACTAAAAAAGGTTCAGTGAGAATTACCAACATCCTCGGCTTCTTTTTTCTTATCCCATTTGTAGTGCTGATCTGGAAGAGTACCACCCAATTCGTAGAGTTTGTCTTTATTGTTAATCATCTCCTCACGGGAATACCCGGAAGATGAATACTCCTCCTGCAAAAAGATTGCTTCCTCAGGACAGACTTCCTGACAATACCCACAGTAGATGCAGCGTAACATATTAATTTCAAACTCTTCTGGTGCTTTCTCAACATGTTCACGATCTTCCTCATCTTCAGGAACTGAACCGGGCGTTATACGAATAGCTTTGGGGGGACAGACAAATTCACAAAGTTGACAGGAGACGCATTTCTCTCGACCGTTCGGATCTTTTACCAAGGTGGGAACCCCACGATAATTTTGCGGAATTCTTGGTTTCTCCTCAGGGTATTGAAGAGTTACCTTAGGCTTAAACATATTGCTAAAGGTTGTCTTAAGACCCGTGGCAATTTGAGGCAGGTAAGTACGCTCTGAGATGGTGAGTGGTTTTCGCTCTAAAACAACTGTTTTGGCCATGTCGGATTATTGAGTAGTTAAACTAGATTGATCGATCCAAGTAACGAGAAGAACATAAAAAATTAAATTTGCCAATGCCAGAGGCAAAAGTTTGGTCCATCCGAGATTCATTACTTGATCATAACGAAACCTTGGTAAAGTCCAACGGATCCAGATAAAAAAGAAAATTAATCCAATTGTCTTCGTTAGAAACCATCCAGTTCCAATTAGAGTACCGATCCAATTTTCAGGCCATGGGTTTTCTACCCATGGAATAAAGTTCCAACCGCCAAGAAAAAGTAAGGTGAAAATTGCAGAACCAACGACTATATGAGCGTACTCTGCAACAAAAAAGATACCAAACTTGAAGCTACCATATTCAGTGTGAAAGCCTCCGACAAGATCAGTTTCCGACTCAGGCATATCGAAAGGGAGTCGGTTAGTCTCGGCAAAAAGAGCAATCAAAAAGATGAGGGCAGAAACGGGTTGGACAATAAGCAACCAGGCAGAAGCGTGCTGAGACCTTACAATTTC
>JAYZJX010000001.1:0-5393 GCA_036164015.1 Verrucomicrobiota bacterium | reverse complement strand
GCCGATCCGCCCAAGGTTTATCGCGATCTGATTGATGCCAGGTATCGATCGAAATGGTCGGATTCCCGACTTAATCGGCTATCATTTTCTATGGGCTTGTTTGTCTGGTATTTTGGAACGAGTCGAACCTATCCAGATGTCGAGCATCACACAATCATCATGGGAGAGACTTTCAAGGAATTATTGGAAGATATTTATGATAAGAAAATCCTTTCTGATGATCTTAGTCTTTATCTGCATCGCCCGGCGGCTACCGATACAAGTATGGCTCCGGAGAACAAGGACGCTTTTTATGTTCTTGCACCAGTTCCCAATAAACTGGCCAAGATCAACTGGCAGGAAGCGGGCGAGCGAATTCGTGCACAAGTACAGGCCCAGTTGGAGCAGACCTTACTTCCCGGACTTGGTGATTGTTTGGAAGTTTCCCGTTTTGTAACTCCAGATGATTTCGAAGGGAAATTTAATACTTTGTGGGGCAGTGGATTTTCGATAGCTCCTCTTTTTCGACAATCAGCCTGGTTTCGTTTTCATAACCGGTCGGAGGATCTCGAAAATCTATTCTTTTGCGGTGCTGGCACACATCCTGGTGCCGGTGTGCCTGGAGTGGTTTCCTCCGCCAAGGTGGTGGAAAAACTGGTGCCTCCCTCCCGACTTGGCAAGGAGACGAGTTTTCAGGCGATTTTCCGCTCCAAAAGCCGAACCTTTTCATTGGCTTCCCTGCTGCTACCAAAAGAGAGAGCGGAAGCCATCTTTAGATTATATTATGTTTGTCGAACTCTGGATGACTGGGCAGACGATGGAGAGGGAAACAAACTGAAAGATGCGATGAACTGTTGGGAAAATCATCAGCCGCACGAACTGCTTGATCATTATCGATTTCTTCAGGCTAGATGGGGGTTGGCTTCCTTGCCTCTCACAGAATTAATGGAAGCTATGATTGGGGAGCAGGATGGAGTTCGTATCCAAACAGAAGACGAACTTATTAAATATTGTCATGGAGTTGCTGGAACAATTGGCCTAATGACATGTCCGATTTTCGGGGTTTCTGACCCAAACGCCATGAAGCACGCAGATGATCTGGGCATCGCGATGCAACTTACCAATATTTGCCGTGATGTTTATGAAGACGCTGAAAGTGACAGGATTTATCTACCCGCAGATTTTTTTGAAAACACATCCTCGGTTGAAGGAATCCTTTCAAAAAATCCGGAGTCTGTGACTGAAATAAGCCAAATCAAAACCCGTATACTTAGTATCGCGAATGAAAGGTATGTCAGCGGTGAAGCTGGAATAGGTTATCTTCCTTTGAGAATGAGGATTGTAGTCCGCTGGGCGGGACGCATGTACAGGGAAATTGGAGAACTTATTAAACGAGACCCTTCTCTCTATCATGCGAATCGGGCAGTAGTCACAGACACCAAAAAGATGAGAATCCTGTTGCCCTGCTTAGTTAAGGCATTTGTATCCTAGCCATACATGACCTATCTGGAGTTCCTGATTTTATTTATCGGCATTCCATTGTTTGCTATTTCTTTTTGGGCATACAAGAAGCAAAGCCTTGATCAAAAAAACATCACCGGTATTGGGCTTATGTGCGTGATTGCCTTGGTATATACTTCCCCCTGGGACAATTACCTGATAATGGAAAATATTTGGAGTTATCCGACCGGCGTGGTTTTTGCAACCATCGGATATGTACCTATCGAAGAATATGGATTTATGGTTATGCAAACGATGCTTGCTGGGGTTCTTTGGTCATTGGTTTCTAGCAAAATAAATGTTTCAGGACTCACTCCCTCAGGAAAGGGAATCCTAGTCAGTTTGATACCTGGCTTTGTCGGGGCTTACTGTTTATCTCATGAAACCGGCACCTATGCCGGACTCATTTTGGTTTGGGCCTTTCCACCCTTGGCATTGCAGTGGGGGCTGGGTGCACGGGCACTTCTAATATCAGCAAAAATGTGGATGCCACAATGGTTAGGATTTACCCTATATCTCTGCCTAGCCGATGCATTTGCAATTTCTGAGGGTATCTGGACGATTACCTCAACCACACGCTCAGGTATTGAAATAATGGGTATCCTTCCAATTGAAGAAGCACTTTTCTTTGCCTTGACCAACTTATTTGTCTTGCAGGGCCTTTGCCTTTGGCAGACATGGAGAAACAAAGGATGATAAAATGGATTGAATGGAATCCGTTGACCTTCAGTTCATCGACTGGGGAATACCTCCCGAAGTCCTATTCGATGGGATTGAGTAAACTGACGCTAGCGTTACTTATTCCTATGGGTATTTTGGGTTTACTGAGTGCTGATTGGCCTATTTCCTATCAATTACTACCCCTCTATCTGAGCCTTTTTCTTTTTGGAATGCCTCATGGTGGAGCCGACCATCTTTTGATTTGGGGAATGATCAGGAAAAGTACTTGGCTATTTCGGGTTTCCACTCTCCTATTATACCCGACGCTTTCCATATTATATCTGATATGCTGGCATTTTCAGCCCGTCGCTTCAGCCATATTCTTTCTAGTCATCACCATTTTTCACTGGGGGCAGGGAGATCGATATTTATCAGTAAAATTACACCGGGCTTGTTACCTTGAACGCTCCAATTTATTGAAAATTCTTCATATCATAGCAAGGGGGAGTATCCCGATTCTTCTCCCCGGTTATTTGGGTAACGAAACTTATCGCATGTTCTTGGAGGAAATGATCCGTCAGGGCGGGCAGATCGACTACGATTTATCATGGGTCTCAGAAAATCAATTATTCTTCCTACTGGTTCCTTTATCCCTCATGGTTATGCAACTGTTTGTTTCGATTTTTCAACTCGAAAAAGACGAGAGGGCAGCCTGGGGACTGGACCTTTCCGAAGCTTGCTTTCTTTTTTTATGGTTTTTATTTCTCCCCCCCTTATGGGCATTGGGAATATATTTTGCACTTTGGCACAGCCTAAGGCATGGGTTGCGTATTGTATGGTTAGATCCAACTGGAAAACAAAGTTTGGTTGCAGGTGCCTATCTACAACTCAAGGCTCGTTGGTTACAAATCAGTGGTCTGATGACGATACTTGCCCTGGTGGGACTCTGGTTCCTGCTAGCACTACCATTGTCTTTTCGCGGGATACAGCTTGATTGGTTGGGTAAGGCAATGCTTGGCATTTCCATACTGACTCTTCCTCATACAATTGTAGTGTGCTTGATGGATCGCTTTCAGCTAAAAAAATAGTTGGGTTAATTCGTTATCACATTACTATTAGTTGTTGTGCTTTTAACGGGTAATTATCTTCTCAACCGACGGAACTTTTTAAAAGGAGCAGGCTTTGCTTTGGCTTTGCCGTTCTTTGAAAGCACATCTGCGAAGTCTTACGGGGCGGTTGATAAAATTCGTCATAAGAAAATTCTTGCCGTAGGGAATCATCTAGGTTTTTACCCCGGAGCTTTCTTCCCGAAGGAGGAGGGTATGGATTATGTGAGCAGTCCCACTTTGCGAAATATTGATAAACATCGGGATAAGTTTACGGTTTTTTCCCATCTTGATCATGACAGTGCCGGAGGTCATGGTGGTGTGAATGCTTTTTTGACGGGGGTTCGCAAACAGGAATCTAAAGGGTTTCCGGAAAAAAATGTTTCTTTGGATCAGATTGCTGCAGAACATGTGGGTAGTGCCGCTCGCTTCCCCTCAATTACCACGGGAATCGGGGAAGGGACTGATATGTGTTGGACACGAACCGGTGTGCGTATACCACCAGTTAACAGCCCTTCGCGTTTATTTAATGCTCTGTTCACTGAAATGCCTAGAACTGAGCGTGAAGTCGAAAAACAAAAGATGACCCATCGTGGGAGCGTGCTTGATGCTCTACTTGACTCTGCCAAGTCTCTTCAGGGAAGGCTGGACGGATCGGACCGTGATAAAATGGATCAGTACCTAACCTCTGTGAGGGAGGTTGAAAAACGCTTACAGATGTCGAAGGAATGGCTTGACCGGCCAAAGCCTGAACCCGGAATTAGTCCGATCACCGACGAGGAGCGGATGGATATTGAAGAGATGCCACTGTTCTTTGATTTACTCACATTGGCCTTACAGACTGATTCTACGCGGGTGGCCACTTTTGAAATTCCTCTAGGATTTTCCACCACGGATCTTGACGGTGTAACTTATGGCTACCATGGGCTTTCACACCACAGTAAGGGTGAAGATAAACTCGCGGAATTACAGGTTGCAGAAGACTATATTTTTACCCAGATCAATCGTTTGTTCGACCGTTTGCAGGAAGCCAAAATCTTTGATGATACTCTCGTAATTGTGGGAAGTGGTATGAGTGACGGTTCCAGACACAGTAATAAAGACCTTCCTGTTCTGATGGCAGGCGGAGGCCTGCAGCACAAAGGTCATTTGGTATGTCCGGAAGAGCATCACAAACGAGTACCATTGAGTAACTTATGGTTGTCGGCACTGCAGTGGTTTGGTCTGGAGCGAGACAGTTTCGGTAAGAGCACGGGTACCTTTTCAGGAATTAACTTTTCTTAAGTAATGTTTCAAAGCACTTTGTTTTGCTTGGTTCTGACAGGACTGTTTTTTCAGTTTTCATGGGCAAATCCTATGCCCAAGGAATTTGTAAGTAAGTATTGCTATCAGTGCCACGGGGAGGAGAAGCAAAAAGCGGATAGACGTTTTGATCATTTAGGCACTTCCATTGAAAACTTTAGACAACAGGAATTATGGCAGGAAATTTTGGATCAGTTGAATCTTGGAGAGATGCCCCCAGAAGATGAAAAGCAACCGTCTGAAGCTGAGAAATTAGCAATCATTGATATTATTACCCAGGGGATTGCAAAATCCCGAGAAAAGTTTTCCGGTGCAGGAAGGCATACGGTACTGAGAAGATTAAACAAATTTGAATACACCAATACGGTGAGTGATCTTCTTGGATTAAATACGGAATCGTGGAATCCGTCTACTGACTTTCCCGCAGACATAACTGTGGACGGATTTGATAACGACGGGGCTGAACTTGTAACTTCTGGATTATTGCTGGAGAAATATTTTCCGGCAGCGGAAGGTGCGATTTCCAGGGCTACGAAATTTGAAAGTCGACCAGAGAGTAAAAGCTATCAACAAAACTCACCTTTTTACTTTAGCGGGAAGGAATCCAAAGGTCTGCCAAAGCTTTTTCAAGTCGACCGATACCGTTTTAAACCCGAAACTCCCTACACCGATTTGTATGGTCGATTCTATCGGGGTGGCCACTTAGGCTTTTTACCTTTGAATAGAACGGGTGGCGTTCCTCATAGCGGAAGGTACACCATTCGGGTAAAGGCAGCGGCAGTTAACCGAACACACCCCTACGGAAAAATTCTGGGCGATTTTCGTAATGGGGATCCTCTTGTTATG